>NZ_CP025198.1:0-312079 GCF_003325455.1 Acidipropionibacterium virtanenii
ATGAGTGCCCAGACGCCGGGAGATCCTGCGGCCGAGCTCGCCGAGGCCTGGACCGCCATCACCCGCAAGGTCTCACCGGCCAACCGCGCCTGGCTCACCAACAGCCAGCCCGTCACCATGCACACCTCCACCGCGATGATCGCGGTACCCAACGAGTTCACCCGCGACCGCATCGAGACCAAGATGCGCAGCGAGCTCGAGGAGCTCCTCTCCGACCACTTCCGCCGGCCGATCCACCTGGCCATCACCATCGACGCCGACCTCGAGTTGGCTCTGGGGGCGCCCGACAGCCCTGATGACCAGGACGAGGAGCTCCCTCCGTCCAGCTTCGTCCCCAAGGTCAATCCCGGCGACCCCGACGTCGTCCAGCTCGATCCCCGCACCCCTGAGAACCAGGCCGCCGATCTCAACGGCTCGGTGCGACTCAACCCGAAGTACACCTTCGACTCCTTCGTCATCGGAGCCTCCAACCGGTTCGCCCACGCAGCTGCGGTCGCCGTCGCCGAATCCCCCGGGAAGTCCTACAACCCGCTGATGATCTACGGCGGATCCGGACTCGGCAAGACCCACCTGCTGCACGCCATCGGCCACTACGTCGTCAACTACTACGACAAGGTGCGGGTGCGCTACGTCTCCACCGAGGAACTCACCAACGACTTCATCAACGCCATCGGCACCAACACCGCCAACGAGTTCCGGCGCGCCTACCGCGACATCGACGTCCTGCTGGTCGACGACATCCAGTTCCTGGAGAAGAAGATCCAGACCCAGGAGGAGTTCTTCCACACCTTCAACACGCTTCACAACGCGCAGAAGCAGATCGTGATGACCTCCGACCGGCCCCCGAAGCTCCTGGAAGCCCTCGAGCCGCGGCTGCGCAGCCGGTTCGAGTGGGGTCTGATGACCGACATCCAGCCCCCGGACCTGGAGACCAGGATCGCCATCCTGAGGCGCAAGATCTCCTCGGAGCGCCTGACCGTCAGCCCCGACGTCCTGGAGTTCATCGCCAGCCGCATCCAGACCAATATCCGCGAGCTGGAGGGCGCCCTCATCCGGGTCACCGCCTTCGCCAGCCTCAACCGCCAGCCCGTCGACATGTCCCTGGCCGAGGTCGTGCTCAAGGACCTCATGCCCGACGGCCAGGACTCGCCGGTCACCGCCGAACGGATCATCAACGAGACCGCCGGCTACTTCGGCATCAGCCGCGAGGACCTGCTCGGCACCTCGCGCACCCAGACCGTCGTCACCGCCCGCCAGATCGCGATGTACCTGTGCCGCGAGCTCACCGATCTCTCCCTGCCCAAGATCGGCGCCGAGTTCGGCGGCAAGGATCACACCACGGTGATGCACGCCGACCGGAAGATCCGCTCCCTGATGGGGGAGCGTCGCCAGATCTTCAACCAGGTCTCCGAGCTCACGAACAGGATCAAGCAGAGCTAAGGGACGACCCCTAACAACCCCGGTCGCGCAACTCCGCTCCTGGGCCGGACCCTGCCGCGGGCCGGATTTCCCACTCAACAGCCATCTCCGGCCCCAGCGCGACGCAAACCCCCGTTGAGCGGGAAATCCGTCTCCCGCGTCCTGGCGAGCGCGGAAGGTCGCCCCCTCCACAACAACTTGTGGATAACTGGTGGATTCCCGGGGGATGGTTGTCCACAGGCCGGATCTCTCCACATCGGAACACACGCCCTCCACCACGGCCCACGACGTTGTCCACACCCCCAAACCGCCTTCGACAAGGTCATACGGTAGTTATCCACACCATCCACAGAGGTGATGACTACTACGGCTATACATACATCTAGTGGTCTTCCAAGACACCGACCCCACATCTTGTGGATACGCCTCGTCATCCTTCTCCCGCCTCATCGCAATCAGAAGCCCTGCTCACGGGACCCGTACCGATCCTTCTTGTCCGGAGCAGGAGACTTGACCCGGACACGTGCCCATCCACGAGAGGATCACGATGGCCGTACCAGCCGCCCGAGCAGCTGCACTGACCAAGACCTATGGTCGCGCAGACACGTTGGTCGTAGCCCTGGACGCCATTGACGTCAGCTTCGAGGAGGGCCGGTTCACCGCCGTGATGGGCCCCTCGGGCTCGGGGAAGTCGACCCTCATGCACTGCATGGCGGCCCTCGACCGGCCCACAGCGGGCCAGGCGTTCATCGGGGAGACCGACATCGCGACCCTCAAGGACAACGCCCTCACCGAGCTGAGACGAGACCGGATCGGTTTCGTCTTCCAGTCCTTCAACCTGGTGCCCACCCTCACCGCCCGCGAGAACATCCTGCTGCCCCTGGCCATCTCCGGCCGCAAACCCGATCCCGACTGGTTCACGCACGTCGTCGAGACCGTCGGTCTGGCCGACCGGCTCTCCCACAAACCTTCGGAACTGTCCGGCGGCCAGCAGCAGCGCGTCGCCTGCGCCCGGGCCCTGGTCACCAGGCCGCAGATCATCTTCGCCGACGAGCCCACCGGCAATCTCGACTCCACCTCCTCTGCGGAGGTGCTGGAGTTCCTGCGCTCCAGCGTCGACGAGATGGGGCAGACCATCGTCATGGTCAGTCACGACCCGGTCGCCGCCTCCTACGCCGATCGCGCCCTCTTCCTCGCCGACGGCCGGATCGTCGAGGATCTGCCCGATCCGGACCGGGACGACATCCTGGCCACCATGGCCCGACTCGACACCCGGGCCGGCCGGCCGCGACACGCCGAACCCGTCGCACCCCCGAGCACGCAGAGTTCCGGCGTCAGCGGTCGCGCTGAGACCACGGAGCACTGACCATGTGGCGCGCCACCTGGAAGTCGCTGTGGGCCAGGAAGCTGCGACTCCTGCTGTCCACCTTGGCGGTCGTGCTCGGAGTCGCCTTCGTCGCCGGGTCGTTCATCTTCACCACCATGCTCCAGGGATCCTTCGACTCCATCGTCAAGGGAACCGTCGCCGACGTCGAGGTGCAGCCGCGCGACAATGCCGTCAACTCCGCCAGCGGCTCCGGCGACGGTACCGCCACCAAGACCTCGACCCCCACCCTCGATCCCGGCCTGATCCAGAAGATCCGCCGTCTCGACGGAGTCCTCGACGTCCAGGGATCGGTCTCGGCCACCGGCGTCCACGCCATCGGCAGCGACGGCCGCGTGATCGCCTCCTTCGGACCCCCTCAACTCGGCTTCAGCTGGTACACACTGCCCGCCTTCGGCGGCCGGCCCGGCGTCGTCCTCAAGTCCGGACACTCCCCCACCAGCGATTCCGAGGTCGTCGTCGACCCCCAGACCCTTGAGAAGTCCGGATACCGCATCGGGGACCGGATCCGCATCATCACCCCTGATCAAGGCACTGTCAGGGCCACCGTCGTGGGCACCGCGACCTGGGGCTCGGGAGGCACGGCGGGAGCCTCCTACCTGTTCTTCAGCCGGCATCGTGCCCAGCAGCTGTTCGTCGACGGGGCCGACGCCTTCACGGGCATCGGCATCCGGACCAGCCCGGGCGCCGACCGCGACGACGTCGCCCGCCGGGTCAACCGCATCGTCCCCGGCAACTTCAAGGCCACCAACGGCCAGACCATCGCCGACGAGACGACCTCCCAGATCAACGACGCGCTCAAGTACGTCAACACCTTCCTGCTGATCTTCGCCGGGATCTCCCTGGTCGTCGCCGCCTTCCTCATCGTCAACACCTTCTCGATCCTGGTGGCCCAGAGATCGCGCGAACTCGCCCTCTACCGGGCCATCGGCGCGTCCCGGCGCCAGATCCGGGGCACGGTGCTCGTCGAGGCACTCATCGTCGGTCTGGCCGGTTCGGCCCTGGGGGTGGTCGCCGGTATCGGGGTGGCCTACCTCATCAAGTACTTCATGGCCGTGGCCGGCTACGACATGGGAGTCTCCCGGCTCACCGTGCCGCTGCGGGCGGTCGTCGTCCCGGTGGTCGTCGGCGTGGCAGTCACCCTGATCGCCGCCCTCATGCCCGCCCAGCGGGCCACCGAGGTGCCGCCGGTCGAGGCCATGACGGGAGCCGCCGTCGAGAAGTCCCAGGGGCTCGGGGATCGCGCCGCGGCCGGGGTGACGATGGCCCTGTTCGGGTTGCTCGGGCTGGTCATCGGGCTGTGGGGACATCCCGGCCACAACGCCGTCTGGGCGGGCGTCGGGATGGGGCTGGTGACGATCGGTGTGGCCATCGCCTCCCCGCTGCTCGGCCGGCCCGTGGTCTGGCTCGTGGGACGCGCCTACCGGATCGGTTTCGGGGAGGTCGGGCGGCTCGCCGAACTGAACTCCGTCCGCCAGCCCAGGCGCACCGCCGCGACGGCGTCGGCCCTCATGATCGGTCTCACCCTGGTCTCCCTGATGACGGTCTTCGGAGCCTCCGCCAAGGTCTCGGTCACCGACTCGGTGCACCAGAGCCTGCGCGGCGACTTCGTCATCGGCAGCCAGTCAGGGTCATTCCCCCGGTCCGTGGCCGAATCCGTCAGCAGGGTCCACGGGGTCTCCAAGGTCCACGCGATGAGCACCACCGCGCTCGTCAAGGTGCCCGCCGACGGCAGCATCCCCGACATCCGGCACGGTGCGGGCGACGCCGACGCCTACCTCATCGTCGGTGCCATGAAACCCGGCGACATCGACCGGATCTATCCCCAGAGGATCACCTCCGGACGAGCCTTCAGGGCCGCCGACGAGCTCATCGTCGCTTCCAGCACCGCCACCGCGAAACACCTGAAGGTCGGGTCCACCGTGCTCGGCTACAGCCCCAGCAGGCAGAAACTCATCTCCTTCACCGTCGTGGGCCTGTACGACTCCGGGGACGCGCAGTCCGTCGCCGACTACTGGACGTCGACCGCCACCCTCAGCCCCGTCGGGCTGGACAAGAGGCTCAGCTTCGTATCGGTCGACGCCTCCCCGGGCGCCGACCCGGCCCAGGTGAAGAAGGGTCTGGAGAGGGCCACCACCGACACGCCGCTGGTCTCGGTGATGGACGTCGACGAGTACGCCGCCCAGCAGACCGAGCAGGTCGACCAGATCCTGGTGTTCATCTACGCCCTGCTGGGGCTGAGCATCGTCATCGCCGTCCTGGGCATCGTCAACACGCTGGGACTGTCCATCATCGAACGCACCCGGGAGATCGGGCTGCTGCGGGCCATCGCCCTCAAGCGCCGCGAGATCCGTCTCATGATCACCCTGGAATCGGTGGTCATCTCGCTGCTGGGGGCCACCGTCGGGCTGATCCTCGGAGTCGGATTCGGAGCCGCGCTGCAGCATCTGATGGCCGATCAGGGGATCACCGTGCTGTCGGTGCCGTGGAGGCGGCTGCTGGTCTTCCTGGCCGCCGCCGCGATCGTCGGCGTGCTGGCCGCGGTGTGGCCGGCCCGGCGCGCCACCCGGATCGACATCCTCAAGGCCGTCTCCAGCGAATGAGCAGGGATGACGCCGTGGCGAGGTTCACGGCGTCCAACCCTCAAGCCGACCTTGTGACAGGCCGTGCAGGAAGCTGACCCACAAGGATGATCGTGGATATGATCAGGGCGCAGGCACCTTCGGGTGCCTCGCAGCAAGCCTGACCCGAAGAAGGGGATCCACGTGAAGATCCGTCTGGAACGCGATGTCATGGCCGACGCGGTCGCGTGGGTCGCCCGCACCCTTCCGAATCGTCCCGCCGTACCGATCCTGGCCGGGCTCCTGGTCAGGGCGAAGGGCTCGGAGGTGACGCTGTCGGGCTCCGACAACGAGACCACCGGACAGATCACGCTGCCAGCCCAGGTCGATGAGGAGGGCGAGGCCCTGGTCTCCGGCAAGCTGCTGGCCGACATCGCCCGCTCGCTGCCCGCCAAGCCCGTCGAGATCAGCGCCGACCCCGCCCGGATGGAACTGGTCTGCGGATCCGCCCGCTTCACCCTCCAAGGCCTGCCGGTCGAGGAGTACCCCGCCCTGCCGGAGATGCCCGCGGCCACCGGCACCGTCGCCGCCGAGGTCTTCGCCCGGGCCGTCGCCCAGGTCGTGGTGGCGGCCGGCCGCGACGAGCTGCTGCCCGTGTTCACCGGCGTCCGCGTCGAGATCGACGGCGACACCCTCTCCCTGCTGGCCACCGACCGGTACCGGATGGCCCTCAAGGAGATCACCTGGAACCCGACCACCACCGATCTGGAGGCCACCGCCCTGGTGCCGGCCAAGGTGCTCAACGAGACCGCCCGTTCCATGACCTCGGGCGAGGAGGTCACCGTCAACCTGTCCTCGGGAAGCACCGGAGACGGACTGGTCGGCTTCGAGGGCACCGGCTCCTCGGGCAGCCGCAGGATGACCACCCGGCTGCTCGACGGCGAGTTCCCCAAGGTGCGCCACCTGATGGATATCAAGGCCACCCGCTCGGTACGGGTGCGCACCGACGAACTCATGGCCGCCGTACGCCGCGTCGCCCTGGTCGCCGAGCGCAACACCTCCCTGAGGATGACCATCAACGAGGACGACATCGCCCTGTCGGCGGCCACCGGGGACCAGGCCCAGGCCTCCGAGGCCATTCAGGCCGCCGTCACCGATCACGTCGACGGCGATCCGACCATCACGGCCGCCGGATTCAACCCGCACTACCTCAGCGACGCCCTGGGCGCCCTGGACACCCCCTACGTCGACTTCTCCTTCACCGCACCCGGAAAGCCCTGCCTGGTCACCGGCGTCAACGATCTCGAAGGGGAGTCGGAGGGCGACTACAAGCACGTCATCATGCTGATGAGGCTGCCGTCCTGAACCAGCCGGTGACCCCTTGGAACCCCGGGCGGGTCGTGTCTGTGACCGCCTCCGACTTCGGGGCTGGTCCGGGTCGGCATCCGGGGCGAGGTCTCCCAGCGGCGGGGCGGAGTCACATAGCACGTCACTTCAAGAAATAGTGGACGGGGTGGTGAAAAAGCCGCTGAGCGGCCGTGCGACACTCCCAGCATGAGGACGATCGACGTAGTCAGGCGGGCCGTGGACACCGCTCATGCGGGGCTCGGCGCACCGTCCTGGCCGGATCCCCACCAGGGGCGACGGGTCACCGAGGCCGAGTACGGACGGTTCACCGACCCCGAGCGCTACCGCGTCCTCTCACTGCGTCTTCAGGCGTGGTCCCAGGTGCTCTCCGAACAGTTCGGGGTGACCGTCGACCACGACGTCCCCCAGCGCATCCGGACCCCCGCCGACCCCGATGACTCGGCCACCGTCACCGCCACCACGTCCACCTGGCGCAGCCCTCGCCCCGACACCCTCGCGCTGCGCGTCACGACCTTGGACGTCGACGGCCAGACCTTCATCGAACTGGGCATCGACGCCGACCCGCTCGACTTCGTCGTGATCCCCGAATGCGGCTGCGACGCCTGCGACTCCGGGTCGGCCGACCTGATCTCCCAGCTCGACAACGTCATCGGCTCCGCCGCGCAGGGGGACCTCACCGTGGTCACCGGGCCCCGAAGGGCCCACGATGACGCCGCATCAGACAGCGCCGAACCCACCTTCCTCATCGTCGGCACCGGATCCGGCTGGTCCTTCGACGGTGACGACCCCGCCGAACCAGCCGAGATCATCGACGCCGTCCGCTCCGGCGACGACCCCCACCTGCCCTCCGGCTGCACCGTCCGCCACGGCGCCGGATGGCTCGGATGATGCGACAGGGCGATCAGGAGGGAGCCAGCGTCTAGGCTTGGCCCCGATGTTTGTCGAGCATCTTTCCCTGACCGATTTCCGGTCCTATGTGCGCGCCGAGGTGCCGATGAGCCCCGGCGTGAACACCTTCGTGGGCTCCAACGGCCAGGGCAAGACCAACCTCGTCGAGGCCGTCGAGTACCTCTCCAGCCTCTCCTCCCACCGCGTCAACCAGGACGCACCGCTGATCCGGATGGGTGCCGACCAGGCCGTCATCCGGGGTCGCGTGCGCGCCGGGACCGACGACGCCCGTGCCCTCCTGCTCGAACTCGAGATCAACTCGCACCGCGCCAACCGGGCCCGCATCAACCGCGCCCCGATGCCGCGCACCCGCGATCTCCTCGGAGTGCTGCGCTGCGTCGTCTTCTCCCCCAACGACCTCGCCATCGTCCGCGGCGACCCGGCTGACCGCCGCACCTTCCTCGACGGCCTGGTGATCACCCGCTGGCCCCGGATGGCCGGCGTCAAGGCGGACTACGAACGGGTCCTGCGCCAGCGCAACGCCCTGCTGAAATCCTTGTCAGGACGCGGCGCCACGGCCGGCGAGGAGATCGGCGCCACCCTGGAGATCTGGGACGACCAGCTCGCCACCATCGGGGCCGAACTCCTCTCGGCCCGCCTCGACACCCTTACCGCCGTCATGCCGCTCGCCTCCGGCGCCTACCGCGAGATCGCCCCGGTCAACGACATCGCCACCGCCGACTACCGCGCCAGCATCGACCTGTCGGACCTCTGGGAACCCACCTCCCAGGAACCCGCCTCCCCTGATGACGCCGGCCGTCCCGGCGTCGACCGGTCCCGGCTCCACGAGAGGTTCCTCGACGCTCTGGCCGCCAGACGCCGCGACGAGCTGGTCCGCGGAGTCACCCTGGTCGGCCCCCACCGCGACGACATCGTGCTGTCGGTCGGCGAGATGCCCGCCAAGGGATACGCCTCCCACGGCGAGTCCTGGTCGCTGGCCCTGGCCCTGCGTCTCGCCTCCTTCCAGCTGCTGCGCGCCGACGGCGTCGAACCGGTCCTGGTGCTCGACGACGTCTTCTCCGAACTCGACTCCACCCGGCGGGACCGCCTTGCGGTATCGGTCATCGAGGCCGACCAGGTGCTCGTCACCGCCGCCGTCGGCACCGACGTCCCCGACCGCCTGGCCGGACGCCGGTTCCACGTCGGCGGAGGGGACGTCCGTCCCGTGCAGGAGGACGGCGATGACTGACCGGATCCCCGAAACCCCCGATGAGGACTCCGAGCTGCCCGACGACGCCGACCGCGAGCTGGCGGCCGGACACGACGACGCCGGCACCGACCTCGCCAGGATCATCGCCCGGGCCTCGCGCGGGGACCCGGCCGGCGTCCCCCGGCGCAGAACCGACGCCGACCGGGCCGGCAAGGACCCCGAGGTGGTGCTGCCCCCGCCGCGCGGTGTCCGCGGCACAGGAGGACGACGCCGCGGCCGGCGCAACTGGGCCTGGTCGGGATCGGGACCCGATCGCCGCGATCCCGTCCCCCTCGGGCGGGCCTTCGACCGGCTCGTCTCCGAGAAGGGCTGGACGCGCGAGGTCAGCCTGCACGTCGTGCTGGCCCGCTGGCCCGAACTCGTGGGACCGGCCAACGCCGGCCACACCTGGCCGGTCGGTTATGAGAAGACCATCCTCACGGTGCAGGCCGACTCCACCGTGTGGGCCACCTCGCTGCGCGCCATCGCACCCAACCTGGTCGCCGAACTCAACAGCCGACTGGGGGAGGGCACCGTCACCCGGGTCGTCGTCCAGGGGCCCAATGCGCCCAGCTGGAAGCACGGCCCGCGCAGCGTCCCGGGAAGAGGACCCAGAGATACCTATGGATAAGGGGAGGGGGCTACCCCTCCCCGCTCGCCAGGGCTCGCTTCCTCCTCGAAAGGGTCGGGTCAGAGTCCGAGTTCGGCATCCTTGTCGCTCGCGCGGTGAGACTGTGCAGGCGGGGTCGGTGTCGCGGGCCGGGAACTGTGGCGAGACTGTAACGGGGGACTCCTGTCGGCACCGGGTCCGGTGCGGGAAAATGGTCTGGAGAACGCATCGGGCGGCGCCGCTGATGCCCGGACCGGATGTGCCGTCCCCGGATCCGGACGACGTCCGGTCTCGACGACGAAGGAGTGACGATGACCGCACTGGTGGGAATCGACTGCGGACAGACCGGATCGCGGGCCCGGCTCGTGGTCGACGGTCGGACCCTCTGCGAGTCGGAGCACGATCCCGTCTACACCCACGGCTCCCTGGAGCCCCAGCTCGCCCGCATCATCGACGGGGCCGTCGCCGGGCTCGGCGCTTCTGATCGGACAGCTGATGCCGACGTGCCCGACCTCACCGTCGCGGTCGGATCCTCTGGCCTGTCCGAGGAGATCAGCGCCGATCTGGTCCTCAGTCTCGTCGTCTCCCCGGCAGTGACCGGCCTCATCCTCGCCCACGACTCGGTGACCAGCTATCTCGGGGCGCTGGGCCCCGAGCCCGGAGCGGTCGTGGCCGCCGGAACCGGGGTGGTGACGCTGGCCGTCGGTTCCCGGAAGGTGGCTCGGGTCGACGGCTGGGGGTACCTCTTCGGGGATGCCGGATCCGGCTACTGGATCGGTAGACGGGCCATCGAGGCCGTGCTGCGCGCCTATGACGGGCGCGGACCGGCGACCGATCTCACCGACCGGGTCACCGCGGAGTTCCCCCACCTGCCGAAGCTCTACCTGGAGGTTCAGGCCGACCCGCAGAAGGTGAGCAGGGTCGCCCGCTACGCTCGCGACGTCGCCGAGCTGGCCGGCTCGGATCCGGTGGCCACCGCCATCTCGCACGACGCCGGGCGCGCCCTGGCCGAATCCGTGGCCACCGGCCTGAGGATGGTCGACGCCGACCCCGACGCCCCGGTCGCCAGGATCGGCAACGTCTTCAGGTCCGAGGTTCTGCGCGAGACCTTCGACGAATCATTGCGGAGCGCCGTGCCCGACGCCGTCCTCGTCGAGAATCCGGGTGCCGGCCTCGACGGTGCGGTGACGCTCGCGGGCCTTCCCGAGGGCTCCCCACTGGCGGCTTCGGTGACGGCGGCGAGGCGCTGAATCCGCCCGATCCGGATCTCCGGGGCCGAATCGTCGGGAAATCGGCTCTGGCGTCCTCGACCCCCACGGGCGGACCCCGACTCCAGACTGGGGGGTGATCGCCTCCCAGGCGTCCTCAAGACTCGTTGAGTGACGGGGCGCGGATCTGCGACCCGCTCCAGAGAGTGGGGATAACAGGTTTTTCACGGGCTGATGGGGTAGAGTGGACCCGTTCGCCGGGAGGTCTCCAGAAGCACCGAGCCCCGAGTCCTCGGCGTCCGGAGATCCCATCCGGATCTCACACCGATCACACAGGAGCGCGTTGCCCGTGAGCCAGCCCTCGACCCCCGAACCCACACCCGAGATCGACGATCTCCTCGTGGACAGCACTCCCATCCCGGATGAGGCACCGGACGAGGCGGGCGACATCCCTCCGACCATGGTCGACGGAGCCTATGACGCCGAGCAGATCCAGGTCCTCGAGGGCCTGGAGGCGGTCCGCAAGCGCCCCGGCATGTACATCGGCTCCACCGGTGAACGCGGCCTGCACCACCTCGTCTACGAGATCGCCGACAACTCCGTCGACGAGGCCCTGGCCGGCTACTGCGACACCATCACCATCGAGCTGCTCGACGACGGCTGGTGCCGGGTGGTCGACAACGGCCGTGGCATCCCCGTCAAGGAGCATCCGGTCGAGCACATCCCCACCGTCACCCTCGTGCTGACGGTGCTGCATGCCGGCGGCAAGTTCGGCAACGGCGGCTACAAGGTCTCCGGCGGCCTGCACGGCGTCGGCTCCTCGGTGGTCAACGCGCTGTCGGCCCACTACATCGTCGAGGTGCGTCGCGACGGCCACCGCTGGCGTCAGACCTTCACCCTCGGCGTGCCCGACGCACCGCTGGAGATGCTCGAGGAGACCGAGGAGACCGGCACCACCACCACCTTCCAGCCCAGCGCCGAGATCTTCGACACCACCGACTTCGACTACGAGACGCTGGCCACCCGGTTCCGCGAGTACGCCTTCCTCAACAAGGGACTGCGGATCACGCTGACCGACCGGCGCGAGGGCCACGTCGATGAGGACGGCGAGCCGCTCCACAACGACTTCCTGTACAAGGAGGGGCTGAAGGACTACGTCAAGTTCCTCACCGGGACCAAGGACGTCATCAATCCCACCGTCATCTCCCTGGAGCAGCACCGGCCCGACGAGGGGATGGGCCTGGAGATCGCGATGCAGTGGAACACGTCCTACTCCACCAGCGTCCACACCTTCGCCAACACCATCAACACGATCGAGGGAGGCACCCACGAGGAGGGCTTCCGGGCGGCGCTGACCAGCACCGTCAACAAGTGGGGCGAGTCCTGGGGGCTCATCAAGAAGCGCGAGGACAGGGTGTCGGGCGACGACATCCGGGAGGGTCTCACCGCGATCCTGTCGATCAAGCTCACCGAGCCGCAGTTCGAGGGCCAGACGAAGACCAAGCTCGGCAACACCGAGGCCCGCTCCTTCGTCCAGAAGGTACTCAACGAGAAGCTCTCGGACTGGTTCGAGGAGAACCCCAACGAGGGCAAGAACATCGTCCGCAAGTCCCAGGCCGCCGCGCAGGCCAGGGTCGCCGCCCGCAAGGCCCGCGACATGGCCCGCAACCGCAAGGGCCTGCTCGGCTCGACGTCGCTGCCCGGCAAGTTGAAGGACTGCTCCTCGACCAACCCCGAGGAGTGCGAGATCTTCATCGTGGAGGGCGATTCCGCCGGTGGCTCGGCCTCCCAGGGCCGCGACCCCGGGATTCAGGCGATCCTGCCGCTGCGCGGCAAGATCCTCAACGTCGAGAAGGCGCGTCTGGACCGGGCACTGGGCTCCGAGACCATCGAGAGCATCATCAACGCCCTCGGCACCGGCGTCCACGAGGAGTTCGACCTCGACAAGCTGCGCTACCACAAGATCATCCTGATGGCCGACGCCGACGTCGACGGCGCCCACATCCGCACCCTGCTGCTGACCCTGCTGTTCCGCTTCATGCGCCCGATCATCGACGCCGGCCACGTCTACCTGGCCCAGCCGCCGCTGTTCCGGCTGCGCTGGACCAACTCCCCCCACGAGCTGGCCTACTCCGACGAGGAGCGCGACCTGCTGCGCGACGACGGCCTGGCCCACGGCAAGAAGCTGCCCCAGGTGAACCCGATCCAGCGGTACAAGGGCCTGGGCGAGATGGACGCCGAGGATCTGTGGGACACCACCATGGATCCCGAGAAGCGACTGCTGCTTCAGGTCAGCCTGGAGGATGCCTCCCTGGCCGACCAGATGTTCTCCATCCTGATGGGGGAGGACGTCGAACAGCGCCGCCGCTTCATCCAGCGCAACGCCAAGGACGTCAGATTCCTCGATATCTGAGCCCTCTCGAACAACTTCATGTATGAACACTGACAAGGATTTTCATGGCTGACGACGAGAACGGTCCCGACGAGCAGAACCAGGCCGACACCCAGGGTCTGGTGACCGGGCGCCACACCGGGATCCAGCCCGTCGAGATCCGCGACGAGATCCAGAACGCCTACCTCGACTATGCGATGAGCGTCATCGTCGGACGCGCCCTGCCCGACGTGCGCGACGGCCTCAAGCCCGTGCACCGGCGCGTCATCTACGCCATGTACGACTCCGGCTACCGCCCCGACCGCGGCTGGAACAAGTGCTCCCGCGTCGTCGGCGACGTGATGGGCAAGTACCACCCCCACGGCGACTCCGCCATCTACGACACCCTGGTCCGTCTGGCCCAGCCCTGGGCGATGCGCTACAAGCTGGTGCAGGGGCAGGGGAACTTCGGCTCCCAGGGCAACGACGGCGCCGCCGCCATGCGGTACACCGAGTGCAAGATGGCGCCGCTGGCCATGGAGATGGTCCGCGACATCGACCAGAACACCGTCGACTTCCAGCCGAACTACGACAACAAGGAGACCGAGCCGGTCGTCCTGCCGGCCCGGTTCCCGAACCTGCTGGTCAACGGCTCCTCGGGCATCGCGGTGGGCATGGCCACCAACATCCCCACCCACAACCTGCGCGAGGTCAACGAGGCCGTGCAGTGGTCCCTGGCCCACCCGGAGGCCACCAAGGAGGAGCTCCTCGAGGCCTCGATGGCCCGCATCAAGGGCCCCGACTTCCCCGGCGGTGCCCTCATCGTCGGGCGCCAGGGCATCGAGGACGCCTACCGCACCGGCCGTGGTTCGGTGACGATGCGCGCCGTCATCGACATGGAGGAGGACAAGGCCGGCCATCAGTGCCTGGTGGTCACCCAGCTGCCCTACATGTGCAACCCGGACAACCTGGCCCAGAAGATCGCCGACCTGGTGAACTCGGGCCGGGTCACGGGGATCGCCAACATCCGCGACGACTCCTCGGCCCGCACCGGCCAGCGCCTGGTCATCGTGCTCAAGCGCGACGCCCAGCCGCGAGTCGTGATGAACAACCTGTACAAGCACACCGCTCTGCAGGACACCTTCGGCTGCAACATGCTGGCCCTGGTCGACAACGTCCCGCGGACCCTGCGCCTCGACCAGTTCATCAGCTACTGGATCGCCCACCAGCTCGAGGTGATCCGGCGACGCACCGAGTACCGACTCGCCCAGGCCGAGAAGGACGCCCACATCCAGCGCGCCCTGGTGAAGGCCCTGGACGCCCTCGACGAGGTGATCGCCCTCATCCGGCGCTCCCCCAACACCGAGACGGCGTCGACCGGTCTGCAGGAGCTGCTGGGCATCGACGAGGTGCAGGCCCGCGCGATCCTCGACATGCAGCTGCGCCGGTTGGCAGCTCTGGAGCGCCAGAAGATCATCGACCGGCTGGCCGACCTGGAACGCCAGATCGCCGACTTCAAGGACATCCTCGCCAGCGAGGCCCGCCAGCGCCGGATCGTCTCGACCGAGCTCTCCGAGATCGTCGAGAAGTACGGCGACGACCGCCGCACCCAGATCATCGCCGCCGACGGGGACTTCTCCGAGGAGGACTTCATCCCCGATGACGACGTCGTGGTCACCATCACCCGCGGCGGCTATGCCAAACGCACCCGGATCGACAACTACCGCGTCCAGAAGCGGGGCGGCAAGGGGGTCCGCGGCGCTGCGCTGAAGGGGGAGGACGAGGTGGCGCATCTGTTCGCCACCACCAACCACCAGTGGATCCTGTTCTTCACCAATATGGGCAGGGTCTACCGCACCAAGGTGTGGCAGCTGCCCGAGGCCGGCCGTGACGCCCGCGGCGGGCACGTCGCCGGGCTGCTTAGCTTCCTGCCCGAGGAGCACATCACCCAGGTGATGACGCTGCGCGACTACGTCACCGATCCCTACCTGCTGCTGGCCACCCGCAAGGGGCTGGTCAAGAAGACCGAGCTGACCGCCTACGACTCCTCGAGGGCCGCCGGCATCATCGCGATCAACTTCCGCAGCGCCGACGACGAGCTCATCGGAGCCGAGCTGTGCGGCCCCGATGACGACGTCCTGCTCGTCTCCCGCAAGGGCCAGGCCATCCGCTTCCCGGCCTCCGACGACCAGCTGCGCCCGATGGGCCGGGTCACCTCCGGGGTCACCGGGATGAAGTTCCGCGGGGACGACGAACTGCTGTCGATGTCGATCATCTCCGCCGACACCCCCGAGGATGACCGCTACGTCGTCACCGTCACCGACGGCGGGTTCGCCAAGCGAACCGCCGTCTCGGAGTACCGGCGTCAGGGTCGCGGCGGACTCGGCATCAAGGCCATGCACCTGTCCGAGAACCGCGGCTCCCTGGTCGGCGGCCTGGTGGTCAGCGAGGCCGACGAGATCATGGCCATCAAGAACTCCGGGCAGGTCACAAGGTCAGCGGTGGCCGAGGTGCCCGTCAAGGGCCGTTCCACGATGGGCGTGAAGTTCGTGTCGGTGAAGGGCGACGACGCCGTCTCGATCATCGCGCTCAACCCCGAGGCCCACGAGGACGAGGTGATCGAAGCCGCCACGGAGGCCGCCGGGGAGTCCGCATCTGCCGATGATCCCGTCGGCGCGCCGGGATCTCAGGTGGAGGCCCCGCAGGCCCCGCACGATACGGTGGGAGAGCACACTGAGGGCGTCGAGGACGTCGTGACCGGAGAGGACGACGGTGAGTGACGACAGGACGAGGGTGAACCCCCGCAAGAATACGGCCGGATCGTCAACGGCGACCGGCGATCCCGATGCGACCCACTGGACCTCCGGCGATGCCCACCAGGCGTTCTCGGGCAACCAGGCGCAGCCCTCGCCGCCGGGCAAGTCCCCGCAGGCTCAGCAGCCGAAGCAGGCCCCCGGCCGGACGTCGCCGCGCACCCAGGCGCCGTCGACATCCGGAAGCACCCCGCCGCCGGCCCCGGGAGGCGCGGTGAGCGGACAGGCCGGCGTCCGTCCGGGCGGGCAGCAGGCCGCCGCCCCGAAGCCCGCCACCCTGCGCACCATCAAGCAGACCCGCAAGGCCCGGCTGAGGATCTCCCGGATCGATCCCTGGTCGGTGATGAAGACCTCGCTCATGTTCGGCGTGGCGGGGGCCATCATCTTCTTCATCGCCGTCTGGGTGGTGTGGGGGGTCATCGGGGCCTCGGGAGCCTTCGACTCCATCAACAAGGCCGTCAACGACCTCATCGCCTCCCCGACCTCGGAGACCAAGTTCCAGCTCTCCGACTACGTCAACACCGGGCGGGTGCTCGGTCTGTCGGCGATCATCGGAGTGGTCGACGCCGTGCTCTTCACCGCCCTGGCCACCCTCTTCAGCTTCCTGTACAACCTCGCCGCCCAGGTGATGGGAGGACTGGAGGTCACGCTGGCTGAGGACTGAGAAGGGGGAGATGACTCCCCCTTCGCTCGCGCAGGCGCTCGCTGACCCCCTCAGGCGGGGGCTCTGTGGGGGTCGGGTGGGTGTCGCTGGCCGGTCGTTGCGGGTGGGGTCTGTGTCCGCGCTCGGCGTTCGCTGACCTCTCACCGAGGCGGCGGCCCCAGTAGCCTTCTTTCATGACCGGACTTCGATGGGGAATCCTCGCCACGGGCGGGATCGCCCGCACCTTCACCGCTGATCTGCGCGCCGCCGGCCTGGACGTCATTGCGGTCGGGTCCCGGTCGCTGGGATCGGCCCAGGCCTTCGCCGACGCCTTCGACATCCCGCGACGCTATCGCTCCTATCGGGACCTGGTCGCCGACCCCGACGTCGACGTCGTGTACGTCGCGACCCCGCACGCACTCCACGCCGAGCACGCGAGACTGGCCCTGGAGGCCGGCAAGCACGTGCTCGTGGAGAAGTCCTTCACCCTCACCCGGGCTCAGGCCGTCGAGCTGCGCGATCTCGCCGCGGCGAACGGCCTGTTCCTCATGGAGGCCATGTGGACCCGCTACCTGCCCCACATGATGCGGATCCGCGACCTGGTGCGCTCAGGGGCCCTGGGACAGGTCCGGGCGCTGCGCGCCGACCACACCGGCGTCGGCCCGGCCGACCCCGAACACCGCCTCAACAATCCGGCGCTGGGCGGCGGGGCGCTGTTGGATATCGGCGTCTATCCGGTCTCCTTCGCGTGGGACATGCTCGGCGCCCCGGTCGACGTCCGGGCCACCGGGATCCTCGGCCCGACCGGTGTCGACACCGAGGTCGCCACCTCTATGACCCATGGCGGCGGATCGGTCTCGACAACCCTCACCTCGCTGCGGGCAGCGGGTCCCAACGCCGCATCCGTGCTGGGCAGCGAGGCCAGCATCGAGATCGACCGGTCCTGGTTGATCCCCACCACCTTCCGGGTCGTCGCCGGCGACGGGAAGGTCGTCGAGATCTACGACCAGCCCGTCACGGGTCGCGGCATGCAGTACGAGGCCCTGGCCGTGGAGCGGTACATCGCAGAAGGGCGCACCGAGTCGGAACTGGAACCCCTCGAGGAGACCGTGGCGATCATGGGCACCCTCGACGAGATCCGGCGCCAGATCGGCCTGCGCTATCCCGGAGTCGACGACTGAAGCGCCGCCGCAACGTCCAGATCCCGAGGTTCCGGCTGTTCTGAAGACGAGAATCCCGCTCAACGGGGTGTTCCGGCCCTGTGGAGACGGAACACCCCGTTGAGCGGGATTCTCGTCCTCTCGTCCGCGTAGGAGCCGACGTGTGATCCCAGGACTTCCTTGACGACACCCGAGGTCCTGTGGTTCACTTTTGGAAACGATTCCATGTGATCGTTTCCATGGCGCGATGGTGCGTCCGCGGGCCACAACCTCGGAGACCATCCCCCGGTGTGGAGAAGACGATTCCGGCGACACGGTTCCGGCGACGCAGGACAGGGAAGAGGGGTGCTCAGGTGCACAAGCCCACCATCAAGGACGTCGCCGCCAGATCCGGCATGTCGGTCGGCACCGTCTCACGGGTGCTCAACGGCAGCCAGGCGACATCGGAGGCCTCCCGCCTCGCGGTCCTGGAGGCCGCCCGGGAACTGGGTTACCTGCCCAACGCCCACGCCCGCTCGCTGCGCTCGGAGCACAGCGGCACCATCGCCCTGCTGGTGCCCGACGTCCGCAACCCCTTCTTCGCCGAACTCGCCCGCGTCGTCGAGACCGCGGCGCTGGACCGGGGACTGGCCACCCTGCTGTGCAATGCCGACGAGGACGCCGCCCAGTTCGACCGCTACGTCGAGGTGATCCGCCGCCAACGGGTCGACGGGGTCGCCATGATCCCGATCAGCGAGGCCCACCAGGCGATCGACCGGGTGATCGCCGACGCGATCCCGATGGTCTTCCTCGACCGCCACATGCCCGACATCGACATCCCGTCGGTGGTGAGCGATCCGGAGCCCGGCGTCTGGCAGGCCGTCGACCGGCTGCTGGAGGCCGGCCACACCAGGATAGGTTTCATCACCGGCCCGATGGCCTCCTCGACCGGGCGCGAGCGCTTCCAGGCCTACGGCGCGGCGATGGCCGCCCGCGGCCACGCCGTCGACCCCGGCCTGGTCGCCCACGGGGACTTCCAGGAGGAGTCCGGGGTGCAGGGCGCGGCCCTGCTGCTGGACCGCGGCGTCACCGCGATCCTCGCCTCCGACTCGCTGATGTCGATGGGGGCGCTTCGCACCTGCCATGCCCGCGGCCTGCGGATCGGCGAGGACATCGACCTCATCGGCTTCGACGACCTGCCCGTCTTCACCCTCACCGACCCGCCACTGACGGTCGTCGACCAGCCCATCGCCGAGATCGGCCGACGCGGGGTGGAGATGCTCATGGCCCGGATGGCCGGGGAGCGCCCCGATTCGGTCCGCCTGCCGACCAGGCTCATCGACCGGTCCTCGACGAGGGCCGACGCCGGCTCCCACCGGTGACCGCCGATCCCACAGGTCTGAAACCAGTCACACACGGAAAGGAGAGACCATGACCGCCAATCCCGACGACGCCGTCGGCGAGCCGGTCCTGCGACTCGACCACGTCTCCAAGAGCTTCGGCCCGATCACGGTGATCGACGACGTGAGCATCGACGTCATCCCCGGACGGGTCCGCGTCCTGCTCGGGGAGAACGGCGCGGGCAAGTCGACGCTGATCAAGATGATGGCCGGGATCTACCACCCCGACTCGGGATCGGTGATGATCGACGGCGAATCCACCGAACTGCCCGACGTCAAGGCCGCCGAGGCCCGCGGGATCGCCGTCATCCATCAGGAGCTCAACCTCGTCCCCCAGCTGTCGGTGGCCGAGAACATCATGCTCGGACGCACCCCGCGGCGCGGCGGGCTGGTCCAGTGGGGGCCGCTGCGGAAGGCCGCGCGGGCCGCCCTGGAGATGATCGGGCTGGACGTCGATCCCGGCACCCTGGTCGGATCGCTCAGTTCGGCCCAGCAGCAGCTGGTCGAGATCGCCAAGGCGCTGTCGATCGACGCCCGGGTGCTCATCCTCGACGAGCCCACCGCCGCCCTGACGCGCAGGGAGTCCCGCCAGCTGTTCTCGGTGATGGACGATCTGGCCGACCGCGGCGTCGCCATGGTCTTCATCTCCCATCACCTCGACGAGATCCCCCGCGTCGGCCACGACGTCACCGTGCTGCGCGACGGCCACGAGATCGCCCAGGTGCCCGCCGCGACGCCCGAGCCCGAACTGGTGCGCATGATGGTGGGCCGCGACATCGACGACCAGTTCCCCAGGCGCCGCCAGGAGCCCGGCGAGGTGCTGCTGGAGGTCGAGGGGCTCACCCGCGAGGGGGTCTTCTCCGACATCAGCCTCCAGGTCCACGCCGGAGAGGTGCTCGGCCTGTCCGGGCTGGTGGGGGCCGGGCGCTCCGAGGTGGTGCGGGCGATCTTCGGCGCCGACCGCTACGACTCCGGGACGGTGAAGGTCCGCGGCCGACTCCTCAAGCCAGGAGACGTCGGCGAGGCCATCCGCCACGGCGTCGGCCAGGTGCCCGAGGAGCGCAAGTCCCAGGCCCTGGTGCTCGGCGGCAGCGTCGCCGACAACATCGGCTACGCCACCCTGCGCTCCACGGCCCGCGCCGGACTGGTGGATCGCAAGGGCCAGCGGCGCCGCGCCGGCGAGGTGGCCGGGAAACTGCGCATCCGGATGGCCGGGCTCGACCAGCCCATGAGCAACCTGTCGGGCGGCAACCAGCAGAAGGCCGTCCTCGGCCGATGGGTGCTGGCGCAGTCCGAGGTGCTGCTGCTCGACGAGCCGACCCGCGGCGTCGACGTCGGCGCCAAGGTGGAGATCTACGAGCTCATCAACCAGATCACCGACGCCGGGGGAGCGGTGCTCATGGTCTCCAGCGAGCTGCCCGAGGTGCTCGGCATGAGCGACCGGATCGCCGTGATGGCCAACGGGCGGATCACCGGCGTCCTCGACGCCGACGGCGCCACCGAGGACGAGGTGATGACCCTGTCGGTCAAGAACGTCGACGACGCGGTCGCGGCGCCCCCCACGAACCACTGACTCTCCGGTCGACGACGACCGGTGGAAGGACTTCCCAAATCATGACCAGCGCGGTCTCCGCACCCACCCGACCCTCCCCGATGGCCAGGTTCGGCCATTGGGCGCTCAATCACGGCGCACTCGTCGGACTCATCGTCCTGTGCATCGCCCTGTTCATCGCGACGCCGAACTTTCTCACCGTCTCCAATATCATCAATGTCGGAATCCAGACCGCCGTGGTGGCGATCCTGGCATTCGGCATGACCTTCGTCATCATCACCGCCGGAATCGATCTGTCGGTCGGATCACTGGCCGCATTCTCGGCGATGGTGTCGGCCTGGACGTTCACCAGCGCCTCGATGCCCGGCTGGCTCACCCTCGTCATCGGCCTGCTCGCCGGCCTGCTGGCCGGCGCCGCCTCCGGGCTGGCCATCGCCTACGCCAAACTTCCGGCATTCATCGCCACCCTGGCCATGATGAGCGTGGCCCGCGGGCTCACCCTGGTGATCTCCGACGGCACCCCGATCCCCACCGCCGGTGCGGTCAACTGGCTGGGCGAGGACCTGGGCCCCATCCCGGTGCCGGTGATCATGATGGCCCTGGCCGGCGTGGCCTGCTGGTTCATCCTCTCGCGCACCGTGCTGGGGCGCTCGCTCTACGCCATCGGCGGCAATCCGGAGGCCGCGCGGCTCTCGGGCCTGCCGGTCAAGCACATCCTGGTCGTCGTCTACGCCCTGTCGGGGCTGTTCGCCGGACTGGCCGGCCTGGTGCTGGCCGGGCGGCTCTCCTCGGCCCAGCCGCAGGCCGGGGTCTCCTACGAGATGGACGCCATCGCCGCGGTCGTCATCGGCGGCGCCTCCCTGGCCGGCGGCGCCGGCAAGGCCAGCGGTACGTTCATCGGCGCCATTCTTCTGGCGGTGATCCGCAACGGCCTCAATATTCTCAACGTCTCCTCGTTCTGGCAGCAGGTCGTCATCGGCTGCGTCATCGCCGTGGCCGTCGGGTTCGATGTCTTCCGTACCCGAAAAGAATCCTGATCAGGACATTCCTGATCGCATCTCATTGATCATCTCGAAAGGAAAAGAACGATGAAGTTCACGCGAATGACCCGGTCGCTGGCCGTGGTGATGACCGGAGCGCTGGCCCTGGGCGGCCTGGCCGCCTGCAACCGCGACGGAGGCACGGCGTCGAGCTCGAAGGGGACGGTCGTGCTGGCCGTCTCCACCCAGACCAATCCCTTCTTCGTCCAGCTCGCCAACGGCGCGAAGGCCGAGGCCAAGGCCAAGGGGGTCGACCTCAAGATCCAGGACGCCTCCGACGACCCGGCCACTCAGGCCAACCAGATCTCCAACGCCATCTCCACCCAGGCGAAGGTCGTCATCGTCAACCCGACCGACTCCGACGCCATCGCGCCCTCGGTGAAATCCCTCAACAAGGCCAAGATCCCCGTCATCGCCGTCGACCGCGGACCCTCCAGCGGCGACGTCGCCTCCTTCATCGCCTCCGACAACGTCGCCGGCGGTCGCCAGGCCGCCAAGGAGCTGGCCCAGCAGATGGGTGACAAGGGCGAGGTGATCCACCTCCAGGGCACCCCCGGCACCTCCTCGAGCCGCGACCGCGGCAAGGGGTTCACCGAGGAGATCGCCAAGCACACCAACATCAAGGTGGTGGCCAAGCAGACCGCCAACTTCGACCGCTCCAAGGCCCTCGACGTCTCCACCAACCTCGTCCAGGCCCACGGCGGCGTCACCGGGCTGTTCGCCGAGAACGACGAGATGGCCATCGGCGCCGTCTCCGCCCTGGGATCCAAGGCCGGCAAGAGCGTCAAGGTGGTCGGATTCGACGGGACCGCCGACGGCTTCAAGGCCGTGGCCGCCGGCACCATGGCGGCGACCGTCGCCCAGCAGCCCACCGAGCTCGGGAAGACCGCTGTCGATCAGGCCGCCGATATCCTGGCCGGCAAGAAGGTGGCCGCCACCACCCCGATCAAGGTGATCACGGTCACCAAGGACAACGTGAAGGACTACCAGTGAGCAGGCGCATCGTCGTCGTCGGGTCGGTCAATGCCGATCTGAGAGTCACCGTGGAGCGCCATCCCCGCCCCGGGGAGACCCTTCTCGGCGGGGACGGCACCGTCACCCCCGGCGGCAAGGGGGCCAACCAGGCCCTGGCGGCCGCCCGGGCGGGCGGGGAGGTCACCATGATCGGGGCGGTGGGGAATGATCCGAACGCTTCGGCGGCCCTGGGCCTGCTCCGCGAGTCGGGGGCCGACCTGTCTGGGATCGCCGAGGTCGACGGTCCCACCGGGGTGGCGGTGGTGATGGTGGCCGACTCCGGGGAGAACGAGATCGTCTACATCCCCGGCGCCAACGCCACCGTCGACGCCGCCGCGGTCGACGCCCACCGGGATCTGCTGGCCGACGCCGCCGTGGTGCTGTGCCAGGGGGAGACCCCGGCCGACGGCATCGCCCGGGCGCAGGCCCTTGCCGGGGGCCGGTTCGTGCTCAACCCGGCGCCGGTCATCGCACTGCCGTCCGAGGTGATCACGGCCGCTGATCCGCTCATCGTCAACGAGCACGAGGGGGCGCTGGTGGCCAGGATGCTCGAACCTGACGCCGACGTCGAGGCCCTGGAGCAGGCGCCGCGGGACTGCGTAGCGGCGCTGCGCGAGGCCGGCTGCCGGGCCGTCGTGATGACGATGGGCTCGGCCGGAGCGCTGGTGTCCCAGGGAGAGGGCGTCACCGCGATCCCGGCCGTGCGGGTCGACGCCGTCGACACCACCGGAGCCGGGGACGCCTTCGCCGGGTCTCTGGCCGCCCGGTTGGCCGAGGGTGAGACGCTTCGGGCGGCCTGCGACTACGCGGCGCGGTTCGCCGCACTGACCGTCACCAGGAGCGGCGCCCAGGCCTCCTTCCCGACCGTCGACGAGGCGGACGGGCTGAGGAGGGAGGACCGATGAGGCGGGGCGGGCTGCTCAATCCGGCCCTGTGCGCCGCAGTCGCCGGGCTGCGTCACACCGACACCTTCGTGGTGGCCGACGCCGGCCTCCCGGTGCCCGCCGGGGTACCGGTGATCGACCTGTCTCTGGTGTTCGGAGTACCGCGCTTCGAGGAGGTGCTGGACGCCGTCCTCGACGAGATCGTCGTCGATCATGCGGTGATCGCCGACGAGGCGGTGGGCGGCGAACCCGAGGGCTGGGTGCGCGGCCGGATCGACGACGTCGCCACCATCAGTCATGAGGAGCTCAAGAAGGAGGTGGCGCGGGCGTCCTTCGTGGTGAGAACCGGGGAGACGACGTCATTCGCGAATGTCATCGTCTCCTGCGGCGTGCCGTTCTGACTCATCGGAGCCTGCGCCGGTAGATCCTCGTCGCGACGACGTACGCCGCGACGAGGATCCCGGCGCACCAGGCCAGGCCGACCCACAGGTCGGCGTCGGCCGGCCGCCCGGCCAGCAGGGACCGGATCGAGTCGACCAACGGGGTCACCGGCTGATGGTCGGCGAACCACCGCACCGGTGCGGGCATCGTGGCGGTCGGCACGAAGGCCGAGCTAATGAATGGCAGGAAGATGAGCGGGTAGGAGAAGGCGACCGCCCCGTCGGTGCTCCTGGCGGTGAGCCCGGGGATCATGGCGACCCAGGTGAGAGCCAGGGTGAACAGCGTCATGATCCCGGCCACCCCCAGCCATGATCCGACGCTGGCGACGCTGCGGAAGCCCATGATCAGCGACACGCCGACCACGATCGTCACCGAGACGAGGTTGGCGACCAGAGAGGTCAGCACGTGGGCCCACAGCACCGAGGAGCGGGCGATCGGCATGGCGCGCAGCCGGGTCACCATGCCGGACTGCATGTCTGTGAAGAGCCGGAATGAGGTGTACGAGATGCCGGTGGCGACCGTGATCAGCAGGATCCCGGGCATCAGGTAGTTCACGTACGACGCCGGGCCGGCCTGGATCGCGCCGCCGAAGACGTAGACGAAGAGCAGCAGGAAGGCGATCGGCATCATGACGGTCGTGATGATGGTGTCGGGGCTGCGCAGGATGTGGCGCAGGGACCGTCCGGTGAGAACCGAGGTGTCCTGGAGGGCGAGGGTGCTCATCGCCGGGCTCCTTCCCGTGCGTGCTCGTCGGAGGCGGTCCCGTTGTCGGAGGTGATGGCCATGAAGATCTCCTCCAGGCTGGGCTGCCTCTCGACGTACTCGACGGTGGGGGCGGGGATGAGCCGCTTGAGCTCGGCCAGGGTGCCCTCGGCGATGATGCGTCCCCGGTGCAGGATCGCGATCCGCTCGGCGAGTTCCTCGGCCTCGTCCAGGTACTGAGTGGTGAGCAGCACGGTGGTGCCCCGCCCGGCGAGGGCCTTGACGGTCGCCCAGACGTCGCGTCGACCCTGCGGGTCCAGGCCGGTGGTGGGCTCGTCGAGGAAGATCACCGGAGGGTCGCCGATCAGACTCATGGCGATGTCCAGACGCCGTCGCATGCCGCCCGAGTAGCCGGAGGCACGGCGTCGGCCGGCATCGGCGAGCGAGAAGCGGGCCAGCAGGTCGTCGGCCACCTTCTCGGGGTGCGCCACATGGCGCAGCCGGGCGATGAGGGTGAGGTTCTCCCGGCCGGTGAGGGTCTCGTCGATCGCGGCGAACTGGCCGGTGAGGCTGATGGATCGGCGCACCCGGTCCGGCTGGGAGGCGACGTCGAATCCGGCCACGGTGGCCGTTCCGGCGTCGGCCGGCAGCAGGGTCGACAGGATTCTCACCAGGGTGGTCTTGCCCGCTCCGTTCTGGCCCAGCAGCGCCTGGATGCTGCCCGGGGGCACCGTGAGATCGACGCCGGTGAGCACTGCCAGGTCGCTGAAGGACTTCGTCAGACCGCGGACCTCGATGGCGGCGCAGCGGCGCGTGGGCGCGGTCATGACTGCTCCCCTGTGCTGTCGGGATCAGGGCTGTCGGGACGTGTGCTGTCGGGCTCTGCGGGATCAGCCGGGGTGGAAGCGGCCTCCGCATGGTCGATCGACTCGGAGAGCCGGTCGCGCTCCTTGTCGATCCAGTTCTTGCCGGAGTAGCTGGCCAGGAAGGTCTCGGCGAAGTCCGCCGGATCCTCCCCGACGATCGAGCGCACCGGGGTGCCGTCCGCGGCGGCCTGATCGAACAGGGCGTCCAGGTCTTCGAGCATGTCCACCATCACGTGGCCGTCGCTGAACGCGCCGACCCGCAGCAGGTAGCGCTCGACCGCCTCGGCCGCCGTCCGGTAGGCCGTGGGCAGTGCCTTGACCCGGGTCTTGTGGTCGCGCCAGCGGCGCTTGTCGTCCAGGTTTCCGATCAGTGTCTCGACGATGTGTCGCATCATCGTGCTCCTTCGTGAAGCTGTTGCAGGCGTTCGACGAGGAAGCTCCAGGTCTCCCAGAACTCGTCGAGGTAGTCGCGTCCCTGGTCGTTGAGGGAGAACATCTTGCGTGGCGGCCCCTTCTGGGACGGGACCTTCTCGACGTCCACCAGCCCACGGCGCTCGATGCGCACCAGCAGGGCGTAGACGGTGCCCTCGGCGATGTCGGTGAAGCCGTGATCGCGCAGCCATGCCGTGATCTCGTACCCGTAGGCCGGTCGGCGCGACAGCAGGAGCAGGACGATCCCGTCGAGGGTGCCCTTGAGCATCTCCGTCATCTGTCGGTTCACAGTTCCTCCATCCGTCCAACTTCTCCATCTACTCAGTGTCGTTGACTACCAGTACATAGTAACGATGAGTAGCGGGTCGGACAAGTGCCCGTGGGACGGGTTGGTCGCATCGTTCACGAAGGCCGCGACCGCGTGCGCGGAGGTCGGGGTCGGGGCGCCGATCCGCCTCAGCCGAGGCTGAACCCGCCGTCGCTGCTGATGACCTGGCCGACCACCCAGCGGGACGCCGGTGACATGAGCCAGGCCACCAGCCGGCCGATATCGCCGGGGGTGCCGAAGCGTCCGAAGGGCTGCTCGGCCTGGATCGCCCGGAGCTCGTCGAGCGGCCGGTCGGCGGTCTCGGGGTCCATGTAGCCGGTGTTCACCGGGCCCGGATTGATGGTGTTGAGGGCGACTCCACGGCTCAGCAGTTCGGCGCAGACGGTCTTCGTGACGCCGGCCAGGGCCGCCTTGCTGGTGGCGTAGGCCACCTCGCCGGGCATGGGGGAGTCGATCTGGCCCGAGGTGAGCCAGACCACTCGTCCACTGGACCGGGCCTCGTGGGGCTCGCGGGCGGGGCGCTGGCCGGGGGCCGACGGTGCCTCGGCGGGGCGGGGTTCGAACTGCTCGGCGAAATACCTGGTGAGCAGGATCGTCGAGCGGGCGTTGACCCGCCAGTGGCCGTCCAGCATCGCCTCGTCGACGTCGAACAGCGACCCGTCCCCGCCGCTGCGGGCGTGGTTGCAGACCAGTCCGTGGAGTCGTCCGGCGCGCTCTGTGGCGGCCCTGATGAGCTGCTTCGCGGCTCCGTCGCGGGCCAGGTCGAAGGAGAAGTTCGCGAGGACGCATCCGGGGTGGGCGGCGTCCAGATCGGCCAGCAGGGCGGCGACGTCCTCGGACCCCCAGGGCTGATCGGCGTCATGAGGAGCGAAGTGATGGATCACCAGACGTGCGCCGGCGTCGGCCAGGGCGGAGGCGATGCCGAACCCGATCCCGCGACGTCGGGAGACCCCGGTGACGAGGACCGTTCTGCCGGCCAGTGGATCGGGGGCCGACGGTCCAGCTGTGTGGAGCGTGGAGGTTGTGGTGTTGACGGTGGCCCCGTCGTCGGGAGTCTCGTCGTGCATGATCGCGAGGATACGCGGCGGGGGCGGCCCGTGATTTGTCGCGGGATCAAGCCGTGCGGTAACGTACTTTCTCGCAGCCGGGAGACCGGCTGAGGTTCGGGCCTATAGCTCAGTTGGTTAGAGCGCCGCCCTGATAAGGCGGAGGTCACTGGTTCAAGTCCAGTTAGGCCCACCACTGAAACCCCTAGTCAGACGATGTTTGGCTGGGGGTTTTCATCATGTCTGGCCTGATCACGGGTCCTTGATACGTGCCTTGAGGGCTTCGGCGCCTGGCCCGACGCCGTCAATCCCTCGGCTGAGGTGGCGGAGGAGTCCTTCACCGGGCATCCCACGGCACGGAGGTTGGGCCTGTCGAGATGCTCGGTGACTACAAGGATAGACCCTGCATGGTCTATCCTTGTAGTGTGTGGGATATCGACGCCGAGTTCATCGAATCCTGGGTGGGTTCCCTGGATGAGGCGTCGCGGGCTCAGGTGATCGCCGCTCTCCGGATTCTCCGGGAGGCGGGTCCGCAACTCGGCCGCCCTCTCGTCGACACGGTGAAGGCGTCCCGCTACAAGATATGAAGGAGTTGCGCCCGGGCTCGTCGGGGTGATCGGAACTGCGAATCCTGTTTGCCTTCGATCCTGTCCGCAGAGCGATCCTCCTGGTAGCCGGCGACAAGACTGGCGACTGGGACCGCTGGTACTGCACGAACATCCCCAGCCAGAGCCGATGACCTGTACGAGCAGCACCTCGCAGACCTGAAACGGAAGTGATGACGATGAGCCTGTCTCTGGAGGACTTGGAGAAGAGGTACCCAGTCGATGAGCGACTCGTCCGGGCCGCCGAGGATCAGATGCGCGCCGAGGTCCGCGCCTACAGGCTTCGCGAACTGCGTGAGCGCGCCGGGCTCACCCAGGCCCAACTGGCGGAACGAATCGGCGTCGGACAGCGGCAGGTCTCCAAGATCGAACATGGCGACCTTGACAGCGCGAAACTCGGTACCATCCGCAGGTATCTTCAGGCCGTCGGCGGCGATCTCGCCGTTGAGTACGTGGCTGGGGACCAGCGGGTACGAGTCGCCTGAGAATCGGGTTTTGAGTCGCCTCGCCCGCAGGGCCGCCGAGTCGCGCTGAGGCCCCGCTCAGGCAGGGCGGTGTACGAGATCTACCGCGACACCCCAGCATGCGGGCCATCACCGCTTTGGGTGCCCCGTCTCCTGGTCAGACGCCGTATGGCTGGGGGCTTCGTGGTGCTCTGGAGAGACGGTCTCCAGTCCTAGGCTGTGGGAGGCGTCGGCCATCCGGAGGTCGTAGGTGATGATTCCCTCGAGATCGTCGCCCAGTGCCAGCGCGGTGGCGAGATGTACGGCGTCGAGACTTCGAACCTCTGGCGGCATGAGACGTGCGGCTTCGTCGAAGATCTGGGCATCGGCCCTCACCAGAAGCAGTCGTGACAGCACGTCGCGGGCCTGCGTGACGGCCTCCGGAGCCGGGCGGCGCACGGAGCGCACCAGCTCGGTGCGGGCCAGGTCGCTGGTCGCCAGGGCGGCGTCGCGGCGTCCGAGCCATGTGAGCAGAGCTTCGGATTCCGGCTCGATGACGACGAGCTTCACCAGTGCGGAGGTGTCTGCGTAGAACATCAGTAGCGCTCCCCGTCGCGCATCTGCTGCAGGACCGAGGAGACGTCGGCGGCGATCGTTGGGGCGGGGAGGTCGCTCAGAGCCCGGATCGGGGGGCGGGCACGGTCGGCGGCGAGCAGCCCGCGCACTCCGCCGTGGTCGATGGCGGAGAGTCGCGCGACCGGCCGTCCACGGTCGGTCACGGTGATCTCCTCCCCGGCGGCGGCGCGGCGGACGACGCTCGAGGCGTTCTGCTTCAACTCGCGGATGCCGACCTCACTCATGATCTACATTGTAGCACTTGAGGCGGGGGGACCGTCAGCTTCACGTGATCATCACCGGGCGATGTGTCGAGTTGGCGTCCGTCATTCCACGCGAACTCGACACTGCCTGGAGGCTGGCAGACCCGCCCCGGCGCTTGGCATGCGCCGATAGGCTTGTCTCCCATGACATAGACGACGGCGTAGTCGCAGACGCCACGAGGGGGCCGGATATATGGCAGGCTCGCAGATCCAGGCAGGGATTCCCACTCCAAGGACGAAGGAACGTTTCCATGCGGGCAAGAGATCTTGCTGTCAAGGTGCCACTGGTGCGGCTCGACGACCCGGTGGCCAAGGCGGTCCGGGTGATGGCGGACGAGGGGCTTCCCGGCCTCGTCATCGTCGATCACAGGGACGTGCCCCAGTTCGTGCTCCGCGGCACTCAGGTGCTGCGCCTCCTGGTCTCCCAGTACTCCGACGATCCTGCGCTGGCACGCACGGTCGACGAGGCCTCCGCGGACCTCTTCTGGTCGGAGGTCGGGGCCCGGTCGATCGACGACTGTCTCGCCCCGCAGGAGGCCAAACGGGCCACTGTGCCCCGCGATGCCACCGTGCTGGAGGTGGCGATCACCATGTCCCGGCTGCGCAGCCCCATCGTCGCGGTGGTCAACGACGAGGGCCGGATCAGGGGCTGCATCACTCTCAACCGTCTGCTGACGGCCACCGAGCTGCCGGAGGCCTGAGCCTCACCGGGAGCGCCACGCGCCGGGCGGTGCGGCCATGACGATGAGTTCCATCCTCGCCCTGGCCATCTTCGTCGCCGCCTTCGCGCTCATCGCGACAGAGAAGATCAACAAGGTCATCGTGGTCCTGGTGGCCTCGGCCGCCATGGTCGTCACCGGCGTCGCGCCGGCGAACGACATCTTCTACTCCCACAAGGTCGGCGTCGACTGGGACGTCATCCTCCTGCTGCTCGGCATGATGATCATCGTCGGAGTGCTGAAGCAGACCGGCGTCTTCGAGTATCTGGGCATCTGGGCCGGCAAGAAGTCCAGAGGGCATCCGTTCCGGCTCATGGTGATGTTCATGCTCATCACGGCGATCGCCTCGCCGATCCTCGACAACGTCACCATCATCCTGCTCGTGGTGCCGGTCACCGTGGTGGTGTGCAACCGCCTCCACGTGCCGGCCCAGCCCTACATCATCGCGGAGATCCTGGCCTCCAACATCGGCGGCGCGGCCACCCTGATCGGCGACCCTCCGAACATCATCATCGGCAACCGCGCCGGGCTGTCCTTCAATGACTTCCTGGTCCACATGCTGCCGATCGTGGCGCTGACCTTCGCCCTCTTCGTCGTACTCACCCGATTCATGTTCCGCAAAGACTTCGAGTTCGACCCCGAGTACGCCGACTCGGTGATGGCGCTGCAGGAGCGCCGGGCGATCACCGACCGGGCGCTCCTCATCAAGTGCCTCACCGTGCTGGGTCTGGTCATCGTCGGATTCACCCTGCACAGCGTGCTGCACGTCCAGCCGGCGATCATCGCCCTCATCGGCGCCCTGGTGATGGTCCTGGTGACCGGCGTCGAGATCACAGAGGTGCTCGCGGAGGTCGAGTGGGCGACGCTGGTGTTCTTCGCCGGGCTGTTCATCATGGTCGGCGCCCTGGTGAACACCGGCATCATCGAGTCGATCGGGCAGTGGGCCATCGGCGCCGTCGGTCACGACTACACCCTGGCGGGCGCCACCCTGCTGTTCGGATCGGCCCTGGTGGGCGCCTTCTTCGACAACATCCCGTACGCCACAACCATGGCGCCGATCGTCGACGTCCTGGTGAACGAGGGCTCCGACCCCCGAAACGGCGGTTTTCTGTGGTGGGCCTTCGCCCTGGGCGCCGATTTCGGCGGCAACGGGACGGCGGTGGCCGCCAGCGCGAACGTCGTCGGGATCGGGCTGGCCAACCGGTCGGGCCACCGGATCACCTTCTGGCAGTTCACCAAGTACGGCATCGTCACTACCGTCTTCTCCACCATCGTGGCCTGGGGATACGTGTACCTGCGTTATATCGTGCTGGCCTGAGCCAGAGGGCGGCCGCGGTCGTCGGTGCCCATCCGGGCGTAGGCCCGCGGCACCACGGCCAGGCCGTAGACGGCGCCGAGCAGAGACACCGCCCCGGTGACCCACACCGAGGCGCCGACCCCGAATCCGGCGACCATCGCCGAGACGAGGAAAGGGCCGGCCGTCATGCCGGCCTGCTGGACCGACTGCCACATCCCCAGGAAGGTCGACCGGTCGACGTCGGGGGACAGGTCTGCTCCCATGGTCATGACGATCCCGGCACCGAAGCCGTTGCCCAGCCCGATGACGCAGGCGCACACCACAAAGCCGGTCGCCGAGCGCCACAGCCCCATCCCCAGGAACCCGAGCCCCATGATCAACAGGGTGGGGATCAGCGATGCCCGCCTCCCGAACCGGTCGGAGAGCCTCCCGCTGGGGTAGAAGACCACGGCGTCCATCACAGCCCCCGCCGCGAAGGTCAGATTGATGGCATGCGGGGAGATGCCCAGCTGGCTGCCCCACAGCGGAACGATGACGTTGCGGTTGGCCCGCACGATGGTCAGCCCGATGACGGAGACGGCCAGCATGACGGTCGATCTCCGGTCGGCATGGTCGCGTTTGCGTGCCGGTGCCGCCGACGTCGTCGTCCCCTCCGTGCCTTCAGCCGATGACAGCTGGGCCGGGGTGGGAAGGGTGAACGCGACGACGAAGGCCAGCGCTGCGACGGCCAGGACGATCTGGGCCCAGAACGACCCGGGATAGGACCACCATGCGATAGCCGCGCTGCCCACCGCCGGGCCCACCACCTGACCGAGCCGCTGCATGCCGCCGAGCATCGACAGGGCCCGGGCCCGCCACCGCATCGGAACGGACTCGGCGACGTAGGACTGGCGGGCCAGCGACCAGATGTTGTTGGAGACCGACAGGATGAGCATCGCCGTCAGGTACAGCGCCTGGGCCCACGACCGCCCAGGGAATCCCAGTGCCACCACAGCCATCAGCAAGGAGCCCACGGCGCTGCCGGTGCCAACCATGAAGGCCGAGCGGTCCCCGAAGCGCGTGGTCTGCCGACCGATCCAGGGCCCGGTGAGCACCCCGGCCAGGCCGGACAGCCCGGCCACCAGGGATGCGAAGGTGGGGTTGAACCCGACCTTCAGGGCGGCCAGCACCATCACCGCGGTCAGCGCACCATAGGAGGTCGCCCAGATGATCGAGGGCACATAGATGGGCAGCGCCAGCCCGATCAGGGGCGAGTGCGCTGATGGCGGGTTCTGCAAGGGTTCCGGGTCGTCTGGCATCGAGCCCTATTCTGCGCGCCGACCGGCATGACGACATCGGCCCCTCACCGGAGGAATCCGGTGAGGGGCCGATGGACGGGGCGGATGGGGCTCTGTTGGTGGTGCGGTGCCGCGGGGCACCGAAGCGGTGGATCCGATGCGGCTCTGCGATCAGTAGCGGCTGCGGTGCTTCCGGTAGTACCAGACGCCACCAGCGACGATTGCTATCACGAATAGTGTTCCCATGGCTTCGACGCTACGTGCCCGACGCGCGTCAAGCCAGCCTCGGTGGGAGGTCTCGGGGTTCAGCGGGGGAGGATCCTGACGCGCAGCCGCGGAGGAGGCCACGGGCAGGGCCCCGATCACTGCCCGCCGCGGGTACCGACGACGCCGGCTCGACGAGTCGGGCGCGGCCGGGAACTGTCAGGCGACGAACCGCTCCCGCAGGGTCTCCGCGGCCTGAGCGTCCAGCCCCAGACCCTCCGAAAGGTAGTGCTCGAAGCCCCCGAACAGCCGGTCCACCTCGTCGTCGGCGGCCTCCAGGTAGCTCTCGCGCACCCCGAGGATCGGCAGCAGCAGGTCGGGATCCAGTCCGTCGGTCTCGGCCTTGTCGAGCACGGTCTGGAGGGCCGGCAGCAGATCGGTGTTGGTCTGGAGGTAGTCCTCGAGGATCACATCCTCTTCGGCGCCCAGGATCCGCAGCAGGGTCACAGCCGCCCAGCCGGTGCGGTCCTTGCCGGTGGCGCAGTGGAACAGGGCGGCGCCCTGGCGCGACCCGTCGGCAAGTGCCAGGAAGAAATCCCGGTAGGCCGAGCGTGCCGAGTCCAGGCGCACGAATTTGCGGTAGGACTGCTCCATCTTCCTGATCGCCGCGCCGTCGCGCAGCACCTCGGCGACCTGTCCGGCATCTCCGCGCAGCACGGTGAGGCCGGCGGTGGTGTCGGCCTCGTCGTCGGCCATGACGTCGAGGTGGACCGAGGGGATCCGGGCCGGCAGCCGATCGGGTTCCTTGCTGCGCTCCCGGGCGGTGCGCAGGTCGAAGACGGTGGTGATGCCGAGTTCCTCGAAGGCCTCCTGGTCGGCGTCGCTCAGCTTCGCCACCGATGCGGAGCGGAACACCTCCCCGGTGCGGATCTCACCGCCGGTGACGGTCAGGCCCCCCAGATCTCGCATATTCGGGGCACTGGGCAGGGGAACGCGACGGGAGCGCGCCGTGTCGGGGGAGGAAGACGTCATGGGGCCATTGTTCACGATGGTTCGTGGCCGCTGGCGACGTGGGGTCGCATGTTGATCGGTTTCGCGTAGATGACTCTCATGGCCACGCAGCGTATGCCCAGATTCGGAGGAGGCGGCCTTCCCTGACAGTTGCTGATCATGGTCCTGCAGCCCGACGGCATCTCCCTGCAGTTTCCCGCAGTCTCGTCATGATCCGCCAGAAGGCAATGGCTCTGCCATCCCATCCTGCTGCCCGGTGGTGACGTCAACAGTCGGAGATGGAAGACTCTGGGTGACGACGAAGGAGCCTGATGCCTGATCCCCAGTACCTGACCGACACCGGTCCCGGAACCGGGCGACGCCGCCCGGCCAGATCCTGGCTGCACACCGACGCCCCGAAGCTGAGCCTCAACGGGGCCTGGCGGTTCCGCCTGCTGCCCGGCGCTCCCGGGACCCTGGGCGGGGACCAGGTACTGCGCCGCAGCGGGGCACTTCCCCATGATGCCGACGGCCGGCCCGAGGAGCCCTTCGCGATGGCCGCGGCCGGCTACGACGACTCGGGTTGGGACGAGCTCACCCTGCCCTGCCACTGGGTGATGGTCGGCGACGGGAAGTACGGCTCCCCGATCTACACCAACGTGCAGCTGCCCTTCCCCGTCGATCCGCCGAACGTCCCCGATGAGAACCCCACCGGGGATCACCGGCGCTCCTTCACTCTGCCCGAGGACTGGGCCGACAGCTCCCGTTACGGGGCGGTCGTGCTGCGCTTCGACGGTGTCGAGTCGCGTTTCGCGGTGTGGGTCAACGGCGAATTCGTCGGCACCGGGACCGGCTCCCGGCTGGCATCGGAGTTCGACGTCACCGAGCTGGTGCATCCCGGCGAGAACGTCATCGCGGTGAGGGTGCACCAGTGGTCGGCCTCGAGCTACGTCGAGGACCAGGACCAGTGGTGGCTGCCGGGGATCTTCCGCGACGTCACCCTTGAGGCCCGCCCGGTCGGCGGCCTGGAGGACGTCTGGCTGCGAGCCGACTACGACCATCAGACCGGCTCCGGCGTCATCACCCCCCAGCTGAGCTGCGGTGACGAGGCCTTCCCGGTGCGGCTGAGCGTCCCCGGGCTTGGCGTCGACGTCCTCTGGAACAGTCGCGAGGACGTCGCGCCGGTCCACATCGAGCAGGTCGAGCCGTGGTCGGCCGAGCGCCCGCATCTCTACGACGCCACGGTGGCCGGCGACGCGGAGACCGTCAGCCTGAGGATCGGCTTCCGGGCGGTCCGGATCGTCGGCGACCAGTTCCAGGTCGACGGCGCCACGGTGACCTTCCACGGCATGAACCGCCACGAGATCCGAGCCGACGCCGGCCGCGTCTTCGACGAGGAGTTCGCCCGCGAGGACCTGGCGCTCATGAAGCGCCACAACGTCAACGCCATCAGGACCTCCCACTACCCGCCTCACCCGCGGCTGCTGGATCTGGCCGACGAGTTCGGCTTCTGGGTGATCCTTGAGAACGACCTGGAGACCCACTGGGCCATTGAGGAGATCGAGACCGACCGGCTCAACCCGACCAGCGACCCCACCTGGCACGACGCCCTGGTCGACCGGATGCGCCGGACCGTCGAGCGCGACAAGAACCACCCGAGCATCGTCATGTGGTCACTGGGCAACGAGTCCGGAACCGGTGCGAATCTGGCTGCGATGGCCGCTTGGACCAGGCGTCGCGATCCCTCGCGCCCGATCCACTACGAGGGTGACCGCACGACCGCCTACACCGACGTCTACTCGCGGATGTACCCGTCGGTCCCCGAGGTGGCCTCCATCGGCTCCGACGACACGACACCCCTGCACGGCGCCACGGTGACCGAATCGGCGCGGCTTCGGACCAGGCCCTTCATCCTGTGCGAGTACGCCCACGCGATGGGCAACGGGCCGGGCGCCCTGGATCGCTACGAGGCCCTCGTCGACGCCCATCCGCGGCTGCACGGCGGATTCGTGTGGGAATGGCGCGATCATGGCCTGCTCACCCGCAGCGCCGACGGGACGCCGTTCTACGGCTACGGCGGGGACTTCGGCGAGACCGTCCACGACGGCGAATTCGTCGTTGACGGGATGGTGCTGTCAGATTCGACGCCGTCGCCGGGGCTGGCCGAGTTCGCCGCCGTGGCCGCGCCCCTCCGGTTCGGCTTCGAGCCCGATGACCGGTCGCTGAGGGTCGCGAACCATCGTCATGACGCCGACACCTCGGATCTGCGGGTGGCCTGGCGTCTCGAACATGCTGGCCGTCAGGTCCTCGAAGGGCGCCCGGATGTTGCTCCGGTCCCGGCCGGGGAGGCCGCCCGGGTGAACCTGCCCCCGTTGCCGATCGCCGACGTCGGGGAGACCTGGCTGACCGTCGAGGCGGCCCTGGCCGAGGATGCCCGATGGGCCCCGGCCGGCCATGTCGTGGCCCGTCAGCAGTTCGACCTCACGCCGGCCCCGGAACCGGCGGCCGCACCCGTTCCGCCGAGGGCAGGGGCGAGGAACACCGACGTCACTGGCTCCTTCGATCTCGGCCCGGCCCACTTCGAGGGCGCCGATCTGGTCCGCCTGGCCGGCCGGCCGGTCTCGGGTCCACGGCTGGAGCTGTGGCGGGCGCCGGCGAGCAACGACGCGCTGGCCTCCAGCCCGAGTTCGGACGCGCACGATCCGGCCGCCTCCTGGCGGGGCGCGGACTGGACGCCGACCGGGCCCGACGCCTCATATGAGGACCAGTGGCATGCGGCCCACCTGGATCTCCTGAGTTCGCGGTTGCTGGAGGCCTCCCGGGACGGGTCCTCCGGCGGCGGAATGTTCCACGTGGAACGTCGCTACTCGGTGCCCGACAGCGCCGCCTCGGTGCGGGTGGTCGAGGACTGGGCCCTGGACGGCGATCGCCTGGCCCTGGACCTGTCCATGATCGCCAGCCCGGAGTGGCAGATCGTGTGGCCCAGGTTCGGCGTGCGGTTCGACCTGCCGGCCGGAGTCGATCATGCCTCCTGGTTCGGCACCGGTCCCGGGCCGTCCTACCCGGACTCCCGCCATGGCGTCCAGGTCGGCCGCTTTGAGGCCGGGATCGACGATCTCTTCGTCGACTACGCCGTCCCCCAGGAGAACGGCCACCGATCCGATCTGAGATCGCTGACACTCGGCAGCGCGGATGCCGACGGCGGCGTGACACCGTGGCTCCGGCTGGACACGGCTCCCGATGAGGCGGGACGCCGCCCCGGGTTCACGCTGAGCCGCTGGACCGCTCAGCAGATCACGGCCGCGGCCCACTCCTTCGAGCTGCCCGGGCCGACGGCGTCATATCTCTACCTGGACGCCGCACAGAACGGCCTGGGAAGCCGCTCCTGCGGCCCCGACGTGTGGCCCACCGAGCTGCTGCGCCCCGGATCACGCAGCCTGCACCTGAGCTTCAAGGAGCTGTGACAGGGGTTCGGGTCGGGGTCCGCAGGGGAGGAGGAGCCATGGCCGACGACGTCATTCAGCGAGGCTGGCGGTATGAGGACCACATCGCCTACGCCGCCCCGGACAGCCTCGACGATCTGCACGGGCCCACGACGGGGCGGGTTCGCGTCGGAGGGCACATCGACACCAGCCTCAATCCGGTCTACGACCTGGGAAATGCCGAGGATCGTTGGAGTTTGTATTCGGCGGTCGTGAGATCTGGTACGCGTGTCGACCAGATGAACCTTCTTGACAAAGGCCTTCTGTTGACCATGTGGCCGTCTCTGAATCTACCGATGAGATGTCGGAAGACCTGGCAGATGAGGTTCACTGAGCTGGCTGAACCCGTGCTCAGGAATCGGTAGAAATGCTCGCGTTCCATCGGCGTCCGGCGCGGCGTCGTCGTCGAATGAGATCGACCGGGCGACATCGTCCCGCAGAGGAACCGGCAGGTTTTCCACCCCTCCCGCCTCCTGAGCCGCCCGCAGCAGTGCCAGACCGATGTTCGGCGGGATCATCCCACCACCACCCGGGGGTACTCCGGCTCCCACATGGCGTCGAGGATCTCCTGGACAGGGTCGGTGAACTCCACCGTCGCCAGCCCCTCCTCGACCGCCGTCAGCGCCACCGCCAGCCCGACCCGCGCCGAGATGGCACGTAGCCCGGAGATCGGTGGCAGCAGGGATGAGCCCGTGGCACTGGCATCGGTGGCCCGGGAGAGCTCCCGCGCCGCGGCGGCGATCATCCCCGAGGACACCCGTGAGGCCCGCGCCGCCGTCACCCCCAGCCCGATCCCCGGGAAGACCAGAGCATTGTTGGCCTGGGCGATGTGATGCGCGATGCCGTCGAACTCCACCGGGGCGAAGGGCGAACCCGTGACCACGCGCGCCCGCCCACCGGTCCAGGCCAGCAGGTCTGTCGGCACCGCCTCGGCCCGCTCGGTCGGATTCGACAGGGGCATGATCACCGGACGGTCGCAGTGATCCGCCATCGTCGTGACAATCCCCTCGTCGAAGGCTCCGGCCACGGTCGAACAGCCGATGAGCACCGTCGGTTGCACATTGCGCACCACATCGGCGAGCCCGTACTCGCCGGGAACGTCGAGCACCCAGTCCGCCAGGTCTTCATCGGCGCGTGCCCACGGGCGCTGGTAGTCGAACATCTGCCCGGATCCGTGGAGCAGGCCGTGGGAGTTGAGCGCCCAGATCCGGCCCACCGCGTCCTCGGGGCTCAACCCCTCCTGAGTCATGAACCGCATCGCCAGCCGGGCGATCCCGGTACCGGCCGAGCCGGCGCCGAAGATCACGATCCGCTGATCGGCCAGACGCTTCCGCGAGGCGCGCACGGCGGTCGCCAGAGCGGCCAGGGCCACCGCGCCGGTGCCCTGGATGTCATCATTGAACAGCCGGTGATCGTCCCCGTAGCAGGCAAGAATTCTGGTGGCATTGACCGCTCCGAAATCTTCCCAGTGGATCATGGCGTCGGGAAATACCCGAGTGACGGTCTCGATATATCTGGCCAGAAATTCATCATACTCGGCGCCTCGGGTGCGCGAATGGCGCAGACCGACATAGGAATTGTCGCTGAGCAGCGCGAGATTGTCGGTGCCGACGTCGAGCACCACCGGGAGCAGCCGGTGGGGATGCAGCCCGCCGGCAGCCGTGTACACGGCCAGTTTCCCGATCGTGATCGCCACACCCCCGACGCCCTGATCGCCCAGGCCCAGGATGGCCTCGGAATCGGTGGTGGCGATGACGTCGACCCCGTGGGGATCCTGACCCATCGCCAGCAGCGACTCCTCCATCGCGTCGGGATCGTCGATGGACAGGTAGACCCCGCGCGGACGCTGGTACCAGTGGCTGTACTGGCCGATCGCCCGCCCCACGGTCGGAGTGTCGACGACCGGCAGCATCTCGGCGAGATGGTCGGCCAGCAGCCGGTAGTAGAGCACCTCGTCGGAGTCGTGGGCGCTGTCCAGGAAGAGGTACTTCGACAGGTCGTCGGGCTGCGCCCCGTACTGCCGGTATGCCTGCCGCACCTGAGCGTCGATCCCGATGACGCCGTCCGGGATCAGGCCGTCCAGCCCGAGAGCCTCGCGCTCGGCGACCGTGAAGGCCGAACCGCGGTTGATCCTCGGATCGGCGAGCACCGCACTTCCCCGAGCCGTGATTCTCACGAATCGACCCTGTTGATCATGCCCGAACTCGAAAAGGCTGCGCTGCCCGTCCGACATCATGTTCCTCCGGCCGCAGGATTGCGTCGGCGGGCCCTGAGAACCGGGCCCTCCGACGTCGATCGATCGTCTATTTCGCGATGGAGCTCAGGGTCTCGTGGAGCTGCTCGGCGGAGGCCTGGAACTTCTCCAGCTCCGTGGCGTCCAGGGGGATCGGTACGGCGGCGCCGATGCCCTCGCCCGACACCAGCCGCGGCAGTGAGAGCGCCACGCCGTCGACTCCGTGGACACCGTGAACGATTCCCGACAGCGGCAGCACCGAGCGGGTCGCGCTGAGCAGGACCTCGGTCAGCCGGGCGCCGGTGAGCCCGATGCCGTAGTTCGTGGCCCCCTTGCCGTCGATGATCTTGTAGGCGGCCATGGCGGCCTCGCGGCCCAGATCGGCCAGCACCTCATCGGTGAAGACCCGATCGCCGTCGACCGTCCAGTCGCGGATCGGCACCCCGGAGATATTCGCCGTCGACCACACCGGGAACTCCGAGTCGCCGTGCTCGCCGACGATCGCGGCGTGGACGTGCGGGGTGGCGACGTTGGCCCACTGGGAGATGAGGTAGCGCAGCCGCGAGGTGTCCAGCAGCGTCCCCGAGGAGAACACCCGGTGCTCCGGCAGGCCGGAGACCTGCTGGGCGACGACGGCGAGGACGTCGCACGGATTGGTGACGATGATGAAGATGGCACTGGGGGACTGCTCGACGAGCTGGGGCATCAGGCTGGAGACGATTCCCGCGTTGACGCCGGCCAGGTCGAGCCGGCTCTGGCCGGGCCGCTGGCGCGCGCCGGCGGTGATGATGACGATGTCGGAACCGGCGGTGTCATTGACGTCTGCGCCGCCCATCACCTTCGAGGGGACGAACTCGGAGCCGTGGGCCAGGTCGGCGACCTCCGCCTCGACCTTGTCCTTGGCGATGTCGTAGAGGGCCACGACGTCGGCAGACCCTCGGATGAGACAGGCGTACGCCATCGAGCTGCCGACGCTGCCCGCTCCGACGATGGAGACCTTCGAGGGGCGTCTGGATGAGACTGGTGAATTCATGGTGCCTTCCTGATGAGGGATCCGCGATGGGTGCAGGTCGGTCTGGTGGGACCCTCGCTGTGGCCCAGTATGGCCGACGGATCGATCGCGCGGGACCGTTGACACGAGAGATCGGTCGGGGGCTCGGTGCTGGGCGTCCTACCGGCCCTCCGAGGCCCCCGATGACGAATCCGTTCACGATCGTCGCAGACCGCACCGGGGCTGCCGGTTGATGTTTGACTGGTGGACGACACAGATGGGAGTTGCGATGTTCAGCAAGATTCTCGTGGCGAACCGGGGTGAGATCGCCGTCCGCGCCTTCCGAGCCGCAACAGAACTCGGGATCCGGACCGTCGCGGTCTTCACCCACGAGGACCGCTTCGCAGAGTTCAGGCTCAAGGCCGACGAGTCCTACCAGATCGGCGAGCCGGGCCACCCGGTGCGCGCCTACCTCGACGTCGACGGCATCATCGAGGCCGCCAGGCAGGCCGAGGCCGACGCCATCTACCCCGGCTACGGCTTCCTGTCGGAGAACCCCGACCTCGCCGAGGCCTGCGCGGCGGCCGGCATCACCTTCATCGGGCCTCCCCAGCGGGTCCTCGAGCTCACCGGCGACAAGGCGCGGGCCATCGCAGCCGCCCGCGAGGCCGGCCTTCCCACCCTCCACGACTCCGAGCCGAGCGACGACGTCGACACCCTCGTCGAGGCCGCCCAGCAGATCGGCTTCCCGCTCTTCGTCAAGGCCGTCAACGGCGGCGGCGGGCGCGGCATGCGGCAGGTCGACGACCCCGCCAGGCTGCGGGCCGCCATCATCGAGGCCCAGCGCGAGGCCGAGTCCGCCTTCGGCGACAACCGGATGTACATCGAACAGGCCGTCGTCGACCCGCGCCACATCGAGGTGCAGGTGCTCGCCGACGGCCAGGGCGGCTCCATCCACCTCTACGAGCGCGACTGCTCCCTGCAGCGCCGCCACCAGAAGGTGCTCGAACTGGCGCCGGCGCCGAATCTGGATCCGGAGCTGCGGGACCGGATCTGCGCCGATGCGCTGAGATTCATCCGTCACATCGACTACGTCAACGCCGGCACCGTGGAGTTCCTGCTGTCGCAGAACGGCGACTACGTCTTCATCGAGATGAACCCCCGCATCCAGGTGGAGCACACCGTCACCGAGGAGATCACCGGCGTCGACCTGGTCTCAGCCCAGATGCGCATCGCCGCGGGTGAGTCCCTCGAACAGATCGGCCTGTCCCAGGAGGGGATCTCCATCCGGGGCGCCGCACTCCAGTGCCGCATCACCACCGAGGACCCGGCCAACGGATTCCGCCCCGACACCGGCACCCTGTCGGTGTACCGCACCCCAGGAGGCGTCGGCGTCCGGCTGGACGGCGGCGTCGTGTTCGGCGGCGCGACCGTCGGCGCCAACTTCGACTCCCTGCTGGTCAAGATGACCTGCCGCGGACGCGACCTCGCACAGGCCGCGGCCAGGGCGTTCAGGGCCCTCAACGAGTTCCGGATCCGCGGCGTCTCCACCAACATCCCCTTCCTGGAGGCGGTGATCGCCGATCCCGAGTTCCTCGCCGGGCACACCAGCACCGGCTTCATCGACGCCCGCCCCGAACTGCTGCGCGCCCAGATCCCCGTCGACCGCGCCACCAAGCTGCTCACCTACCTGGCGGAGGTGAGCGTCAACCGGCCCAACGGTCCCGGCCCAGTCGACTGGATCCACCCTCGGGCCAAGCTCCCGGTGCTTCCCGACGAGGTGCGCAAGGCCGCCCCGCCGGCCGGATCGCGCTCCCACCTGCTCGACGTCGGCCCGGCCCGGTGGGCCGCCGACCTGCGCTCCCAGCAGGCCGTCGGCGTCACCGACACCACCTTCCGCGACGCCCACCAGTCCCTGCTGGCCACCCGGATCCGCACCCGCGACCTGCTCCACGCGGCCCCCGTCGTCGCCCGCACCCTGCCCCAGCTGCTCAGCGTGGAGGCCTGGGGAGGGGCCACCTACGACGTCGCGCTGCGGTTCCTCAAGGAGGACCCCTGGGACCGCCTGGACGCCCTCCATGCCGCGATGCCGAACCTGCCGATCCAGATGCTGCTGCGCGGGCGCAACACCGTCGGCTACACGCCGTATCCCCTCGAGGTGACCCACGCCTTCGTGGCCGAGGCCGCCAGATCCGGGGTTGACGTCTTCCGGATCTTCGACTCGCTCAACAACATCGACCAGATCCGCCCGGCCATCGAGGCCGTGCTGGAGACCGACCACGCCGTCGCCGAGGCGACGATGTGCTACACGGGCAACATGACCAGCCCCGACGAGACGCTCTACACCCTGGACTACTACCTGCGTCTGGCCGAGCAGCTCGTCGAATCCGGAGCTCACGTCATCGGGCTGAAGGACATGGCCGGACTGCTGCGCGCCCCGGCCGCCGCCAAACTGGTGACCGCGCTGCGGTCGCACTTCGACGTGCCGGTGCATCTGCACACTCACGACTCGGCCGGCGGCCAGCTCGGCACCCTGCTGGCGGCGATCGGCGCCGGGGTCGACGCCGTCGACGTCGCCGCGGCGTCGATGGCCGGTACCTCCTCGCAGGTCTCCATGTCCGCCCTGGTGGCGGCTCTGGAGGGCACCGAGCGGGACACCGGGCTGAGCCTGGACGCCGTCACCGACCTGGAGCCCTACTGGGCGGGCGTCCGCCAGCTCTACGCGCCCTTCGAGTCGGGGCTTCCCGGGCCGACCGGGCGGATCTACCGCACCGAGATCCCCGGCGGCCAACTGTCGAACCTGCGTCAGCAGGCCAACTCGCTGGGGCTCGGTCATCGCTTCGAGGAGGTCGAGGAGATGTACGCCGCGGCCAACAGGATCCTCGGCAACATCGTCAAGGTGACGCCCTCCTCCAAGGTGGTCGGCGACCTGGCCCTGGCGCTGGTGGGGCGCGACGCCGACCCGGCCGACTTCGAGGCCCATCCCGAGCACTACGACATCCCCGACTCGGTGATCGGCTTCCTCAACGGCGATCTCGGCACGCCCCCCGGCGGCTGGCCCGAGCCCTTCCGGAGCAAGGCGCTGGAGGGGCGTCGCACCAGGCCGGTGGTCGTCGACCTGTCAGAGGAGGACTCGGCCGACCTGGCCGCGCGTCCCCGATCTGCCCTCAACCGGCTCCTGTTCCCCGGGCCGACCCGGGAGTACCTGCAGGCCGTGGAGGACTACTCCGAGCTGTCGGTGGTGCCCACCCGCGAGTTCCTGCACGGCATCCGGCAGGGCGACGAGGTGGAGGTGGCCCTGGAGAAGGGTCACTCCCTGGAGTTGGGCATCTCGGCCATCGGCGACGCCGACGACCACGGCATGAGACAGGTGCTCTGCTCGGTCAACGGGCAGCCGCGCACCCTGTCGGTGCGCGACACCTCGGTCGACTCCGCGGTGCCCACCGCCGAGAAGGCCGACAGGAGCATTCCCGGCCAGGTGCCCGCCCCCTTCGCCGGCGTCATCACCCCGGTGGTGGAGGTGGGCGCGGAGGTGACCGCCGGACAGCAGGTGGCCACCATCGAGGCCATGAAGATGGAGGCCGCGGTCACCACGCCTGTCGCCGGCGCCGTCAAGCGCTGGGCCGTCGGCGTGGCGCAGTCGGTCGAGGGAGGAGACCTGCTTGCGGTGATCGAGTGAGGTCCGACATTGCGAACGCGTGCCGGGCGAGGGGCCCGGCGCGCGTCTCGGGGTGGAGCAGGCACTCCCAACACGCCGTCCCTCAGCCCTGGTGAGCGTCAGGACGGTGTCTTGGGAGTGGAATCTCCTGCAACGTGCGGACCAGCCCATGGCCGGGGGTGGCTCCCGTTCCCGGGTGTAACTTGTGGGCCACGATCGTTGATGAGAGGAATGTCACATGCCTGTGAGGACCACCCACGTCGGCTCCCTGCCGCGCACTCCCGAGCTGCTCGAGGCGAACGCCCGCCGGCAGGAGATGGGTGAGGAGGTGTTCCGGACGGTCCTCCAGTCGTCGGTCGACGAGGTGGTGCGCCGCCAGCACGAGATCGGCCTGAGCGTGATCAACGACGGCGAGTACGGCCACGCCATGACCGAGTCGGTGGACTACGGCGCCTGGTGGTTCTACTCCTTCTCCCGCTTCGGCGGACTGGAGCTCACCACCGACACCCGCTTCGAGATGGCCCCGCCCGCATCCGGGGGCACGGTGAAGCTGGCGCCGTTCGCGCAGCGCCGCGACTGGGTGCGCTTCGCCGACGCCTACTCCGACCCCGATTCCGGCATCCACACCGCCCGGCAGTCCGAGACCGCCTTCCCCACCATCACCGGCCCGCTCACCTACATCGGCCAGGACGCCGTGGCCGCCGACGTCGACGGCCTGCTGAGGGCCCTGGAAGCCAACGGCCTGTCGGCCTCCGACGGCTTCGTGGCGGCGCTGTCCCCGGGCTCGGCGGCCCGCATCTCCAACGCCTACTACGCCGACGACACCGAGGTGGTCCAAGCCTGCGCGGCCGCCCTCCACGAGGAGTACAAGGCGATCACCGACGCCGGGCTCACCGTCCAGATCGATGACCCGTCGATCGCCGAGTCCTGGGATCAGATCAACCCGGCGCCGGTCCTCGAGGACTACCGCGACTACATCCAGATCCGCATCGACGCTCTCAACCAGGCGCTGGAGGGGATTCCCGCCGAGCAGGTGCGCTTCCATGTGTGCTGGGGCTCCTGGCACGGCCCGCACACCACCGACATCCCGCTGTCCGACATCGTCGACAAGGTGCTCCAGGTGCATGCCAGCGGGTACTCCTTCGAGGCCGCCAACGCCCGCCACGAGCACGAGTGGACGGTCTGGGAGGACGTGGATCTGCCCGACGACAAGGTGCTCATCCCCGGCGTGGTGGGCCACTCCACCAATGTCGTCGAGCATCCGGAACTGGTGGCGCAGCGGATCCGGCGCTTCACCGACGCCGTGGGCCCCGACCGGGTGATCGCCTCCACCGACTGCGGCCTGGGAGGGCGGGTCTACCCGTCCATCGCCTGGGCGAAGCTGGAGTCCCTGGCGGCCGGAGCCGCGCTGGTCTGATTCAGTGGCGGGAGCCGCCCTCGTCTGCGGCTCGCGCTGGTCTGAGATCTGGGGTCGGCCGCCAAGTTGTGTAGGAAATGTGGGAACAGATGACCCCATTTCCTACACAACCTCAGGGGCCGGCCGTCCACGAGCGAGGCCGATCCCCATCTGGACGCGCTGACCATATCTGTCCAGTCCAAGATCTTGTTCGGTGCGGACCAGAGAACGGTGGAAGGTCGTGGTCGGCTCCTCCTCAGCGAATCCCAGCGCGCGGTAGAACGGCGCATTCCAAGGGACGTCGGCGTATGTGCGCAGAGTGAGCCTTTGATGGCCGCGTTCGTGGGCCGTGTTCATCGCAGCTGCGAGGAGCATCCGGCCGTATCCGCGGCGTCCGTACTCGGGCAGGACGGCCACCTGCTCCAGATGGGCCAGACCGTCGGCCTCGATGACGTGGACGAAACCCACCAGATGACCGGTTGCAGCCTGGGCGACGAGGAGGAATCCCGGCATCGCAGCGCGGGTGGCGCCTGGCTGCGCGGGCTCCCACCGGTCGGGCTCCAGGAACCCGATGAGGAGGGCGTCGGCCAGATTCTCGATCGTTTCGATCTGATCGAGTTCGTCGGCGCGGACGGGGCGGATGGTGATGGCCATCTGCCGATCGTAGGGCCGGGCCGGTGCTTCTTCTGGCTCTTCGCCTGCTTCTCTGCAGTGATGGGGAGGGGGAGGCCCTGTATTGTCACGGTGCCGAGAGCTATGGTCCGGAGAAGGGTTCAGTGACGCATATTTTCCATCACAGAACCTTTCCACCCGTTGATGACGTATTTCAGAGATGGAGCCGGGACGGGCGGGCCGGGTGGCCCGGTCAGCCTTCGGCGCGGTCCAGATACTGGACCAGGGCGTCCGGCAGGTCTTCGGACTCGGTTTCAACCAGCAGGGCCCCTTCCCAGGGATCTCTCCCCAGTGGCGTGTCGCCCTGCCGTCCACCTCACCGCTGCGCGTCAGTCCCGGAGTCTCACCGGATTCCCTTGGCGCCGGACGTCACAGATAATACCCAGCTCCCCGAGAGAGTGCGGCTCTCGTAGCGGGATGCCAGATGATGGTGGGCTCCGCCTGGCACCCTTTGGGGAAAGTGCCAAAGTTGCGCAACTCCCAAAGGAGTCAATATTGACCCCAAACGATGCACTTGAAGCGATCGCCGACGGTGCGACTGCCGATGAGCTCGAGCATCAGCAGCTCGACTTCAAGACGCAGGGCCGTTCACGCCCCTGACACAGCCGATGACCTCGCGGAGGCCGCCGCATGTTTTGCCAACGCTTCGGGAGGAACCATCATCGTCGGCGTAGCCGACAAGGTGCGCGGTACCGAGGCCTTCCTGGGAACCGATCTGGAACCGGGCTTCGTTCGGCGACGTGTCTTTGAAAGGACCCAGCCGAACCTCGACGTCATGGTGAGGGAGTTCAACTACGCAGGCAAGCGATTGCTCTTGATCACTGTCCAGGAGGGACTCGACGTCTACGTTGCCAATGGAAAAGCTCCGAGGCGACGCTTCGAGGCGTCCTGCCTACCGCGCAGTGGTATCGATCTGATGAGGCTCAGCGACGAACGCCGCGGGACCGATTGGAGCGCGGCGCCGAGCGGACGAGGAGTCAACGACATTGATTCCACGGCACTGCTGCATCTCAGGTCCCTGCTCAGTCGATCGCGGAACGCCCTGATGGAGGGTGTCGATGCGTCAACCGTTGATCTGTTGAGCATGCTGAATCTTTCCGACTCGCATGGAACTCTGACGAGCGCAGGTGAGCTACTACTGTGCCAACCTTTGGCGAACGCCAAGAACGATGTGCTTGTGTATCAGTTCAGGGAGACTCCCGGAGGAGATGTGAGGTCCGGGCGCCGCTGGCAGGCCCCGCTCCTGACTGCCGCCATCGAAGTACTCACGATGATCGAAGCTCGCATTGGAACAATTCCGATCAACTTATCGAACGGGCAGCAGATTCAGATCGAAGACTATCCGATAATCGCTGTTCGGGAGGCGCTCGCCAACGCATTGATCCATGGGGATCTCCGCGAGCGCAGACCGGTAACAGTGGAGCACTCATCGCAAAGCCTTGTCATCACCTCTCCGGCGCCTCTGGTCAGTGGTATCACGCCGGACAACATCCTTACTCATCCGCCGAGGCCGAGGTTTCCGTCGTTGGCGTCAGCCATGCGGGCAATGGGCCTCGCCGAGCAGTATGGACTCGGCGTTGACAGGATGTTCAAGGAGATGATTCGCAGCGGACGGGCGGTTCCAGTGCTCTCCGTGTCCGAGGGGGATCTTCGTGAAACGACTGTCAGATTTTCCGGAGGGCCTCCCAACTCGAGGATTGTGAAGTTCGTGGCGTCCCTTCCTAGTGTTGAGCAGGAAGACACCGACGCGCTTCTCATCGTCTCAACGCTCGTGAGCCGCCGCGTCCTCAATGCCGCGCAGCTGGCTCCTGTTGTGCAGCGCGATCCGGATGAGGCGCAGGCTGCGCTCCTATGGCTGTCCCAAGGGGCGGCACGAATCATCGAGCCGACGCCCCGCAGCTCCAAGCGTCGCCACCCCGATTATCGGCTGACTGCAGGAGCCGTGTCTTCGCTTGGCCCGGTTCTTGCATATCAGCCAAAACCGAAAAGTGACATAGAACGTAAAATTGTTGCTCACGTCAGGGATTATGATTCTATAAATAATGATGCAGTAAAACGAGTGTTCAACGTCGATGTGTACGCAGCACGAGATATATTGAAAGATCTCGTAAGTCGGGATATTTTGGCCAGGACGTCTGAGCAGAGCAGAGGGACAGCGGTCAAGTACGGCGCAGGTAAAAAGTTTCCCGCAAGAAGCCGAAAGCGGAATAAATCGACGATGAGACCTGAAGAAGGTCCAAGCCTATTCGACATGGGCTCCGACGTGGAATAGTCTGCAGTTTCAATGCTGTGGCATCCGCCCGAACACCACCCGGTCGTCGAGCCACTGCCAGATCTGGGCGGTCTCGGTGAAACCGGCCGCGCGCATGCTGGCCAGATGGAAGGCCACGTCGACCTTGGTGAGCGTCACCTTGTGGTCTCGCTGGGCGAAGTGGGCCTCGGCCTCGGCCTGCCAGCCGGGCATCGACGCCGCAGCGGAGAACCAGTCGTCCCAGCTCATGGCTCCGGCCCGGGTGAGGCGCTCCTCGGCCCGGCTGCGCTCGGCCGGGGCCAGGGCCGCCAGGAACGGCTGGGCGGTGGCGTCGAAGAAGAGGTGATCGGCGTTGAGCATCACCCCGCCCGGGTGCAGCACCCGCGCCACCTCGATGTGCAGCCGGGCGAGCTGCCCGGGCTGCAACCAGTGCAGGGCCGTGGCGCTCACCGCGGCGTCGAACCCGCCGAGCGGCAGGCCCTCGGTCCATCCCGGCGAGGCCATGTCCAGGTCGAGCACCTCGACCCGGTCGGGGTAGGGCGTGGACTCCCGGAACAGCCGCATGAGCAGCGGATCCCGGTCGACCCCGACCACCGTGGCGTCGGGGATCGCCGCCAGCACCGCGTTGCTCACCGAGCCCGGGCCGCAGCCCAGGTCCAGGACGCGAAGCGGATGGTCGAGGGTCGCCGCGACGGCGCCGAGCACATCGGTCATGACGCGGGTGCGATCGGCGCGGTACTCGACGAAGGCGGTCTGCTGGACCTCCCAGGCCTCCAGCAGCGCGGTGGGGGTGAATGTCGATGAGGTCATGTGGGGATTCTCCAGTATCGGGACGACAGATTCTTCCGGAGGCGGCCAGATATCGACGACGGCATGCACGGGCGCATGCCGGTCCGCATCCGGCCGACTTCAGGGGGTACTCGCACGGTCAGGACGGCTTGCGCGCCGTGACGATGAACTTGCCGCCCTGATAGCCGTACTTCCAGAACTCCAGGTTCCGCAGGCTCATCCGGTGGGTGTCGGGCTCGGCGGACACGTCGATGTACCCGGCCTCGCGCAGCAGCGCCAGGTCCAGCTCGGGGCGCTCGGCGGTGACGCTCGGCAGCTCGGCGGTCGGGTCGCCCGACGAACCGTGGCCCTCGCTGCTGGGCCGGCCCTCGGTGACGCGTACCAGCACCCGCGACAGCGCCACCCACGCACCGTGCCTCAGCCCGGTCCGGTCGCGCCGGTAGTTCCCGTCGTAGACCAGCACGACGCCGCCCGGCCGCAGCACCTCCATCCAGCGCCGATAGGCCGCCGCCGGATCGTGGAGGGTCCACACGACATCGCGGGAGACGATCGCATCGACCGATCCGGCCTCGAACCCGTCCAGGGCCACGACGTCGCCCCGGCGGACGTCGGCGTCGACGCCGTTCCACCGGAGGTTCCCGCGGGCCGCGCCGATCATTCCCTCCGAGGAGTCGATCGAGGTGACGCGGTGGCCGAGCCGGCCGAGCATGACCGAGAAGAATCCCGGGCCGCAGCCCACGTCGACGACGTCGAGAGGCCGGTCGCCGAGCCGGGCGCCGAGCTCGTGGCGCCAGTGGCGCACCTCGCGATGGTTGCGCAGTTGTCTCTCGACGATCTCGTCGTACTCCTGCGAATCGGAGGACCACATGTCCTGGAGTCGTTCCTGAACAGACACTGACATCTCTCTTTCCTGAGGTGGATCATCGGGTGATGAGCTTGGCGAGCTCCTCGGAGCCTTGCACCGACAGCGGTGTGGCCGGATCCGAGTAGGAGTACGGCATCGTCACGACGTGCCCGGATTTGACGGCCTTGAGCTGAGAGGCGCCCTTGAACTTCTCGAAAGTCGATGTGATGGTCGAGGAGTTCCCTCCGGAGCTCAGTAGGACGATCCATTCCGGATCCCGCTTGAGAATGTCCTCCATATTGACGTCGAACACTCTCTTCTCCGTGCTCTGGTAGACGTTCTCCAGGCCGTTCGCGTCGAAGGCCGCCTGGGCCATGCTCGAGCGTCCGTAGGCGGAGACCTGACCGCCGTCGGTCGCGACCCAGAAGGCCGCGGCCGTGGCCCCCTTCCCGGCGGCACGGGTCTTGACGTCGGCGGCCTGCTTGTCGAGCGCGGCATTGAGCGTCCTCGCCCTGGCCTGGATGCCGAACATGGTGCCGACCTTGGTGACCTCCTTGGTCACCAGGTCGTAGGAGGCGTGATCGGTGGGAGCCTCGTCGTCGCAGTAGGCGTCCGGCGAGTAGAGCTTGACCCCGGCCTTGCGCAGGGCGGCGCGATCGACGCCGCCGTCGTAGCCGACCACCAGGTCCACGTGGGCGTCCAGGATGGTCTCGGTGGAGACCGTCGCGCCACCGGTGGCACCCGTGACGCTCTTGAGCTGGGGCAGTGCCCGCAGCTTGGTCGCGGTGTTGATGTCGTAGCCCTCCAGATCGAGATTTCCGGCGCGGGCGGTCACCTTGTCCAGAACGTCGAGCATCGACAGCACGGAGGCATCCGTGTCGTTGAGAATCATCACCTTCCTGGGTGCTTCTGTGAAGGTGAGCTTCTCGGAGCAGCTCATCACGGTCGCGGGGAATCCCGACCCCGAACCGGAGGACGACGGGGAGGGGTCGGAGGCCACCGATGAACCGGCACACCCCGACAGCAGGAGCACTCCCGCGGTGAGGAGTGCCAGCCCTCTGGCGGGAATGAATGTGGATGCCATGTGAGTTCCTCTCAGTATGTGTTTCGTGGACATATGAGTACCGGTTGAACGATCTTCGCAGCGAGAAGTTGGAATATGAGGAGGCGGGATATCTGGACGCCGAGAAATAACCGTGGCCGGCGATGTCACGAGGCGACGCCGCCGGATATCGGGTCGAAGAACAGCCGGGTCCGCCCGGCGTAGTCGATGCGGTGGACGTCGACCCCGTACACCCTTGAGATGAGGCCGGGATCGAGCACCTCACGGCTCGAGCCGGAGGCCACCAGACGGCCACGATCCAGGAGGATGAGCTCCTGGCAGGAGCGGGCGGCCAGGTTGAGGTCGTGCAGAACGACGATGGTGGTCGCCGGCACCTGGTCGACGAGGCTGAGCAGGTCGAACTGGTGGCTGATGTCCAGGTGGTTCGTCGGTTCGTCGAGGATGAGATGGTCGGCGTCCTGCACGATGGCCCGGGCGATCAGCGCCCGCTGGCGCTCGCCCCCCGACAGCCGGGTGACGAGCCGGTCGGCCAGGTCGGTCATGTCCACCTTCGCCAGGGCGGCGTCGACCAGATCCCGGTCGGTGCGGTCCCCGTAGCCGGCCAGCGACCGGTGGGAGAGCCGCCCCAGGCCGACGGCGTCGCGCACCGTCAGCGGCAGGGCGTCGTCGTGCTCCTGGGAGACGACGGCCACCGAGCGGGCGATGGCCCGCCGCGACATCGAGGTGATGTCGGCACCGTCGACGAGCACCTTGCCGCCGGCCGCGCTCAGCGCCCGGTACATCGTCTGCACCAGCGTCGACTTGCCGGCCCCATTGGGGCCCACGACCCCGACGGTGCGGCCGTCGCAGGCGGTCAGGTCGACATGGTCCAGGACGACGCGGTCGCCGCGGCGCACGATGAGGGAACGGGCTTCGATCATGGTCTTCTCCTGTCGGTCGTGGTCATCGGGCCGGGTTCATCCGGCTGACCAGGGCCAGCAGGAAGGGAGCCCCGAGCAGCCCGGTGATCACCCCGATGGGCAGCTCGGAGGGGCTGAAGACGGTGCGCGAGAAGGTGTCCGCCCACACCAGGAAGACCGCTCCGGCAAGCCCCGACGCGACGACCAGCAGGCGGTGGCCGTAACCGGTGAAGGAGCGCATCAGGTGGGGGATGATGAGGCCGACGAAGCCGATCCCGCCGGCCAGGGCCACGATGATGCCGACCGCCGCCGAGACCGGGATGAGGATCACCAGGCGGATGGCGGCCGGGTTGATGCCCACCGACAGGGAGGTGCGGTCGCCGCTGGCCAGGGCATCGAGCCAGGGGGCGCACAACCACAGCATCGTCATGAGGGCGATGGCCACGCAGAGGATCCAGATGGACTGGCCCCAGCTCACCTTCGCCAGCGAGCCGAGCATCCAGAACATCACCGACCGCGCCGTCTCGGGGGAGTCCGAGGAGAAGATGATGAGGTTGGTGAGGGCCTGGAAGATGAAGCCGACCGCCAGCCCGGCCAGCACCAGGGTCAGCGCCGAGCCGTGCCGGCGTCCCCCGACGCCCAGCACCATGAAGGTCGCCGTCAGGGCGCCGAGAAAGGCCATGCCCGCGACTCCGAGGGTGCTGGAGACGCCGACCACGATGATCGCGGTGGCCGCCCCGGTCGAGGCGCCGGCGCTGACGCCCAGCACGTAGGGCTCGGCCAAGGGGTTGCGGACGACGGCCTGCAGGGCCACCCCGGAGACCCCGAGGACGGCCCCCACGCCGATCCCGGCGAGGATCCGGGGCATCCGGTTCTGCCAGACGATGGCGTCGGTGATGGCGTCCCAGGTGATGGCCGGGCGCAGGCCCAGGTGATCGGCCAGGACCCCGAGCACCTGGTCCATGGGCACCGATGCGGCCCCGAACGCGATGCTGACCACGGGCGTGGCGATCAGCAGGACGATGAGCAGGGCCAGCCGGAGGCGCCTGCTGCGGGCCCTAGACACGACGACGGGTGACGGATGTGCAACAACGGACATGGGCGATCCTTGGTCAGGCCGATTCGCGCGGCCGCGGACGGGTGCCTGGAAGGTCTTCGGACTCGGTTTCACCCAGCCGGGCACCCTTCCCGGGGATCGCTCCCCAGTGGTGCGTTGCCCGCTGTCCACCTCACCGCTGCGCGTCAGCTCCGGAGTCTCACCGGATTCCCTGTCGCCAGGCATCACAGACGTTAGCAGACGTTCGCTGTGAGCGGACGCCGGGGTCGGGCGTGCGGGTGTGGCCATCGGGCGGTTTGTGGTGTGCATTTCCCGACTTACTATATGAGAACGGTTCTCAAAAGGGGAATCGGGGGTGGGACCACCGGTCTCGTCCCAGAATCGGATCTCGTGCCGTGCGCACGTAGAGAGGAGATGCCCGATGGCGAAGAAGAGCGCGGAACTGAGGCCGATCGTCAAGCTGAGGTCGACCGCGGGGACCGGATACACCTACGTGACCCGCAAGAACCGCCGCAACACCCCGGATCGACTGACGATGCGGAAGTTCGACCCCGTGGCCGGTCGTCGCGTGGAGTTCAGGGAAACCCGCTGAGGCGGTTGGCCGTCGAGCCCCGTACCGGGAAGTCCGGCGTGCTCATCTGGGCGACGAGCACCCGTGCCACCGACGGCGCCAGAGCGACCTGGCCCCGGGCGGCGGCTCTCACTCCGGCGATCAGCTCAGAGGCCGGGGCGGCCTTGAGGAGATACCCGGTCGCCCCGGACTCGACTGCCGAGAGGATCTCCTCGTCGCTCTCATAGGTTGTCAGCACGACGACCTTGATCTCCGGATGTTCAGCGTGAATCCGGGCGGTCGCATCCACCCCGTTCATCACGGGCATGCGCAGGTCCATGAGCACGACATCGGGCACTAGCCGCTCCAGCAGCGCGATGGCCTCGGCCCCGTTCGCCGCCTGACCCACCACCTCGAGGTCGACGGCGGAGGCGAGGATCGCGACGATCCCCTCTCGGACGATGGGGTGGTCGTCGACGACCAGCACCCGAGTCGAAGTCGTGCTCATGATGGTTCTTCCTGCGTAGCGGGTGCCTCCCGTAGGCGGATATGGACCTGTGTTCCCCATGCTCCCGTGGTGATACTGAGGCCGCCGTCGGCCAGGGCGAGCCGACTGGCCATCCCCGACAGTCCGTAACCGCGGGCCGTCGCGGACTCCACATCGTGGGGGAAGCCGACGCCGTCGTCGGTGACGACGAGGATGATGCCGTCAGCGGCACTCAGCTCGACGCGGACGCTGGACGCCCGGGCGTGCTTGCGGACGTTGGCCAACGACTCATCACAACTCCTCTCACTCCCGGGTGTTGCACTGAACCCCTGAACCTGCCGCCGAAACCGGGCGTTGAGCGGGAAACTCGTCCGGTCGTCGTGCCGATCACGCGCCCATGATGAGGCTTCAGGCCCGCGTCCGAGCCGCCCTCATCCCGTTGAGGATCACCAGCACCTCGGCCCCCTCGTGGATCAGCACCACCTGGGCCAGTCCGAGGACGCCGGTGACGGCCAGTGGCAGCAGTGCGGCGATGATGAGGATCGCCAGTACCAGGTTCTGATTCATGATCCGCCTGGCTCGGCGGGCGTGGGCGAATGCCCTGGGCAGGAGCCTCAGGTCCTGGCCGGTGAAGGCGATGTCGGCCGACTCGATCGCCGCGTCGGAGCCCCCGATACCCATCGCGATTCCCACATCGGCGGCTGCCAGGGCGGGGGCGTCGTTGATTCCGTCGCCGATCATGGCGGTCGGGGCGGCCGAGCACAGTTCGGTCACCGCCTCGGACTTCTCCTCGGGGCGCAGACCTGCGCGCACGTCCGAGATCCCGGCCTGGCCGGCCAGCACCCGTGCCGCACGGGGATTGTCCCCGGTGAGCATGGTGACGCCGATGCCGGCGGTCTTCAGCGCGGAGACGGCCTCGGCGGCCCCGGTCCGCAGCTCATCGCGCACGCCGATGGCGCCGACCGCCGAGGAGTCCCGCCACACGACCACCGACGTGATGCCCTTGGACTCCATGAGGGCGATGTCGACTGCCAGCCCGCCGGCGTCGTGCCATCGTGGGCTGCCCACCATGACGGTGGCCTTCTCGATCTGTCCGGAGACGCCGCAGCCGGGGGTCTCGACGACTCCTCGCGCGGTCACGGGCCTGGTGTGCGCGTCCGCGGTCCGGGTGATCGCGGCGGCCAGCGGATGGCTGCTGGTGCGCTCCAGTGCCCCGGCCCAGGCCAGGACCTGGTCGGTCGAGAACCCGTCGGCGGTGACGACGTCGACCACCTCGGGACGGTTGTGGGTCAGCGTCCCGGTCTTGTCGAGTGCGACATGTCTGATCCCGCCGAAGCGTTCGAAGGCCGCCCCTGAGGTGATGACGACGCCGAACCGGCTGGCGGCCCCGATGGCCGAGACGACGGTCACCGGCACCGCGATCGCCAGCGCGCAGGGTGAGGCCGCCACCAGCACCACCAGGGAGCGGGTGATCCACACACCGGAGTCGCCGAAGATCGATCCGAGGGCGCCGACCACCACCGCCAGGATGAGCACCCCGGGGACAAGGGGTTTCGCGATCCGGTCGGCCAGGCGGGCGCAACGCCCCTTGTCGGCCTGAGCCTGCTCCACCAGGGAGACGATCGTGGTCAACGAGTTGTCGGTGCCCGGCGCGGTGGCGCGCACCTCGATGACCCCGGAGGCGTTGACGGCGCCCGCGGGGGCGTCGTCGCCCGGGCCGACAGCGACGGGGATGGACTCCCCGGTGATCGCCGAGACATCCAGGCTGGTGCGTCCGGTGGCAATGACGCCGTCGGTGGCAATCCGGTCGCCGGCCCGCACCACGAGGATGTCGCCGGGCTGAAGGTCCTCGACCGGAATCTCCACCGGTCCGTCGCGGCGTTGGACGAGCGCCGTCTCGGGGACCAGGCGCATCAGGGAGCTGAGACCGGAGCGGGCACGGTCCATGGCCCTGTCCTCGAGGGCCTCGGAGATCGAGTACAGGAAGGCCAGAGCGGCGGCCTCCTCCACCTGTCCGAGCAGGACTGCACCGACGGCACTGATCGTCATGAGCAGCCCGATGCCGAGCTTCCGGCGGGTGATCAGGGCCTTCAGGGCTCCCGGGACGAAGGTGGATGCTCCCGCGATGAGGCCGGCCCAGAAGGCGACGAGCGCCGGGGTCCGGGCTCCGGTGAGCTGACAGACCAGCCCGATGAGGAAGAGCGCCGTTGAGGCGAGTGACAGGAGGACCTCCCGATCACGCCACCAGGGGCCCTCATCCTCGCCGGCGTCGTGCTCGTCCGAGGCGCCGGGGGAGGGGATCGTCATGCGCCGAACCGTACCCGGACGCGTGGTGGGCTCTGAAGCCGGTCCCGCTGCCGGGCTCCCGGGCCGCCAGCGAAGGTGTGTAGGAAGGTGGTTCGTCTGATCGCCAACTTCCTACACGCCTTAGACGACCAACGTGCGCGCAGGCCCGTCAGCCGACCAGCTCCCGCGGCTGATCGTTGAGCGATCCGACGAAGGAGGCGATCCGGCGCATCCCCTCGACGATCGTGGCTTCGCCGGTGGCGTAGGACAGCCGCACGTGGCCCTCCCCGAGGCTCCCGAAGGCCACTCCCGGAGCGACCGCCACCCGCTGCTCGGCGAGAAGGCGCATCGCGAACTCGTGGGAGCTCAGCCCGGTGGCCTCGATGTTCATGAAGATGTAGAAGGCGCCCTCGGGGGTGCGGCAGCTCAGTCCGTCGATGCCGTCGATGAGGCCGACCATGAGATCACGGCGGGCGACGTAGCTGGCGCGCATGACGTCGATGCCGGACTGGTCGCCGTCCAGGGCCACGGTCGCGGCAACCTGGGCGTTGACGCAGCTGAGCATGAGCTCCTGCATGGCGGGCATGTACCGGATGACCCCGGCGGGTCCCAGGATGTAGCCGATCCGCCAGCCCGTCATGGCGTAGGTCTTCGACACCGAGTCCACGCGGAAGGTGCGCTCCCGCATGCCGGGAAGCCGGGCGATGTTGAAGAACTCCTCGCCGCCGTAGATCAGGTGCTTGTACGCCTCGTCGAAGAGCACGTACAGATCGTTGTCGATGGCGACCCGGGCGATCATCTCAAGGGTGGCCCGCGAGGACGCCGTCGAAGCGGTCGGATTGGCCGGTGAGTTGATGAGGATCACCTTGGAGCGGTCGGTGATCGCGGCGGAGCTGATGGGCTTCATCGGCGTCTCCTCACTGATCTATGCAGACGCAGTCTGCCTTCCCCTCGTTACATCGGTGCGACAGGTGATGTGTGGGCGCCGTGCGGGACGTCGGGGAGGCCCTGTATGCGATGACAGCTCCGGAAGGTACTGACGTTGTCTATACTTTGTGGAGACCACGAGCTTAGGAGGTTCTCATGTCGATGGACGCGGTTTTCACGATGAAGCTGGAGCCGGAGCTGCGCGAGGAGTTCATGGCCGAGGCCGCTGCCGAACACCGGCCGGCCTCGCAAGTGGTCCGCGAGCTGATGCGCGAATATGTCAGGCATCAGCAGGACGCCCGAGAGTACGAGGCGTTCCTGGCGGAGAAGGTCCAGGCATCGCGCAGCTCGTTCTCCGCGGGAGATGGCGTGAGTGGTGACCGTGTCGAGGAGGAGTTCGCCCGGCGTCGCACGGCGGCGCAATGATCGCCTACTGGTCCCCGCAGGCCATTGACGATCGCAACGCCATTTGGGAATACGCGTCGGCTGACAGCCCACGGGCCGCGGCGCGTCTGGACAGGGCATTCAGTGATGCCGTGCTTCGGCTGGTCGAGTATCCCCGGCTGGGGCGACCGGGCATCGTCGAAGGGACCCGTGAATTCTTCCCGACCGGGCATTACCGCCTCGTGTATGAGATTCATGGCGATGAGGTCCGGATCCTTGCGTTGGTCCACACCGCGCGACGGTGGCCGCCTCCGATGTCGTGAAGGCAGCCGCGGCGTCGGAAGCGGGTGTCGTGATGCGCCGGTTCCTGCACGGTTCGGGGGCGTGTCAACAGGCGTTCCCACTCGCGGGAGCCGGACGGGAGGAGGTCGTGTAGAAAGTTGGTCCGTCTGCTCGCCAACTTCCTACACGTCCTGCGTCCTCCCTCAGGCCTTGGCGGGCTTGTACCCCTTGATGGCCTCGATCTGGAAGGCGATCTGCTCCTCGGTGAGCACTTTCACGGGCTGGCCGGTGGCCATCGCCCGCAGCTGGATCTCGCAGATGTACTCCAGGTAGGGCAGCAGGGAGAGCGCCTTGTCGAGGGTCGGCCCGATGGTGATGGCGCCGTGGTTGCTCATCAGCGCCCCTGAGCGGCCCTGCAGCGCCTCGGCCACGTTGTGGGCCAGCTGGTCGGTGCCGAAATCGGCGTAGGGGGAGACCCGGACAGGACCGCCGAACATCGCCGAGTAGTAGTGGGAGAAGGCGATCTCGTCGCACACCAGTCCCAGCGCGGTGGACGCCGGGGCGTGGTTGTGGGTGATGCCCCCGGCGTCCGTGGAGTGGTAGACGGCCAGGTGCAGCGGCAGCTCGCTGGAGGGCTTCAACTGCGCCTCGACGGCATTGCCGTCAAGGTCGTGGACGCCGACCAGCTCGGCGGTGAGGTCCTCGTACTCCACCGCCGACGGCGAGATGCACACCTTGTCGTCGACCCGCACCGAGACGTTGCCGGCGGTGCCGACGACCAGTCCCTTGCGCTGCATCTCCTGACATGCGTCGACGACGGCCTGGCGCTGTTCCTCGAGAATCATGATGGCCTTTCTATCTGGGTTGGGGGATGAAGGGATGGTTCGGGGGAATGAGTGGTGATCACTCGGTCTCGGACAACTCGTCGTCCAGGAAACTCATGAACTTCTCGAAGGTGCGTACCTTGCGGATCTCCGAGTAGAGACGGGAGTCGTAGAGCAGGCTGATGAGCGGCTGGTAGAAGTGGATGAAGTCGTCGTAGTCGTCCCCGTTGATCGCCAGCATGAGCACCAGACTGATGTCGGCCGACTCCCAGTTGATGGGGGAGTCAGGGATGAGGACGGCGACCTTCGTCCGGTGCGCCAGGAAATCCATCGCGTGCGGCACCGCGAAGCGCCGGGCGAAGGCGGTCGGCGAGTAGGTCTCGCGCAGTAGCACCGAGTCGCGGAACTCGGCCGGTACGACGCCCTTCTCCTCCAGGGCGTCGCACATGAATCCGATCGCCTCCCCGGAATTCTTCGGGGCGACGTCGGTGAAGAACAGCTCGGGGTCGAGGAATCGTCGCACCGATTCCGCGATCCGGGTGCGGGACTTCGCCTTGGCGGCGCGCAGCATCGCCGAATCCACCGCGCTGAAATCCAGGTCCGAGAGCAGGGCGCTGATCTGGACGCAGGGATGGGTGCGGCTGGACTCGTCGGTGGTGGAGATCACCAGATCGCAGTCCTGTTCGTCGGCCTCCGACTTCGTCGACACCAGGTCGATGATCTGCAGGCGGTTGCCGAAATGATCCACCAGGCCGGCGAGCAGCCAGTCGCGCAGGGTCTGGTAGCGCGGGCAGATCACCACTGCCGAGATCGCGTGGTCGTCGGCGTTGACCGGACGCGAGTACAGGCCCAGGTAGATGGCGAGCAGCCCGATCTCGTCATCGGAGAAGGTGATGCCGAGGGCCCGGGTGAGGCGGTCGGCGAGGTAGACCGCGACGTCGTAGAGGAAGGGGGAGCGCGATCTCAGCGACTCCTGGAGGGTGTTGCGGAAGTAGGGCAGTGCGCGGGTCTGCAGGGCCAGCCGCTCCACGTGCCCCGACACGCTCTCGTAGAGCTTGTCCTTGTCGACCTGGAGGTTGAAGTGGTCGATGGTCTCATCGAGGCAGTTCCGCGTCGCATCGCTGACTCCGGTGCGCCTCGCCTTCCGGTCGACGCCCTCCACATGGGGGTCCAGGGCAATGGCTACGATCGCCCTGGCATATTCCCTGTCAGCGGCGGACAAGGGCCGGTCGGGGAATTGCGACGACAGCTGATCCAGCAGGGCTTCCGACAACTCCTCGGTCACTGGATTGAGCACTGCCCTCGGAGCCGTTTCAGGATCGATCGGGAACTGAAAACGCTGGAGGCAGATGGCCAGGTTGACGACGGCGTTCCCCATGCGGATGTCGTCGATCTCCAGATTCCTGTCGCGGATCAGAGTGGTCAGGATGTCGGACACGTGATCCAGTTCGATATCGGGAAGATAGCGGCTGATCTTCTCATTCTTTCCGACGGCGACGTCCATAGCGTTGCGGACCAGATCGCCCAGCAGCCGCCGGAAACTGATCTCGGCCCCCGACAGCCTCACCGATGACCCCTTGACCTGAAGTTCCAGCTGGTGGGACTCCACCTGGGGCCGTAGCCGTTGCAGCGCCGCCCGGGTCACCGACTCACTGAGGAAGCAGTCCCGCATGATGTCGTAGATGTCGGTGCGGGGGGTGCCGAGAAGATACAGGAGAATGCGCTCGTGATGGTCCAGCTGGGTGGCCAGCTGTGAATTTCTGGCGAGGAAATCATTGTACAGCGTGCGGTTGATCCGATAGCCCTTGGATGTGGCCTCGATGATCTCGATCTTGGTGACGCCGTTGATCCGGGAAATATCGTACCTGAGCGTCCTCGAACTCACTCCAAGCAGAGCGGCGAGGTCTGAGCCCGTAGTGGCATGGTCGACCTCGCTGAGAAGCTGCAGCAGCAGTGCTTGACGTTCGGAGAAAAGGATCACTGGAATCACCTTGGAAGAATTCTACCGACGGTCATGGGGGCGGCCTCCATCACGAGATTGCCAGGGGGTGGGCAGATCCGGGCTGCCACGGGCCTGGCAGCAGATCCTGCCACCCCGCGGACCCGGGAAGCCTGCCTGCACCCTGGCAGGAACTCAACTGCGCGTCGCCGCCTGCTCCGGCACCATCGTCGTCACAAGCCGGATCGCAAGGACAAGATCGCAGGACAAGGGAGTTACGGCATGGCAGAACTTATGGACGCCGCGGTGATGCACGGCCCGGGAGACATCCGCTTCGAGCAGGTGCCCCGGCCGCAGTGCCCCGAGGGCGGATTCGTCGTCAAGGTCGAGGCCGTGGGCCTGTGCGGTTCCGACATCCGCAACCTCACGACCGATTCCCGCAAGGGCGACTACCCCTTCATCTACGGCCACGAGGTGGTCGGCACAGTGGCTGAGGTTGCCCCCGGCGTCGACAAGTACCGCGTGGGCGAGCGGATCTACGTCTACCCCGAGGCCCACTGCCTCAAGTGCGAGTACTGCCGCGCCGGGCAGAGCAACCAGTGCGTCGACGTCGAGTCCTATGTGACGCGCCCCGGCGGATTCGCGCAGTACATCGCCTACACCGCCAAGCGGGTGGAGCGCGGCGCCACCTTCGCCGTTCCCGAGGGGATCGATCCGGTGCGGGCCAGCCTGGCCGAGCCGCTGTCGTCGACCTACGCCTGCGCCGAGAACATCGACATCAAGCTCGGCGACACTGTCGCCATCCTGGGAGCCGGGCCGATCGGCGTCAACCTGTCGATCCTCAGCCGGCTGCGCGGAGCCTCGAAGGTCATCCTCATCGACCTCAACGCCGCCCGGCTGGAGAAGTCGGCCCCCTTCGGCGTCGATCACACCGTCGACTCCAGCGCCACCGACGCGGTGGCCGAGGTGATGCGCCTCACCAACGGCCGCGGCGTCGACAAGGCCATCTCGGCCAACCCGAGCACCGCCGGTCAGCAGCAGGTGATCGAGATGGCACGCCCCGGCGGCACGGCCGTCTTCTTCGGCGGCGTCGCCAAGGGCAAACTCGCCGAGATCGACTCCAACATGGTCCATTACAAGAGCCTGTGGATCTACGGCCACTACGGCGCCAGCAGCATCCAGGTGCAGAAGGCCTTCGAGCTGGCCATCAGCCCCCAGTACCCGGCGGACGAGATCGTCAGCCACATCCTGCCCCTCAGCAGTATCAACGAGGCGATCGAGCTGACCCGCACCGGTGAGGCCCTCAAGGTCGTCCTTCAGCCCAACCAGAAAGAGCAGTGAACAAATCATGGCCAATGAAGTGAAGATCCTCATCGCCTGCGGATCGGGCATCGCCACGTCCACCGTCGCCCAGGAGAAGATCAAGGACATCCTCAAGGAGGCCGGCATCCCGGCCAGGATCACCAAGGGCACCGTGGGCCAGCTGCCCTCCCTCCAGGACAGCGTCGACGTGATCATGCTCACCACCCGCTATCCCAAGCCCCTCAACAAGCCCATGGTGCAGGTCTTCGGGCTCATCTCGGGCATCGGCGAGGACGCCGTGAAGCAGCAGGTGATCGACGCCTGCCGCAAGGTCCTCGACGAGTCCTGATCCACCGCGAGTCCTGATCCAGCGAAGGAAATCAGATAATCATGGAAATCATCAAGGGGATCCTTGACGTCGGCGCTGTCGTGATGCTGCCGATCGTGATGCTCATCCTCTGCCTGATCTTCCGAATGCCGTTCGGAAAGTCACTCAAGGCCGGTCTGATGATCGGTATCGGATTCTCGGGTCTGTCCATCGTCATCAACTTCCTGATGGCCACCGTCGATCCGGCTATCAAGTACTACCGTCATATGGGCAGCGGATTCACCACCGTCGATGTGGGATGGGCCGCCGTCGGCGCCGCGTCCTTCGGTGTGCCGTTCGCCGCCCCGGCCATTCTTCTCGTGGTCCTCATCAATGTGGTGATGATCGTCCTGAAGTGGACCAACGTCCTCAACGTGGACATCTGGAACTTCATCCATTACCTGATCCCGGGCACCCTGGCGTACGCACTGACCGGGAACTTCTGGGTGGGCCTGGGAACCGTGCTGGTGCTGTCGATCATCGACGTCATCGTCGCCCAGCGCGTGGCGCCGAAGTGGCAGGAGTACTACGGCCTGACCGGCACCACCTGCTCGACGCTGTCCTTCATCACCTCAGCCTGGCCGATCGCTATGGGATTCAACTGGATCTTCGACCGGATCCCCGGCGTCAAGAAGATCGACGTCTCGATGGAGAAGGTCGGCGAGAAGCTCGGATTCTTCGGCGACACCGCCTTCATCGGCCTCATCGTGGGTGTCTTCCTCGGCCTGATGACCCGCCAGTCCTGGCAGGGGGTGCTCGTGATGGGCATGGGCATCGCCGCCGTGCTGGTGCTGCTGCCCCGCATGGTGTCGGTGATGATGGAGGGCCTGTCCACCGTCGGCGAGGGCGCCAAGACGTTCATGAAGCGCCATCTCGGCAAGAACAAGGACGGCTCGGAGCGAGAGCTCAACATCGGCATGGACGTGGCCCTGGCCCTGGGCGATCCCGCGGCCATCACCACCACCGTGCTCATGATCCCGCTGTCCATCGCTTTCGCCTTCATCATCCCGGGAATGAACTACTTCCCGGTGGGCATGCTCACCGTGATCGTCTACATGATCCCGATGATCTGCCTGGCGAGCAAGGGGAATATGTTCCGGACGATCATTATCTCCGCGATCTTCCTCTTCTTCGTGGAATGGGGGACGAGCGTCTTCGCTCCCGAGGCGACGGCGATGATGCATGCCACCGGAATCAAGGTGAACGGCGAGGTGACAGATGCATTCTTCGGCTACAACCTTCCGAATGTGATCATATCGGTGCTGCACCGTATCTTCTGAACAGCATCTTCTGATGCAGAATCCTTGGCCGCCCCGTGGTCGACTGATCGCGGGGCGGCCGTGGAAACCTTGAAAAATTGATGACAGGAGCGTCCACAACAATGAGTGACCTGATTGTCCCCGAACTGGTTCATGTCGGGGTCGAGGTACCGGGCCGTGGTGAGCTGTTCTCCCTCATGGCGGGTGCGTTGGGGGAGCAGGGAAGGACCAGAGAGTCGTTTCTCCAGGGGCTCGTCGATCGCGAGAAGAACTATCCGACAGGACTTCCGGTCAACGGTGGCGTGGCGATTCCCCACACCGATGCCGAACACGTGATCGCTGATGCCATTTCCATCGCCACTCTGAGCACCCCGGTCGGGTTCCGCGAGATGGCCGGAGTCGACGACACCGAGATCCCGGTGGACGTTGTGATCATGCTCGCGCTGGGCGGAGCGGGGCAGCACCTGGCGGTGCTGCAGGAGGTCATCAAGGCCATCCAGGACGCCGACTTCCTGGCGGCGGTCCGTGCCTCGAGGTCGGCCGAGGAGATCGCCGGGCTGGCCTCGGCGAAGCTGGGGCTAGGCAACTCCTGACCCCGGGCGGTTGAGAACTGCAATATCGTTGAGGCCACGTCGATCGGGCCTTCTCGTGACCATGTGAGTCGCGGTCCGGACCGGTCAGCGCGACCACTTTCCGATCCCACACAGTCCGATCCCACACAGTCCGACCCCACACAGAAGTGAAGGACCATGGCAGAACAGACACGCAGCACCGAGGGCCCCCTGGTCGTGGCTCTGGACTCGTCCACCACCTCCACCAAGGCGATCGTCGTCGACGTCGACGGCAATGTCTGGGAGACGGCCAAACGCGAGATCCAGCTCCACACGCCCGCGATGGACCACTACGAGCACAACCCGATCCGCTGGTGGGAGACCTCCCGTGACACGATCGCCGAGGTGCTCTCCCGCCTCGCCCCCGCAGACAAGGAGCGGATCGGCGCCATCGGCATCACCCAGCAGCGCGAGTCCTTCGCCCCCTTCGCGAACGACGGCACCCCGCAGCGCAACGGCATCCTGTGGCTCGACGGCCGCGCCACCGAGCAGATCCGCCGATACGGCACCGAGCACGTCCACCAGCTCTCCGGCAAGCCGGCCGGCGTCACCCCCGCCATCTACAAGATGACCTGGGTCAAGGAGAACGAGCCCGGCGTCCTGGAGGACGCCGACAAGGTCATCGACGTCGGCGGCTACATCACCTTTCAGCTCACCGGCCGGTGGGCCACCTCCGAGGCCTCCGCCGACTCCCTCGGCCTGTTCGACATCGAGAACCGCACCTGGTCCGACGAACTGCTCGAGATCGCCGGCGTCCGCGCCGACCAGATGGCCGAACTGGTGCCCCCGGCCCAGCCCGTCGCCGAACTGAAGCCCGAACTGGTCGAGGCCTGGGGCCTGCCCCACACCGTCCCCGTGGTCGCCGGCCTGGGCGACGGGCAGGCCGCCGGCATCGGCGCCGCCGCCATCAACCCCGAGATCGCCTACCTGAACCTCGGCACCGCGGTGAACGCCGGCGTCGAGTCGCCCACCTACGCCTACGACTCCGGGGTCCGCACCCTGGTCTCCGGCATCCCCGGCGAGTACGTCTTCGAGGTGCTGCAGTCCTCGGGCTCCTACCTGGCCGGCTGGTTCCGCGAGGCCCTCGGCGATCCGAAACTGCTCGGCGAGCCCGATCCGGCCCTCGACGAGGCCGCCGCGGCCATCCCGCCCGGCTCCGAAGGGCTCATCACCCTGCCCTACTGGAACGCGGTGCAGTCCCCGTACTGGAATCCGGTGGCCCGTGGCGCGGTGGTCGGCTGGCGGGGCACCCATTCCCGGGCCCACATGTACCGCTCCATCCTCGAATCCATCGGCTTCGAGATGCGGTTCAACCTCGACTCCATCGAGCGGCGGACCGGCACCAGGATCACCACCCTGCGCGCCATGGGCGGGGGCACCCGCTCGAAGCTGTGGCGTCAGATCATGGCCGACACCGCCGGGCTGCCCATCACCACCTGCGTCCAGGACGAGATCTCCGCGCTCGGCGCCGCCGCCCTGGCGATGGCCGCCATCGGCGCCCACGGCTCGGGCGAGGGGCCCAACGACGTCGCCACCTCCGCGGAGGCGATGGCCCACTTCGGCGACACCACCGAGCCCGACACCTCGCTGCACGACCAGTACAAGGACGTCGCGGCGGTCCAGCGACGCCTCTACCCGCAGCTCCAGGACGTCTTCGAGGATCTGCACATCCTCTCGGAGCGCTACCCGAGCACCAAACCCGAATCGCCCAAGGTCGAGGATTGAGGTAGGAGAGAGTCATGCCGATTTTCACTGTTCTGGGGGCGGGCGCCATGGGCGCCGCCCTGTGCAAGCCCCTCATCGAGTCCGGCTGGGAGGTCCACCTGTGGGGCACCTGGCTCGACGACCATCTGCTCGACGCCATCGAGGCCGGCCAGCCGCACCCCCGCATCAATGTCGAGGCGGCTCCCGGCATCAAGACCTTCCGGTCCGATCAGCTCGCCCAGGCCCTGGAGGGCGCCGACGTCGTCGACATCGCCGTGACCTCCGGGGGACTGCCGAAGGTCACCGAGATGGCCCTCGACCACATCGGCGGGGTGAAGGCGCTGTGTCTCACCTCCAAGGGATTCTGGACCGATCCCGACGGGCGGATCCGGCTGCTGCCCGAGGCCATCCGATCGATCGCCGCCGACAAGGGCGTCGACCTTCCGCCGCTGGTGGCCATCGGTGGTCCGGTCAAGGCCAACGAGTGCGGTGCCGGTGAGGTCACCGCCACCACCTACGCCTCCAAGGACTATCCGACCGCCGAGGAGCTGGCCCGCGACGTCGCCACCGACACCTACGGCGTGCGGCCCAGCGACGACGAGACCGGCGTCGAACTGTGCGCCGCCCTCAAGAATGTCTTCGCGATCGCCCTGGGCATCGCCGACGGGCTGGGGGAGTCCACCGGGGTGCCCCGCCACAACCTCAAGGCGGCCTCCTTCGCCCAGGCGATCCGGGAGATGTCGCTGCTGGTGGCCAGAGTCGGCGGCAACCCCGAGACTCCCTACGGGCTCGCCGGGGTCGGCGATCTGGAGGTCACCGGCCTGTCGGGCCGCAACAAGGTCTACGGGGTGCGCCTGGGCAAGGGAGAGAAGCCCGACGAGGCGCTGGCCGAGATGGACCGGCTCGAGCAGACCGTCGAGGGCTACCCGGCCGCCCCGTTGGCGGTGGAGTTCGCCCACCAGGCGGGAGCCACCGAGGAGGATCTGCCCCTGCTGCACACCGTCGCCAGGATCCTTGCCGGCGGTGTCGACGACGTCTACGGCGCCGTCGCCGCGGCGGTCAAGCCCATGCGGCCCTGACACCGGCCTCCTGCCCGGAGACAACCCGCCCGCCGCCCGGAAGCCGGGTGATCACCAGGTGATGGCAGTCCTGGGAGGATGGGGCCATGCGCAAGGTTCTGGCCACCGATCTCGACGGCACCCTGATCTTCGAGGGAGGTGTCAGCAGCGCCGACATGGCCGCGCTCTCCCGCTGGACCGCCGCCGGCAACGTCCTGGTGATCAATACCGGGCGCTCCCTGCAGGCGGTCGGGGAGGCTCTGAGGAGCTACGGCCTGCCCCGCCCGGATCATGTCATCGCGTTCAACGGCGCGGTCGTCGCCGACGGCGACCTCACCGTGCTCGCATCGACGCCGATCGGGCCCGGGCTGCTGGGACAGATCACCGATCTGCTCCGCGGTGAGCCGGCCATGTTGATGGCCTCCACGATCGATCGCGACCACGCCGTGCTCGCACCGGAGCTCGCCCGGCCGGACGGCAGACCTTTTCAGGTGGCCCCGTGGGCGATCCGGGGCGAGGTCGAGGACCTCGATCGTCGTGATCTGTTCGGGATGCCGATCGCGATCCCCGACGATGCGGTGAGGGCACGGATCGAGGCCCGGCTCCGGCTCCTGTGTGACGGCCGGGCCGAGTTGCACCGCAACCTGTTCTTCATCGACGTCGTTCCCGCCGGAGTCACCAAGGGCACCGGTCTGGCCCGCCTGCTCGCCGACTTCCTGCCGGGCCACGGCGAGGTGTACACGATCGGCGACTCCTGGAACGACCTGCCGATGCACGCGGTCGCCGACCTGTCCGCCACCCTTCCGCACGCCCCCGACGACGTGAAGGAGGGCTGCGACGTCGTGGTCGACTCGGTGGCCGATCTCGTCACCCGTGCCATGGCCTGAGGCGCGCGGCGGTCCGGTTCCTGGACGTCGACGTGGGGGTTCCCGGATCCCTCGAATGCAGGCAAATGACTCGAATGCACCTGCATTCGAGTCATTTGCCTGCATTGGAGAACGGTCAGGCGGTGATGCCGCTTCTCCGGTTGGCGATGAAACTGCCGAGCATCGCGATCAGCCCCAGTGTCCCGGTGCCGATGGTGATCACCCAGGCGCCCAGTCTCAGGATGGCGGGTCCCCAGGCGTCCCACTGCCAGACGACCAGTGCGATGCCGCCGCAGAGCACCAGACCCATGCCGATGGCCGAGGCGACCACCACCCGCGGGCCCCAGGCCCGGAACAGGGTGCCGAACCCCGCTCCCAGGAACAACGAGCACAGCGACAGCACGGTGATGGTGAGGAAGGCCTGCCAGGCGTCACCGCTGCCCAGGACGTAGACGTCCATAGCCCTGGCGCCGATGAACCAGTGGTCGGTGGCCTTCTCCAGCCACATCAGCCCGACGCCGCCGATGCCGGTCACCAGGGAGATGACGAGGAAGCCCAGCGAGCTGCCGATCCAGAAGTCGCGCCGGGTGGAGCCGAAGGCCAGCGCGGTGGCGAACTGCCGATTGACGGTCATCGCCCCCACGGCGATGAGGAATCCGGGGATCGAGAAGACCGATCCCATGTTGTAGGTCATCCCCATGGAGGCCTCCTGGCTGAGCGGAAGCCCGGTCTTGATACCGATGATCAGCGTGATGATCACGGAGATGGCGACCATCAGTGCCAGGATGATGAGCGGTACCAAGAGCACGTTGGTGGCTGAGAAGACGGTCAGGCGGAAGGATCTGAGGGGCCTGGGTGTGCGGTTCATGACTGGACTCCTTTCAGTGCGGGCTGTGCAGTGGCGGATCCGGAAGTGCCGGGAATGGAGTCGCCGGCGTCCAGGATGCCGAATGCGGCAACGAGTTCCTGGAGCCCCGCGGGCTCGATCGACACATGCAGTTCCTCGGCGAGTGCATGGGTGTCGCCGTTGAGGTCTCCTCGCACCAGGGCCGACTCGATGCGGCCCATCGACTGGGAGGAGAGCATCTCGAGGCCGGCCACCACCTGCGTGACGTCGTCGGCCAGACCGCGGACGGTGTACGCCTCGGAGGCGATGGTGTCGACGTCGGCGTGCATCTCGATGCGGCCGTCGCGCATGAGGACGACGTCCTCCATGAGGGAGGAGGCCTCGTCGATGAGGTGGGTGGACATGATGACGGTCCTCGGCGCCTCGGTGATCTCGTTCATGAGTTCGGTGTAGAAGATCGACCGGGCACTCGGGTCGAGCCCGAGGTAGGGCTCGTCGAGGAAGGTGTAGGGCGCCCGGGAGGCCAGCGAGATGGTGATCGCCAGGGCCGAGCGCTGCCCCCTGGAGAGCTTCTTGAGACGGGTCCGGCGGGGCAGCCGGAACTTCGCCGCGAGATGCTCGGCGGTCACGGCGGACCATTCGGAGAAGAAGGACGGCGCGACCCTCATGAGCATGTCGAGGGTGAAGTCGTCGTGCCAGCGCTGGTCCTCATGGATGAAGCAGGTCCGCTCCAGCACGGCGGCGTTCTCGGCAGGTGACTGCCCGTCGATGAGTATTCGCCCCGAGCTGGGGAAGATGTGATTGCAGATGAGGGACATCAGTGTGGTCTTGCCGGCCCCGTTGGCCCCGAGGAGTCCGTAGACCCGCCCGGCGGGAAGCTCGAGATCGATGTTGTGGAGCACTTCATTGCGGCCGAAGGATTTCGACAGGCCGGTGATGGTGATCCCGTCATTGGTGGTCATGGTGGGCTCCTTCCGTCATATGGCGGGGCGTTGCGACCCCGGCCCTTGGCGGTGGATGAGAGTGATGATGTCGTCGGTGGAGAGACCGACGCGTTCGGCCTCCTCCAGGAGTGGGGCGAGGTAGTTCTCGGCGAACAGGGTCCTGCGTTGCTCCCTGAGACGTTCGACGCCGGTCTCGGTGACGAACATCCCCAGGCCGCGTCGCTTCTCCAGGATCTGCTGGTCGACGAGGCGGTTGAGGGCCTTGCCCGCGGTTGCGGGATTGATCTTGTAGAACACGGAGAGCTCGTTGGTCGACGGCACGTGGGCGCCCGGCGGATAGACCCCGGCGAGGATGTCGTCAGCGATCTGCCCGGCGAGCGTGAGGAAGATCGGACGGCCGTCTGCTGGTGCGGGACTCACATTCACCTCCTCGGTTCGTTACTCAACTAATGAACCATAGAACCGGGTCAGGTGTCAAGGGGTGACCGGAAGAGTCCGGGCCGGGGAAGGGAAAGGGGGGACGCCGTGCCGGGGTGAAGCGGGCCGTGGAGGCAGGACCCCGCAGTCTCAGGGCAGCCGGTGGGTCCACTCATAGGTGGAGAACTTCTCGTCGCAGCGCCGCTTCGCCACCGCCAGATCCTCATCTGTGATGGCGCCGTCGGTGGCGGCGTACTTCTCCTTGAAGTGGTTGTAGAAGACGTCGAGGATCTCCTCGCGCGGCCGACCGGTCTGCGAGCGCATCGGGTCCACCCGCTTGATGGCCGAACGGTGCCCCTTGTCGCGCACCTTCTCCTTGCCGATCCGCAGCACCTGCAGCATCTTCTCGGCGTCGATGTCATAGGACATCGTCACGTGGTGGACCATGTAGCCGTTGTTGAAGCGCTTCTGCGCGGCCCCGCCGATCTTGCCGACCTGCGAGGAGATGTCATTGAGGGGCACGTAGTGGGCCTGGATGCCCACCTTCGCCAGCGCTTCCATCGTCCACTCGTCGAGGAAGGGGTAGGACTGCGCGAAGCTCAGCCCATCCACCAGTGCCAGGGGGATCACCAGCGAGTAGGTGACGCAGTTGCCCGGCTCCATGAACATCGCCCCGCCGCCGGTGACCCGCCGCGAGACCGTGATCCCGAAGCGGTCGACCCCCTCCTGGTTGATCTCGTTCTCGTAGGACTGGAAGGAGCCGATCACCACCTGCGGGGCGTTCCACTCCCACAGCCTCATGAACGGCTTGCGCCGCCCGGCCGCGACGTCGTCGACCAGGGTCTCGTCCATCGCCACGTTGAGCATCGGGTCCACCGACGGCCCGTGGATGACGTCGAAGTCGATGAGATCCCAGTCCACCGCCTTGCCCAGCGCCCGCCGTACCGCGATCCCCACACCCTCGGGGGTGATGCCGAAGGGAACGTCGGTGGGCAGCAGGGCACCCTGGACCCGCTCGGCCAGGGCGTTGGCAGCCAGGTCGGTCGGGGCCCCTTCCAGTGCCGCGGTGATGCGGCCCAGGGCCTCGTCGGGCTCGAGGAAGAAGTCCCCGGAGATCTGGACGCTCTTCAACCTGCCCTCGGGTCCGTCGTCGACGTCGAGATCGACGACGACGAGCTTGCCCCCGGGAACCTTGTACTCACCGTGCATGCCGCATTGCCTTTCGCTGGTGTCCGCTCTCCGCAGCGACGCCATGCTACGTGGCCGGCGTCGGGGTGGAGCGGGTATTCCCCCGGGGGTGAGATGCCGAGTTGGCCGGCAGTGGCTCCAGTGAGTGGTGGACGCCGCGGCGCCGGTGGCCGTGCGTATCAAACTCCACTGATTCACTGAGCATGGATATACATTAAAGGTATACTGCCGCTCAGTGAATTGAGGGTTGATGGCTGAAGCCGTGAAACTGCTCCAAACGGTGGCGCGTGCGCCGATGCGCACCGTTCGCCTTCAGGATGTCAGAGAACTGGGTACCAACGTGTGGCGCACTCTCGATGATCTGGTCAGTCAAGGAGCCCTGGTCCGGAGCGACGTTCGCCTCGGCCCCGACCCGGGAGGACTGGGATGCGGCGCTTTCTCATCAGTGCCGGCTCCAGGTCGGTCCCCAAGAAGCGGCGGAGATCGTGGCGGAGGCCTGGGCCCGTCCTGCATCGAGTTCTCGCTGACTGTTCAGCCTGACTGAGCGGCCGACGTCCACGGCACGGCGCTGGTGTCCGTGCCGGAGATCGCCAGCACTGAGACGAGAACAAGGTTGCCGGCCACCACGCCCGCCACCGGACCGCTGGGCGCCGAGCGCCAGAGCGGGGGCGTCATTGATGCCGTCGCCGGTCATCCCCACGACATGACCGGTGCGTTGCAGCGCGCGGACTGCCTCCTGCTTGTCGGCGGGGAACACCTCGGCGATGACGTCGAAGTCCCAGGGCCGCCCCACAGCCTCGGGGCCGGAACCCACGCGGTCGCCCAGACCGACCTGCCGGGCGATCCCCGGCCCGCCGTCGCGCTGTCGGCGGTGATCATGATGATCCGCACGCCTCGGTCCTCGACCTGCCGCACGATCCCGGCCGCGGCGCACTCTCGCCAGCAGGTCGGCGGCGGACTCGATGCCGGGGGCGTCGTCCAGGGATCCCCACCGCGCCTCCACGTCGGCGGCCAGCAGCCCCGTCTGAGGGCCGTAGTCGCGGTCGATGAGCCGCTGCTCGACGATCTGGTGGATATGCAGACGACCCTCCACCGATGCGGCAGTCTGCGCCGCTCGCGACAGCGGGCTCGGCAAGGGGCGGCTCGGACCGTCTCGAATCGCACCCGGTGTCCCGGGAAGAGCCGGCGTCAAGTACGGTCGCGGCGTATTCATCCGCCGCATGACCGCTGGGAGGCCCCATGCATTCCATATCTCGACGGCCGCGGTGGGCGATCCGTCTCGCCGCCTTCATCGGCGTGCTGATGGCACTGCTCACCGTGGCTCCCGGATCGCTGGGGGCCAAGGCCTGGGCCGACGACTCGTCGGCCGGTTCCGTCAAGGGCAAGACCTTCACGATCGCCACCGACACCACCTTCGCCCCCTTCGAGTACCGCGACGCCAAGGGCAATATGACCGGCATCGACATGGATCTCATCCAGTCGATCGCCAAGAGCCAGGGATTCAAGGTCAACATCAAATCGGTGGGCTTCGACGCCGCCGTCCAGGCCGTCCAGTCCAAGCAGGCCGACGGCGTCATCGCCGGGATGTCGATCACCGACGAGCGCAAGAAGGCCTTCGACTTCTCAGACCCGTACTTCGCCTCCGGTATTCAGATGGCGATCAAGAAGACCGACACCTCGATCAAGTCCTATGCGGATCTCAAAGGGAAGACCGTCGTCGCCAAGACGGGCACCGAGTCGCTGACTTTCGCCAAGTCGATCGCCTCCAAGTACGGATTCAGCGTCAAGGCTCTCGACAAGGCCGACACCATGTATTCGGAGGTCAACACCGGCAATGCGGCTGCCGTCTTCGATGACTATCCGGTGCTGGCCTACGGTATCAAGCAGGGCAACGGCCTCAAGGTCGTCACCGCCAAGGAGGCCGGAGCCTCCTACGGATTCGCCGTCCTCAAGGGCAGCAATGCGGCGCTGCTGGCGGCCTTCAACACCGGCCTGGAGAAGATGAAGTCCGACGGCTCCTATCACAAGCTGCTGGTGAAATACCTCGGCGAGAACGCCCCCGCCGACGACGCCTCGGTGGCCGGCGTCAAGGGCAAGACCTTCATCATCGCCACCGACACCACCTTCGCCCCCTTCGAGTACCGCGACGCCAAGGGGAATATGACCGGCATCGACATGGATCTCATCCGGGCCATCGCGAAGCAGCAGGGATTCACCGTCCAGATCAAGTCGGTGGGCTTCGACGCCGCTCTCCAGGCCGTCAAGTCGAAGCAGGCCGACGGCGTCATCGCCGGGATGTCGATCACCGACGAGCGCAAGAAGGTCTTCGACTTCTCGGACCCGTACTTCGACTCGGGCATCCAGATGGCCGTCGCCAAGGACTCCGACATCAAGGGCTACGCGGATCTCAAGGGCAAGACCGTCGTCGCCAAGACCGGCACCGAGTCGTTGACCTTCGCCCAGAAGAACGCCTCCAAGTACGGCTACACCGTCAAGGCCCTTGACAAGGCCGACACCATGTACTCCGAGGTGAACACCGGGAACGCCGCCGCCGTCTTCGACGACTACCCGGTGCTGGCCTACGGCATCAAGGAGGGCAACGGGCTCAAGGTGGTCACCGAGAAGGAGGCGGGCGCCTCCTACGGATTCGCCGTCCTCAAGGGCAGCAATGCCGATCTGCTCAAGGCTTTCAACGCCGGCCTCAGCGGGATGAAGACCGACGGCTCCTACCAGCAGGTGCTCGACAAGTACCTCAAGGCCCCCGACTCCGACTCGGAGAAGAGCGACGGCTTCCTCGCCCTGCTGACCGAGAGCTTCCCCGCGCTGATGAAGGGCCTGGCGATGACGGTGGCCGCCACTGCGCTGTCCCTGCTCATCGCCCTGGTGCTCGGCGTCGTCTTCGGCTTCAGCAAGGTCTCCGGGGTGAGGATCCTGTCGGGCATCGCCTCGGTCTACGTGGCGATCTTCCGCGGCACCCCGCTGCTGGTCCAGGCATTCTTCTTCTACTTCGGCATGCCCACCGTCACCGGCCAGAAGATCGACGTCTTCACCGCCGGCGTGCTCACCCTGAGCCTCAACGCCGGCGCCTACATGACCGAGATCGTGAGAGGCGGCATCCAGTCTGTGGATCCCGGCCAGATGGAGGCGTCGAGATCGCTCGGGTTGAACTGGCTGCAGTCGATGCGCAAGGTGATCGTGCCCCAGGCCGTCAAGATCATGACGCCGTCCTTCATCAACCAGTTCGTCATCAGCCTCAAGGACACCTCGATCCTCGCCGTGCTGGGATTCGCCGAACTGACCTATCAGGGCCAGCAGATCATCGCCCGCAACTTCAGGTCCTTCGAGATCTGGATCATGGTCGGCGTCATCTACTTCATCGTCATCTACGCCCTGACAACACTGTCGAACTTCGTCGATCGGAAGGTCAACAAGTGAGCGAGAACATCAGCGAGACCCCGGTCGTCCAGACCGTCGACCTGCACAAGAGCTTCGGCTCCAACGAGGTGCTCAAGGGCATCGACGCCACGATCCACAAGGGGCAGGTGGTCTCGGTCATCGGACCGTCGGGATCGGGCAAGTCCACCTTCCTGCGCTGCCTCAACCTGCTGGAGGAGGTGACCTCGGGGAAGGTGCTCATCGAGGGCCACGACCTCACCGATCCGGGCACCGACATCAACGAGGTGCGCCAGAAGATCGGGATGGTGTTTCAGCACTTCAACCTCTTCCCGCACATGACGGTGACCGAGAACATCACGATGGCCCCGCTGCAGCTGGGGCGGATGTCGAAGGCCGAGGCCCTCGACCGGGCCGCCGACCTGCTCGGCCAGGTGCACCTGGAGGACAAGGCCGATGCCCGTCCCGCCCAGTTGTCGGGCGGTCAGAAGCAGCGGGTGGCGATCGCCCGGGCGCTGGCGATGCGCCCCGATGTGATGCTCTTCGACGAGCCCACCTCCGCCCTGGACCCCGAGATGGTGGGCGAGGTGCTCGACGTGATGCGCAAGCTGGCCGGCGAGGGCATGACGATGATCGTCGTCACCCACGAGATGGGATTCGCCCGCGAGGTGAGCGGTCACCTCATGTTCATGGCCGACGGCGTCGTGGTGGAGGAGGGGGATCCCCGCGAGATCCTCACCTCTCCGAAGGAACTGCGCACCCAGGACTTCCTGTCCAAGGTGCTGTGAACCGGCGGATCTCCCGACAGTCGGGCTGATTCGGCTCGAACGGGCCGCCGGAAAGCCCCATCTGTCGGGAGATCCGTCTCCGCATTCCGTCCGGCCCCCACGATGTGGCCCGCGGCGGGCCCTCCTGCCGGGATGTGAGACCCTCGGAGCTGCACAGGGCAGCAGAGGAGGACGTCAACGATGAGCCGACGCGATGTGGTGAGGTCACTTCCGCCGTACAAGCAGGGTGCCGCCGAGGGCCCGGACGCCGTCAAGCTGTCCTCCAACGAGAACCCCTACCCGCCGCTGCCCTCGGTGGTCGCCGAGATCGAGCGTCGGCTCGGCTCCTACAACCGGTACCCCTCGATGGGGGCCGTCGAGGTGCGCACCGCCATCGCCGAGCGGTTCGGCGTCACCCCTGATCAGGTGGCCGTGGGCGCCGGCTCGGTGGAGGTCGCCACCCAGCTGGTGCATGCCACCGCCGGCCTGGGCGACGAGGTGATCTTCGCCTGGCGGTCCTTCGAGGCCTACCCGATCATCACCGTCGTCGGGGGAGCGACGCCGGTCAAGGTGCCGCTGCGACCCGACCTGCACCACGACCTGGACGCGATGGCCGCCGCCATCACCGACCGCACCCGACTGATCCTGCTGTGCACCCCCAACAATCCCACCGGCACCACCCTCCACACCGACGAGGTGGAGGCCTTCCTGGCGCGCGTTCCCGACGACGTCATCGTCGCCATCGACGAGGCCTACGTGCACTTCAACCGGGACGCCGACTCCGTCTCCGGCCTGGACATGCTGGCCCGCCACCCCAACGTCGTCAACCTGCAGACCTTCTCCAAGGCCTACGGGCTGGCCGGGCTGCGGATCGGCTTCTCGATCTCCAGCGCCGAGATCGCCGAGGACCTGCGCCGCGTCGCCACCCCCTTCGCGGTCAGCGACCTCGCCCAGCACGCGGCGCTCGCCTCCCTTGCCCACGAGGACGAGCTCGACGTGCGGGTGGAGAGGATCGTCGCCGAGCGCGAGCGGGTCACCGCCGGGCTTCGCTCCCAGGGCTGGCCGGTCGGCGACTCCCAGGCCAACTTCGTGTGGCTGTCCACCGGCGACGACACCGCGCGGATCGACAACGTGCTGCGCAGCCATGGCGTCTTCGCCCGCTGCTGGCAGCCCGAGGGGATCCGCCTGTCCATCGGCTCGCAGCAGGAGAACGACCGCTGCCTCGAAGCCTTCGCCGACGCGGTCCGCTGAGCCTCAGATGCCCAGGAAGTCCCGCCATCGGGGCCACTGGCGGTTGATCTGGGCCATCCCCATCGCATAGCAGTGCCGCAGCCTGGCGACCCGGCGCTCCTGGTTCTCGATCGGCATCTGGTCGGGGAAGAAGAGCACCGCCCTGCCGTCGCGCTCCAGATCGAGCAGCTCCTCGCGGGTGGCGTTGTAGCGGCGCCACCTCCCGGCCAGCGCCTCGGCCACCGCGGGCCTCTTCCGGAAGATCCGGTTGAGAGCGCGGATATTGCGCGGGGGCTTCTTGACGTAGTCGCGGGTCCGCGTCATCACCACCAGGAAGCGCTCGTAACCGTCCATCTGGGCGGCGTCGAGGGGGATTCCGCCGTTGGGGCCGATCGCACCGTCGACGTACTCCACCCCGTCGATGGTGACCGGGGGCATCAGCCCGGGCATCGTCGACGAGGCCTGCACCCGCACCATGAGGTCTTTCATCGAGTCGACGTCGTCGCGGGTGAACCACTCCTGCTCGCCGTTGTCGGTGCGGGTGGCGCCGATACGCATCGCCGCGGGATTGGTCTCGAACGCGGACCAGTCGAAGGGCAGGGCCTCCTCGGGCAGGGAGGTGTGCTGGTAGATGTACTCGGAGTTGAAGAGTCCGTGACCGGTGACGAAAGTGCGCAGTCCACCCAGCTTCGGGTCGGCGGCGAACTCGACAAAGCACTCCCTGGCCCTGGCGGCGTCTTTCGACAGGTAGTTCGCGGTGTTCGACGAACCCGCCGAGATCCCGGAGACGTGAGGCAGGCTGACCTGTTCGCGCAGCAGCTTCACCACCACGGCACAGGAGTAGCTGGCGCGCATGCCGCCCCCCTCGAAGACCAGTGCGGTGTCGTCGGTGGTGAAGGAGCCCATGGGACGATCCTGCCACCCGTCTGTCGGGGCGTCCTGACGCCGGCCCGTGAAGACGGTGTGCTCTGGACCCGACGAGGGGGTGGACGGTGTCCACACGTGAAGTCCGACACTCACCTGGGGTGAGCGATTCGCTCACTATTCTGGTTCGAATCGCCTCCCAGATGGGCAAGGATGACGCACTATGTGAGTGCGACGTAACGGTTCGGTTGCAGTGCTTGTGGCCGCCCACCGGGCGTCACTACTGTTCAGGACGCAGGGCCTTCCTGAGAGCACTGAGTGATTGATCCCTGTCCGCCAGTGTCGGCGGGCATCAACCAAGGAGAATGACCATGACCCAGTCAACCTTCAACCGCCGAGGTTTCCTCAAGAGCGCCGTTGCGGCTGCGGCCGTGGTGCCCCTGGCATCCTGCGCCGCGAGTGGCGGCGGAGACTCCGATTCCGGCGGCGCTCCGTCGGCCGGCAAGAAATCAGATTCGAACCCCTTCGGCATCAAGGAGGACGGCAAGCTCGACGCCGTCATCTTCAACGGCGGCTACGGCATCGCCTACTGCGAGTTCGCGGCCCAGCAGATGAAGAAGAAGTACCCGAAGCTCACCACCTCGGTGAAGGCCTCCAACAACATCTCGCAGGAGCTCCAGCCGCGCTTCGTCGGCGGGAACCCGCCCGACGTCATCGACAACTCGGGCGCCAACTCGATCGGCGTGGCGTCGGTGCTCGACCAGCTGGACACCGCCGACGACATCCTGGCGGCCAAGAACTACGAGGGCAAGAAGATCGCCGACACCCTCTACGCCGGCGTCAAGGAGGTCGGCACCCGCGGCGACAAGTTCGTCATCCTCAACTACGTGATGAGCGCCTACGCGCTGTGGTACTCCGATGAGCTCTTCAAGGCCAACGGCTGGACGGTGCCGAAGACCTGGGACGAGGCGTACAAGCTCGGCGAGACGGCCAAGAAGAAGAACAAGTACCTCTTCCTGTGGGGCAAGGAGGCGGCGAGCTACTACCGCACCCTGGTGCTGGGCAGCGCCTTCAAGGAGGGCGGCGACGAGGTCCGGCTGCCGATCGAGAACCTGGAGAAGAACGCCTGGTCCAACAAGACGATCCAGGACGTGCTCAAGGCGCTCAAGAAGATCATCGACGCCGGATTCTTCAAGCCCGGCGGCGCGGGGACCGCCTTCACCGCCGCCCAGGCCCAGTGGTCCAACGACCAGGCGGCGCTGCTGTATCCGTCGGGCTCGTGGATCGAGAACGAGATGAAGAAGCAGACCAAGTCCGGCTTCAAGATGATGGGCGCCCCGGAACTGGTGCTCACCGATTCCCCGAAGCTGGGATACGAGGCGATGAACGCCGCCCCGGGTGAGCCGTTCATCTTCCCGAAGAAGGGCGTCAACGCCGGTGCCGGCAAGGAGTTCATGCGGGCGATGCTGTCGAAGGACGCCGCCACCAACTTCGCCAAGACGATCCTGTCCCCGACCATCGTCAAGGACACCGTCCCGGCCGACGGTTTCGGCTCCACGGCGCTGGTCTCCCTGACGAAGATGCTCGACACCGCCGGAGACAAGGTGTTCAACATCCAGCACGTCGACTTCTACGGCATCAACAAGGATCACCTGGTGCTGTGGAACGACTTCCTGGCCGGCAAGTCGTCGGTGGCCGAACTCACCAAGGGCATGCAGGAGGTCGCCGACAAGATCGCCGACGACTCCTCGGTGCAGAAGATCAAGGTCAAGTGAGCCCGCGACCGCGTTTGTCCTGACCCTTTCCGGGCCGTCCGGTCCCCGGGCCGGACGGCCGCCCCTCCATCAGATTGAGTCCTGCATGAGTGCATCCACCCCCCTGGGCGCTTACGCGGAGGTAGGAACCCTCTCCGGTGCTCCTGAGGCGCCCGAGGCCCTTCCCCCCGCGAGGAAGCGTCACCGTCACTGGAGCTTCGACAAGGTCAGCTTCTTCGCCGTGTTCCTCGGCGTCCCGCTGATCATCTACCTGGTCTTCGTCGTGTCGCCGTTCATCCAGGCGTTCTACTACTCGCTCACCAACTGGGGAGGGTTCTCGGCCACCTTTGATTTCGTGGCGCTGAAGAACTACGTCCGGCTGCTGGGCGACGACGTATTCCAGAAGGCGATGGTCAACAACGTGCTGCTGGCGGTATTCGTGCCGCTCATCACCATCGTGCTGTCATTGATCCTGGCCACGATGATCACGGTGGGAGGGTCCAGCTACGGCCAGACCCGCGGCCTCAGCAGGTCGGGCTTCTACCGCGTCGTGTCGTTCTTCCCGTACTGCGTGCCAGCCGTGGTCATCGGCCTTATGTGGGGCCAGATCTTCGATCCCTCGCACGGGCTGGTGAACGGGATCCTCACGAAGTCGGGAGCGCACTGGGCCGAGGAGTTCGCCTGGCTCGGCGAGAAGTCGACCGCCATGCCGGTCTCCATGTTCGTCATGATCTGGGCCTATGTGGGCTTCTACATGCTGCTGTTCATCGCCGGCATCAAGTCGATTCCCGCCGAGATCTTCGAGGCCGCCAGGATCGACGGGGCGGGCCGGTTCAGGACCGCCGTCTCGATCACCGTCCCGCTGATCCGCGACAACGTCCAGACGGCGTGGATCTACCTGGGCATCGCCTCCCTGGACGCCTTCGTCTACATGAGCGTGCTGAACCCCTTCGGAGGGCCGGGCAACTCCACCCTGGTGATGAGCCAGCAGCTCTTCCAGGCGGCATTCAGCAAGGGCCAGTACGGCCTCGCCTGCGCGATGGGCGTCGTCATCGCGATCATGACGATGATCTTCGCCGGGATCGTCGCGCTGGTGAATCGTCTGACCGGCGGCAAGGACACGGTGACGATGGCATGAGTACCTCCCTTCAGGCTCCCGTCGCCGTCGACGAGATCGACGTCCACCATCCGAGGTCGAGCACCGGCGACAAGGCCGTCTCGACCACCGCCCACGTGCTGCTCATCGTGTGGGCGGTCATCGTGATCCTCCCGCTGCTGTGGACGATCCTCACCTCGTTGAAGACCACCAGTGAGATCTTCTCCTCCCCCTTCGGGCTGCCGAAGACGATCCAGTGGATCAATTTCAAGAACGCCTGGACCACCGCTCAGATCGGCGACTTCTTCCTCAACACCATCGTGGTGGTGTTCTCCGCACTGATCATCGTCATGGTGCTCGGGGCGATGAGCGCCTATGTGCTCGCCCGCTACCGGTTCCACGGGAACAAGCTCATCTACACGCTCTTCCTGGCGGGCAACACGTTCCCCATCTTCCTGGCTGTCGTCCCGCTGTTCTTCACCCTGAAGAACATGGGACTGCTCAACACGATCCCGGGCCTCATCATCACCTATGTGGCGTTCGCGCTGCCCTTCACCGTGTTCTTCCTCTACGCCTTCTTCAAGACGCTGCCCTTCGAGATCTACGAGGCCGCGCAGATCGACGGCGCCGGGGAATGGCGCACCTTCTTCAGCGTCATGCTGCCGATGGCCAAGCCCGGTTTCGCCTCGGTGGCGATCTTCAACTTCCTGGGTCTGTGGAACCAGTACCTCATCCCCGTGGCGCTGAACACGAGGACCGACAACTACGTGCTCTCCCAGGGGCTGGCGGCCTTCGCCTCGCGCACCAACTACGAGGTGGACTACGGTGCCCTGTTCGCCGCCGTGGTGCTCACGGTGCTCCCGGTGCTCATCGTCTACGTCATCTTCCAGCGGCAGCTGCAGGGATCGGTCTCCCAGGGCACGATGAAGTAGCGAGCTTCCAGTCCTCGCCATGGTTCGTCTCGGCCGTGTGGAGTGGTTGCTCCTGACACGCCGTCCCAGTGCATGCCGGGAAGCAGGGACGGCGTGTCGGGAGCAACCACTCCGGTGTCATCCGCTACGGGGAGTGGCGGGGGACCGGCTCCCGGCCGGAACGCGAGAAACTGCTGGTGCACCGCCTGTTGGAGGACTGCGTCCACCAGGCCCGGGGGCGCCGAGGGCTGCGCGAGGAACTGGGCCTGGCCTCGACCGGGACCGTCTTCGGCCCCGGCCAGGAGGCGCGGGCCGTGGAGAAGGCCACCCGGATGCTGGAGGACGGGCTGTGGGATCTGGGATTCGTCGGCTGGCGGGTGGAGAACGTCGGATTCTCCTGGCATCGCACCTTCGAGATCGACTTCGAACTGAGGTGCCGGTGAGTGCGATCGGGACGGGCGACAATTTCTCGTCCCAGAGGCCGGGATCGGGCGACGGCGGCCCGGGATTCCGGGTTCTGGAGCGAGAAAATGCGGCCCGTCTGATCCTGACGGGAGTGGTGGGAGCTGGGTTGGCCGGGCTGGGGCCCGACGATCACTCGCGCGAGACGTGACCCTGTCACAGGTGCTCCCGTCAAATGCAACAACGACAACTCAGCAATTTGTCACAGCTCGTCGTCGAGAAAATCACAACGACACTTTCGAGCAACGTCGCGTGTCGGGGCCGCGATCATCTCCCGGGCGATCCTCACCGCGCCGAGGACCGGATCGGAGGCGGTGAGGACCGTCCAGCCCTCCAGCTCGCCGGTCACCAGCTCGCGCACCACCGTGTCGTGGGCCAGCACGCCGCCGGCCAGGACGACGGTGCGCGGTCCTTCCCCGACCACCGCTCGCAGGCTGTTCAGCAGGCCGGACGCCGCCTCGCGGCAGATGCCGGCGCTCACCTCATCGGCGCTCACCCGGTCGGGCCCTGCCGCCTCGAGCACCAGCGGCGCCAGGCGCGCCATCTGGGCCGGGACCAGCTCGTCGATCCGGCGGACGAGGTCCTGGGCCGGGTCCCCGGTGACGGGCTGGATGTCCAGCGCCCCGATCAGCGACGTCGAGAGGGTCGTGGCGGGTCCGCGCCCGTCCACATCGGCAGCCACGGCGCGCAGTCCCTGCCAGCCGATCCACAGGCCCGAACCGACGTCCCCCAGGATCCAGCCCAGGCCGTCGGCCCGGCCGACCACCGACCCGTCGCGGAAGCGTGCCGCCACCGCACCGGTGCCCGACAGCAGCAGGTATCCGTCCGGGCTCTCGCTGGCCGACCGGAAGGCGGTGGCCAGGTCGTTCTCCACCCGGACCCTTCCGCAGATCCCTGCCAGTGTCTCCCGCATCGCCGCCGACACCTCGTCGTGGCGCGCCGCCCCCGCCCCGGAGGCGCCGACGACGATCACCTCGGGACGTCTCCCGCCGGCCGCTTCCACGGCTCCGGAGGCCGCTGCGGACACCGCCTCGGCGGCCGCGACGACACCGCCGGCGGCCGATCTCAGGTTGGCCCCGCCTGCCTGTCCGCGGCCCAGCTGCCGACCTGTAGTATCGACCATCAACGCACGGGTGCTGGTGCCTCCAAGGTCGATCCCCATCACTGTCATGGCCAGGGACCATACGCCGGTCTCCGGGCGCTTCCCTCCAGAAGGACACAGGAGGACATCAGGTGTGGACAGAATCTACATGGGGCAGGTACGTTCAGCGTGCCGTCGATGTGCGAGTGAAGAAGGAGGTAGCGTGACAGCTTCTTCCCGGGTCCTGTCCGGGCCCCGCCTGAGCTGGCCCACGGAGACGCGCAATGAACGCACCCTCGACATCGATCAGTTGGACTCCGCGGGAGTGGTGACCGAGATCCTCGGCGAGGACGCCCGGGTCGCGTCGGCCGTCCAGTCCTGCACCGGGGAGATCGCCCGGGCGGTCGACCTGTATGTCGCAGCCCTGGCCGCGGGCGGGTCGATCCACTACGTCGGAGCCGGCACCTCGGGGCGGTTGGGGGTGCTCGACGCCGTCGAGCTTCTGCCGACCTACGGCATCGGGCCCGACCGGGTCATCGGTCACATGGCCGGGGGTGAGGGGGCCTTCGTGAGGGCGGTCGAGGGGGCGGAGGACTCCGAGGAGCTCGGCGCCACCGAGCTGGCACAGGCCGGCCCGCACGACGCCGTCATCGGCATCGCCGCGAGCGGCCGCACCCCCTACGTCCGGGGAGCGCTCGCCGAGGCCCGGCGCCGTGGCCTTGCGACCGTACTCATCTCCACCAATCCACAGGCGCCGCTCGCCGGGTTCGCCGACGTCGCGATCCTTCCCGACACCGGTCCCGAGGCGGTCACCGGATCGACCCGGATGAAGTCCGGCACCGCCCAGAAGATGGTCCTCAACGCCATCTCCACGGCCGCGATGGTGCGGCTGGGCAAGACCTGGTCGAATCTGATGGTCGACGTCGTCGCCACCAACGAGAAGCTCCACCGGCGGATGGTGCGGATGGTCGAGCAGGCCGCCGGCGCCTCCCCCGAGGCGGCGGCGGACGCCCTCACCCGGGCGGACGGTCGGGTGAGGGTGGCGATCGTGGCGCTGCGGGCCGGAGTCGATGTGGATCAGGCGGAGGCGGCTCTGAGAAAATGCCCCCCGACCCGGGCCGGGCGGGGGACCCGTCGGGGCTGCGCACGGCTGTGCGAGCGGCTGCGGCGGACCGTCAGGGCGACGGTCGCACCGGCGCCGCGGACGGACAGGACCGATGACGACGATGTTGAGGAGAACCATGACCCCGCAGGTCGACGTCATCCCGCTCGTCGAGGAAGACCTCATCTGGCTGTGGCACTGGAACGTCGAGGTGCCCGATGCGGCGTGGAAACGGTGGGACGGGCCTTATTTCGGCGACGTCGACGACCGCGAGTACGAAGAGTTCTGCGCGGACTGGCGCCCGCGTCTGCGATCGGGGGACCGGGCGCTGGTGACCGTGGAGGGCCACCGCTGCGGGTTCGTCAATCGATTCGAGGAGCCCCCGGCCGGCGGCGGCTGGTGGGAGCTCGGCATCGTCATCTTCGATCCCGAGCTGTGGGGACAGGGCATCGGGCGGCGGGCACTGGCGAGCTGGATGCGCCAGACCTTCCGGGAGACCGACGCCCATGTACTCACCATGACCACCTGGAGCGGCAACGAGAGGATGATCCGCTGCGCCTCGGGTCTCGGTTTCTCGGAGTGCGGACGCGTGCCGGGGGCCCGGCTCTGGGACGGGAGGCGGTGGGACTCGGTGACGATGTCCCTGCTGCGCGAATCCCGGTTCTGAGCCGGGCCCCGGACGGGCGCTGTCTGGAGCCGGTCAGGTGGCCTGCGATGTGATGTGCGGATCGGGCCTGGCGACATCGGCCCTCACATGCCAGAGATCATCGCACAGGTTCAGCAGGCGACTCTCCTCCTCGTCGAGCGGTCGGCCGGCCGACTCGAGCCAGGCGAGGTCGAGCGCGGCCCCGATGATGCGGGTGATGGGCGTGGAGTCGCCCGGAAGGGTTGGTGGCACGGATCCCTCCAAGATCTGGTGGCGAGTGGGCACATGTCAACACCTGCCGGTGTCACGGCCGCGAACCGCATTCCGGTGATGTAGACACGAGCATGTAAGCACTGGAGATGGGCATCCGGGAGCCGGATTCGTTGAAAATTGGAAGACTCACCCGTGAACTCACCCGTTGTTCGCCCAGAGCTGGTCGGCGACCTCGTGTTCAGCGCCGGATCCGTCCCCCGCGGGGGTGACAAGCCCGATCCGGTTTCGTGGTCTCGCACCCGCATCCCGAAGGTCGGTGACCCGCCTCGGAGGTGACGCCGTCCGCTTTATCGGCCATGGGGCCCCGACAGATCTGTGGGTCAGGATGGAAGACTGGCGGCCATGAGAGTGGGGGTAGCGGCCGGATGGAAGGGGGAGAGATGATTCAGCCCGGACGGATCGCCGGTAGGGCCGTGGCTGCGACGGTGACTGCCGTATCGCTCGCCATCGCGGGGTGCGAGAGCACGTCGGGAACCGCCACGCCGACTCCCACCCCCTCCACCACCGCATCGGCCGGATTCACCACCGCCGACTGGGCGACGTCGGTGGCCACCTCGGGGCACCGCCTGGGAGTCGTCGGCGACAAGCGGGTCCGCATCACCGTCTACCAGGTGGCGACCGCGCCGGCGCCGACGGCGTCTGTGATGGTCGATCCCACCGACGGGACGCCGGTCATCGCGAAGGGCGACCGGCTCGTGGTGCTGCGCTACGTCGTCACCAACATCTCCACGGATCCGATCAGCCTGGGCATCGGAACGGTGGCGATCACCGCCCGGTACCCCGACTGGCCGTGGGAGCCGGGGCTGGTCGGGGTGAGGGCCCCGGAGCTGATGGCCACGGACAAGGCGCCGACCACTCCCTTCAAGGCCGGCACCCAACGTCCCCCGTACGTCCTGGAGCCCGGGGCCTCCTTCATGGTGGGCCAGAACGCGCCCTACGAGACCGCCGAGGAACTCCAGCTCGATGCGAAAGTCGTCGTGAGCGACGATTCGGGCAGTGATGATGCGAGCCTCAGCTGGTCGGTCAAGGGATCCGTGCACCTGCGCTGACCTGTGTGGTCGCCGCGGGAGTTTTCCACAGGCGGCGAGTTATCCACAGATTTCGGCACAGAACCTTGAGGTCGTCCGTGATGTCTGCTTGAGTACAGCGTCATGTTGACAGCCCGCACGCGGAGGGCCAGGCATGCACCCTCCGACGACGTCGCAGAGCCCGGCGCGACCGCGCCCGGAGCCGTCGAGGAGTCGCCCCGGCTGCGCTCCCGGCGCTCCCCGATGCTCATCGTCGCGGGCCTGCTGTGCGCGGTGCTGGGTGCCCTGGGCGGCGCCTTCGCCTGGACCCAGGCCAGCCGGGCCCAGTCGGTGCTCGTGATGACCCGCGACGTCGCCCGTGGCGAGCAGCTGCGCTCCGGTGACGTCGGGGTGGTCTCGATCTCGGTCGCCGAAGGCGTGTCGACGTTGCCGGCCTCCGAGCTGGACGGACTGATCGGAGAACATGCCCGGGTCGACCTGCCTGCCGGGTCGTTGCCCGGCAGGGGGTCCGTCGGTGCCCTGCCGCTCACACCGGGCACGTCCAGAGTGGGGCTGCGGCTTCCCGCCGGACGGATGCCCACCTCGCCGATGCCCGCCGGAACACGGATCAGCGTCGTGGAGGTGGCCGAGAAGTCCGAGACACAGGCCGCCGCGAACGCCTCGCGCAGCGCGGACGCCGAGACCCCTCGCAGTACCGATGCCGTCGTCGTCCGTGCCCCGGTCCGTGCCGAGGACCGCACCAGCTGGTTGCTCGACGTCGAGGTGAGCGCCGATCAGGCGGCCCGGTTGGCCGATCTGGCCTCCCGCGACCGGGTGGCCGTCATCGTCAGGGGGCCGTGATGGCGATCCTGCTGCTCACCTCCGCCTCCGGAGCCCCCGGCGTCACCACCACCGCCCTGGGCCTGGCGCTGTGCTGGCCCCGCGACGTGCTGATGGTCGATGCCGATCCGCACCCCTCCCACGCGGTGGAGTCCGGATATCTGTCCGCCGGAACCGAGACGGGCGGCGGCCTGGCGGATCTGGCTGGAGCCCATCGCGCCGGAACCGATCTCACCGCGGCCCTGTGGAACCAGGTGATCGCGCTGCCCGGGATCGACGGCCGGCCGAGCCCCACCGCCCGCTTCCTGCCCGGTTTCGGGCATCCCGCCCAGCCCGCCCTGTTCACCATGATCTGGCCGGCGATCGCCGCCTCGCTGGCTGAACTCGGCGACGCCGGTGTCGACGTCATCGTCGACCTGGGCCGGATGGGCTCCGACGGCCTGCCCGCCGAGCTGTGCGCCAGGGCCGGTGCCGTGGGAGTGGTGACCCGCTGCGGTCTGCGCCCGCTGGCCGGCCTGTCGGTCAACGCCGAGACCGTCGAAGCGGTGTCGTCGCGCACCGCCGCGACCGTCGGCCTGGTGACGGTCGGCGCCGGGCACCCCTACTCGGCTCGCGAGATCTGCGCCCAGTTCGGGATGCCGGTCATCGCCGAGGTGGCCGACGATCCCCGCGCCGCGGCGGTGCTGTCCGACGGCGCCCCGGGACCCCGCGGATGGGCCTCGGGACGCTACGCGTCGGGTCTGCGCCACAGCGCCGCACGGCTCGCCGGGCTGCTCGCCGACGCCGCGAGGGAGGTCGCGCTGTGACCGCCCCACGACGTCTGGACGGCGCTGTTCGCAACGGTGAGGGCCGAAACGGTGCGGACCGCGACGACGCCGGACCCACGAGTTCCGGCCGCCACGACGGGGATCCAGGAGCCCCCGCGGCGTCGACCCCTTCGAGCGCCGGCCTGGCCGGGCTGCTGCGCCGGGTGGGTCCGACGTCGGCCAGTACGCCGCTGCGCCCCGCCCCGGGATGGACTCCGAGGCGGCCCTCGTCGGTCCCCGGTCCGGGCGCGACGGCATCGCGGACGGGATCGCAGGCAGACCGCGTCGGCGACGGACCGGTCGACTGGGCGCTCGTGGTGCGGCTGCGTCGCGAGGCGGGCGACCGGATCAGCCGGGAGCGGGCCGAGCACCGGGAGAACCGGGGCCTGGATCTGGACCCTGAAGATCTGCGGATGCTCGGGGAGGCGGTGATCCGCGAGGTGGTCCACGCCCACGCCGAGCGGCTCGCCGCCACCGGCGAGGCGCTGTGGTCGATGGACGCCGAGATGCGCCACGTCCGGGTGGTCATCGATGCGATCTTCGGCTACGGCCGCCTTCAGCCCCTCTTCGAGATCCCCGACGCCGAGAACATCGAGATCAACGGCTGCGACCAGGTGCTCGTCCAGTTCTCCGACGGCCACCGGGAGGAGCGTCCGCCGGTGGCCGACTCCGATGCCGAACTGGTCGAGGCGATCCGGTTCCTCGGCGAGTCCGCCGATCCGCCCCGCCCCTTCGACGACGCCCACCCCACCATGACGGTGGCCCTGGGCGACCGCTACCGTCTCCACGTCATCGGTTTCGGGTTGGCCCACCGGCCCTCGGTGGTGATCCGCCACCACACCCTTACCGACGTCGGGCTCGACGACCTGGCCGCCACCGGGATGATGCCGCGGGCGGTGGCGGTGCTGCTGCGCGCCGCGGTGCGGGCACGGAAGTCGATCGTCATCTCGGGGGATCAGGGGGCCGGCAAGACCACCCTGCTGCGGGCGCTGGTCGACGCGATCCCGCCCACCGAGCGGTTCGGCACCCTGGAGACCGACTACGAGCTGCTCACCCACCTGCGCCCGGCCAGGCGCAACATGATCGCCCTGCAGGCCACAGTCGGGCTGGGGGAGCGGATCGACGGCCGCAGCGTCGGCGAGTACACGGTGGCCGATCTCATCCCCGAGGCGCTGCGGCAGAACCTGTCCCGGCTGGTGATCGGCGAGGTGCGAGGGGCTGAGGCCGGGGCGATGTTCGAGGCCATGCAGACCGGCGCCGGCTCGTTGAGCACCACCCACTCCCACTCGGCCTCCTCGACCATGGACCGGCTGGCCGCCAGGGTGGCCCGCGGCGGGGCGATGGGAATGGACGAGGCCTACCGCCAGATCGCCCACAACATCACCCTGCTGGTCCACGTCACCCTCGTCGACGACACCTGGCGGGAGGGGGTGCGGCGCCGCTACATCTCCGAGATCCGCCAGCTCACCGGCGCCATGGAGGGCGGCAGACCGGTGACCCACCTCACCTATGCGGCCGGTGCGGGCCCCAGCGGCGCCGGAGGGCCGCGCGGCACCGTCTTCCATCCCGATCCCGGCCTGCTGGCCGAGCTGCGGGCCGTGGATCCCGAGATCGGATCCTGGTCATGAACGCCGCGCTGGCCGGCCTGCTCGCGGCGTTGGTGACCGGCGGCCTGGTGATGATCCTGGCGGGTGCGGTGCCGGCTCCCCGTCCACCCCGTGGCGAGAGGTTATCCACAGGACTGTCCACACACTTGTGGACGGCGGTGGAGAAGAGGTGGCGATCGGCACCACGAGGCCGCCGGATCCGGTGGACAGCGGGTCTGGTCGCGGGCCTGGTGGGGTACCTCATCACCGGCTGGGCGATCCTCCTGGTGCTCGGGCCCGCCCTGCTCATCGGGCTGCCGGTGCTGCTGGCCGATCCGCCCGAACGCGATCTCGACCTGGTCCGTGGGCTGGAGCGCTGGGTGCGGTTGGTGGCCGGGTCGGCGTCCACCGGCAAATCGGTGGTCGACGCCATCCGGGCCACCCGGCGTCAGGCCCCCGAGATCCTCGCCGAACCGCTGGCCGGGCTGGTGGGACGCCTCGACGCCCGGTGGGAGCCGCGCGCGGCCTTCCAGCATCTGGCCGACGACCTGGACTCCGCCGACGCCGATCAGGTGATCGCCGCCGTGCTCATCGCCTCCCAGCGGGGCGGCACCGGCGCCTCGGCCACGCTCACCGCCCTGGCCGGCGGACTGACCGATCGCGCGAAGGCGATGCGGGAGATCGGCACCGAACGGGCCAAGCCGCGGATCGTGGTGCGGCAGGTGACCGCCGTCATCGGGGTCGTGCTGGGCGTGGCGCTGGTCTTCGGGCGCAGCTACTTCACCCCCTACGCGAGCCTGCTCGGCCAGGGGCTGCTGTGCCTCTACGCGGCCATGTACGCCGGGGCCCTGGCGGTGCTCGCGAGACGGTCGCAGATCCGCCGTCGCGGCCGGATCCTGGTGGCGGCGGGTTCTGGTGAAGGCGGAGCCTGGAGGAGGGGGACGCCGTGATTGAGCCCTCACTCGTCCTGGCGGCCGCCTGCGGGGCGGTGCTGGCCGCCTCCCCGGTGCTCGTGGTCGCCGGACGGCGCCGAGCCCCGGTCCGGCTGTCCGACGCCCTCGACCGGTTGTCGGGGGCCGGGGCCGAGCCCTCTCCGCTGGCCGAGCTGCCTGCGGACGCCGGCCGTCTGGACCGCCTGGGGGCGAGACTCGCCGCCGGACGGCTGGGCAGGGTGTCGCAGCCGACCCGGCGGGTGCTGGCACTGCGCGGCCGGACGCTGAGCGATTTCATGGTCGAGAAGTGCGTGTGGGCCCTGGCCGGGCTGATGCTTCCGCTGCTGGTGGCCGGGGTGGGCCGGCTGACCGGGCTGAACCCGCCCGCCGCGCCGGTGCTGGTGTCCATGGCTCTGGGCGCGGCGGGTTGGTTCCTGCCCGACCTGCGGCTGCGCTCCAGCCGGCGGGAGGCCAGGCAGGACGCCGCCGAGGCGGTACTGAGCTTCATCGACCTGGTGACCCTGGCCAGGCTCGCCAATGAGTCGGCGTCACGGGCACTGGTCGACGCCGCCCAGCTGAGCGATCACGCCGTGATGATCCGGATCTGCGCCACCCTTGAGCGTGCGCGCCTGGAGCAGCAGGCCCCCTGGGCGGGGCTGGAGAGGCTGGCCGATGAGCTGGACCTGCCCGAACTGGCCGAGCTCGTGGAGGTGCTGCGCCTCGACGACCAGGGGGCCGCGCTGGCCGGGACACTGCGGGCCAGGGCCGCCGAGATGCGCGACGCCCACCTCACCCGCGAGAAGATCGCAGCCCAGGAGACCTCCGAATCCATGACGGTGTGGATGGTGGTGCCGGTGCTTGTCCTCGGCCTGGTGCTGCTCACCCCGCCTCTGCTGCGCCTTTCAGGGCTGGCGCCATGAGCACCCTCGCCGTCGTCCCCCGCGATCCCTCCCGTCTGTCGACCGTCCACCGCTGCCCGTCCACCGCTCACTCCCGTCCATCCACCGCTCACCCCGCCGGAGGCCCCGATGTCCACACCACCACGACCCGTGCCGAGCTCCCCGCGTGGCATCGCCCTCATCCGTCGCGCCGCCGCGGTGATGCTGCCGGTCCTGACGCTCCTGCCCTCGGCACCGCAGCGCCCGCGGACTCCCCGTCGCGACGAGCGGGGACTCAGCCAGTCCACCGAGAACGCCATCCTGCTGGTCGGGGCGGTATCAGTGGCCACCATCGTCGTGACGGCCATCACCGCCTACGTCAAGAGTCACCTGCCCACCTGACCGGCGCGTCACGCCGGGCCGGCACCGAGCGCGGAGTCGTCGACTCGGTCCAGTGGGCGCTGGTCTGGCCGCTCGTCCTGATGGCCGTGTTCGGCGTCATCCAGGCCGCGGTGGTGCTCCAGGCGCGCTCGGCGGTCACCGAGGCCGCCCGGGCCGCGGTGCGCGCGGAGACGCTGGCCGGTTCGCAGCCGGGCGACGCCCTGGACGCCGCGCGGCAGGTCGCCGGGCCCTCCGGGGTCCGTGACATCTCTGTGGCGGTCCATCGGTCCGGAGCGCTGACGACCGTCGAGGTGCGCGCCCGCGTCCCGGTACTCCTCGACCGGGCGTCGACGCCGTTGAGCGCCAGCGCCGTCGGGGTGAAGGAGGGGACATGAGACGCCTCATCACCCTCATCGTCGGGTCCCGTGCTGCCGAGTCTCGTGCAGTCGAGTCCTTTGCTGCCGGTGCCCCGGGCATCGGGCACAGACCCGCCCGGGACCGTGGGGCGGCGGCCCTGGAGGCTGCCGTCGTCCTGCCCGCCGTGCTGCTGCTGGCCGCCCTCACCGCCGCATCCTGGCGGCTGTGGCAGACTCGCGGGGACGTTCACTCGGCCGCCGAGGCCGCCGCCCGGGCCGTCTCGGTGGCCGCCGGACCCGCCCAGGGCGTCATGGCCGGGCGTCAGGTGGCCCTGGCCGATCTGGCGGGCACCCGATGCACGGTACCTGCGGTCGACGTCGATCCGGTGGGACTCGCAGTCCCTGTCGGGTTCCCCGGTCGGGTCGAGGTGCGGGTCGGCTGCACGGTCTCGATGGCGGATCTCCTGCTGCCCGGCCTGCCGGGCTCATTCCATGTCTCGGCGTCCGCCGAGGCGCCGGTCGACAGCCACAGGGAGCGACAGCCATGACCGCCGTCCGACGCATCCTCTCCTCGCTGGTCGCCACGGCCGTGCTGGTGCTCCTGGTGATCGGCTCGCCGGTCGCCCTGCTCGCCTGGGGCCGTCCCGAGGAGCTGCGGCGTCTTCCACAGGCCCTCAGCGCCCCTGACGACGGCGGCCTGCTGCTCGGCCTGTTCACCCTGGTCGGCTGGGCCGCCTGGCTGGTGTTCACGGTCGCCGTGGCCGTCGAGGCGGTCAACCTGGCCGCCGGACTGCCGGGGCGACGTCGGTTCCGCGTCCCGGGCCTGCGGCCGGTGCAAGGTATCGCCGCCGGACTGCTGGTCGCCAGCCTGGCGCTGCTGGCCCCGATCTCCCGCGCCGAGGGGCCGCCACCGGCGGCCCCGGTCGCTGCTGCGTCGCCGGTGGCCGTCCCCGACCGTGCGGTACCCGATGCCGGCCACGGCACCGGGAGCGCCCCCGCCACGGACCATCAGCAGGCCGCCGACGCGGGAGTCGCCGCAGCCGACGGCGTCGACCATGTGGTGGGGCCGAGCGACAGCCTGTGGTCGCTGGCCCGGCAGTCCTACGGTGACCCGACCCGGTGGCGCCGGATCGCCGCGGCCAATCCCGGCATCGACCCGGCCGCGCTGCCGGTGGGCGACACGATCAGAATTCCGGCCGATGCCCGGCCCACGAGCCCGGCCGATGCCCGTGGCTCGTCTCCGGCGGACGCTCCCGCCGACCCGCGGACCGTCACCGTGGCGCGCGGCGACACCCTCAGCGGTCTGGCCCGGTCCCACCTCGGCGATCCCGACCGCTGGACCGAGATCTACCAGCTCAACCGGGACCGGATCGCCGACCCCGATGCGATCGACGTCGGCTGGATCCTGCGGCTGCCCTCGGCTCCCGCCTCCCAGGGCCGGGCCGCGGCCCCGGTCCCGGCGCCGCACGTGCCCCGGGGCCTGCCGGCCGCCCCGGCATCTCCAGGCAGGTTGGCGCCGACCCCCTCCCCGGCGCCGACGGCCGCTGCGAGTTCCGCACCGGCACAAGCCGCTGTGCCCGCCGCTCCCGCGGCGGTCCCTGAGTCCGGCACGACCCCCGCCGGCACCCCGACTGCCGTCCCTCCGGCCGCCGACGGACGGTCGGAGGCGCTGCGAACGGCGCTGGCCGGGATGAGCCTCTTCCTGGCCGGCGCCATCTCGGGCGCCCTGCTCGCCGGGCGGCGCTCCCAGCTCTTCGCCCGCCCGGTGGGCCGCCGGGTGCCCGTGCTGGAGGACGAGGCCGCGGCCCTGCGCGCAGCCCTGGCCGGTGCCGGCGACGAGGAGACCGGGGGCCCTGACCCCGATGACCTGCCGATGGCCACCGTCGTCCTCGGCGACGACGATGACGGTCCGGTCGTGCTCGATCTCGCCGAGACCGACGGCTGGCTGGGAGTGACGGGGGACCCGGCCGACGTCGAGGCGATGGTCGCGGGAATCGCGCTCAGCCTCACCTGCACACGGTGGAGCCAGGGGCTGGAGGTGGTGGCGGCCGGGCCCGGGCTGGCGTGGCTGGGCGAGACCGGATGCGAGGACGTCCGGCTGGTTTCCGGCAGGGACGCGATGGACAGCATCGATGCCCTGCTGGCGGGTCCCAGGGCCGTGCCCGAGGACCTCCCGCCGGTCGAGCGGGTGATCGTGACCGACGCCGTCCCCGACCGGCTGCCCGACCCCCTGCAGCTGCGCCGGGCCGGGGTGGTGCTGGTGAGTCCGGCTGCCGCCACCGACCCGCCCAATAGGGCTTTGGCACTGGTGAGGATCGAGTCCGCCGAATCGGCTCGGCTGGGATCGCGGGTCTTCGCACCGCAGCTCGTGACCGCTCCGGTGAGGCGAGGGATCGTCACCCTCGTCGAGGCGACGAGCGCCGACCGCACCGAAGAGGCGCCCTGGTGGGAGCACGACGGTGAGGACCCCCGGGCCGCCGACCGCGATCTCACCGGACCTGCCGGCAGCAGCGCCGAGGACCGCGTCGTGCATGTCGTCGATCATCCCGCTCGCGCTCCCGTCGAAGGGCTCGGCATGGCGGCGATGCCGTGCGAGCACCCCCACGTCCCACCGCCCGATGAGGAGACCGATGTGTCGCCCAGCACCGTTGCCGAGGCCCCGGTCCTCCGAGTGCTCGGCACTGTCGAGCTCGTGGGGGCGCGGGGGGAACGTCCGTCGAAGGCCGTGCGGCAGTGCCTGGAGTACTGCGCCTGGATCCTCGCCCATCCCGGCAGCGGCTCGGCGCAGATGGGCGCGGCGCTGATGGTCTCGGAGCCGACCAGGCGGTCGAACACGTCCCGGCTGCGACGATGGCTGGGCCGCGACGATGCCGGGAAGGCCTACCTGCCCGACGCCTACGACGGGGAGATCCGGATGAGTGACGCCGTGGGCACCGACTGGGAGAAGGCCCAGGTAATGCTGGTCGGCGGGATCCGCAGGACCTCCGACCCGAGTCTGCGGGCCGTCCTCGACCTGGTGCGCGGCGCACCGATGGCCGACGCCGCCCCCGGCCAGTGGCACTGGGCCGAGGAGTGGCGCACCGAGATGGTGCAGACCATCCGCGACGTCGGCGTCGAGCTGGCCCGCCGGTCCCGCGCCTCCGGTGACCTGCGGACCGCCCGGTTCGCCCTGGACCGGGCCCTGGTGTGCTGCCCCGAGGACGAGGAGCTGATGTGCGAGAAGATCCGGGTGGCCCATCTGGCCGATGACAGCTCCGAGGTCGAGCGGCTCGTCTACGTCCTGACCAGGCTCGCGAGAAGGCTCGGTGTCGATCTGGCCGAGGAGACGGTGGTGCTGCTCCAGGAGGTGATGGAGGGCCAGGCGCGGGCCCGGGTGGTCTGAGGGGCGTGACAACGCCGGCCCTCGGCCGCTGGGCTTGTCGCCAGCCGTGGCTGACATTTGGTGATCTTGTCAGCACATTCGTGCATGTCCTGTTTGGTCCGACCATTAAGGCGTACAGTGAGTCCTGCGCAAGCAGAATATCTCCCATCAATTGGAGCTGGTAGCAGACATGAGTAGCGCCGACACTGCATCTGTCAAGACATTGAAGAACTGGATCGGGGGCGAGTGGGTCTCCTCGACGTCGACCGACATCCAGGACGTTCCCAACCCCTCCAACGGTGGCATCGTCTCCCGGGTGGCGATGTCCACCCGCGACGAGACCGCCGCCGCCATCGCCAACGCCGCGGAGGCCTTCAAGACCTGGTCGAAGGTCTCGGTGATCAAGCGCGCCAAGATCCTGTTCAAGCTGGAGCAGCTGCTCGAGCGCGACAAGGACGAGCTGGGCGACATCATCACCGCCGAGAACGGCAAGCCCCACAACGAGGCCGTCGCCGAGGTGGGCCGCGGCATCGAGAACGTGATGCACGCCGCCTCCATCCCCAACCTGCTGATGGGCGACTCCCTGCCCACCGTCGCCACCGACGTCGAGGTGACCAACTACCGGTACCCGATCGGCGTCACCGGGGCCATCTGCCCGTTCAACTTCCCGATGATGGTGCCCTTCTGGATGTTCCCGATGGCCATCGCCTGCGGCAACACCATGGTGCTCAAGCCCTCGGAGAAGACCCCGAACCTGATGAACAAGGTCATCGACCTGACCGTGGAGGCCGGGCTTCCCGCCGGCGTCCTCAACATCGTCCAGGGCGGGCCCGACGTCGTCAACGAGCTGCTGGAGAATCCGACCGTCAAGTCGATCTCCTTCGTCGGCTCCGAGGGCGTGGGCCGGTACGTCTACGAGCACGGCACCGCGAACTTCAAGCGGGTCCAGGCGCTGACCGGCGCCAAGAACCACACCATCGTGCTGAACGACGCCGACGTCGCCGACACCGTCACCAAGACCCTGTCGGGCGCCTTCGGATCCTCGGGTGAGCGCTGCATGGCCGGTTCGGTGATCCTGGTCGAGGACGGGGTGGCCGACGAGTTCATCGCCAAGTTCACCGAGGCCGCCAAGGGCATCGACATGGGCGACACCACCGAGGAGAACTACTACCTCGGGCCGGTCATCCGCAAGCAGAACCAGGAGCGGACCTTCAAGTACATCGAGGAGGGCGTCAAGGCCGGCGCCGAGCTGGTCCTCGACGGCCGCGAGGGGGTCCCGGAGGACGGCTACTTCGTCCGCCCGACCATCTTCGAGCGCGTCACCCAGGACATGAGCATCTGGACCGACGAGATCTTCGCCCCGGTGGTCGACATCGTCCGGGTCAAGGACCTGCCGGAGGCCGTGGCCTTCGCCAATGCCCACCATCTGGCGAACGGCTCCTGCCTGTTCACCGACTCGGCGGCATCGATCCGTTACTTCCGCGAGAACATCGACGCCGGCATGCTCGGTGTCAACCTCGGTGTGCCCGCCCCGGTGGCCTACTTCTCCTTCTCCGGGTGGAAGGACTCCTTCTTCGGGGACCTTCACGCCAACGGCAAGGACTCGGTGGAGTTCTACACCCACCGCAAGGTGGTGACCGCCCAGTACAAGCAGGGCCGCTTCAACAAGTGATTCTCTGAAGCTCTCGCACGCATCTCACCCCCGTGTCCTCGCGGATGCGGGGGTGAGGTCTGTCCGGGGGACGGGTGCGCTCCGGATCTCTCCCTCAACAGGGGTTTTCGTCTCCGTGGGGACGAAACGGCCTCTTGAGCGGGGAATCCGAGAGGTGCGATCGGGCCGTTTCCCGATGCGCGCTCATCGCTGCCTTTCATCCGAGATGGCTGGTGACGAGGGTGCCGAGCATGCCGAGTCCGAAGAGAGTGAGGACGCCCCCGGCGATCCTGGTGAGCCACGGCAGGACGCGATCCATCCGAGCCAGCGCTCGCCTGGAGCCGAGGACCACGGCGACGAAGACATCCCATGCCAGCACCACGGTGAACATCCAGGCGCCGTAGAGCGCGAGCCTCGCGGGTCCGTCGGCCGACACCGCCGCGGCGAGGCTGACGTAGAACAGGGCGTTCTTGGGGTTCAGTAGCCCTGAGGTGATGCCGAGACCGAGGTTCTTAGCCCAGTTCGCCGGTTCTGCACGAGGGTCCTCGCCGAGGTCGATGCGTCCCCGCGACCTGAGGAACATCACCCCGATGAGAATAAGGAAGCTTCCGCCCGCCAGCCGGATGGTATCGAGCACCACGGGTTGCGCGACGAGGGAGACCCCGGAGAATGCGGCGGTGATGAACAGGCCGTTGGCGGCGGCGATGCCCAAGCATACGCCCGTGGCGTTGCGCCAGCCGCTGGTGATCGCGGTGCGGGCGATAAGGAAGAAGTCGACTCCCGGGACGAGCAGGGCCAGAAAGTGCGCGAGGGCGACGGCGATGAACTGTTCCACATCTCTCCTGACCTGTGGCGGTGGACCCGTCGAGTGTCGGAGGAGAAGGCTTGTACGGTCTTGTACGTTCGTGCAGTCAGCCGCGATAGACGCCCGGTGATGCCGCGACATGGGCACGGAAGACGCGGTGGAAGTGACTCTGGTCGGCGAATCCGAGGGCGTGGGCGGTCTCGACGATGGGAACTCCCCGCCGCAGCATGTGCTCGGCCCGCACGATCCGGACGTTCTGCCGCCAGGCCAGTGGGGACAGCCCGGTGGCGCGCTTCATCGACCGGATGAGCCGGAATCTGGACATGCCGACGAGCCGGGCGAGCTCGTCCAACGAAGGATTGACCTCGTCATTCCTGAGGTGCTCCAGCACCGGTCGCAGGACATCGAGGAGCTCGGGATCGGTGCTGCTGCCGACGAGGAATTCCGGCTCCGCGGCGTCGAGGGCGCCCAGTGCTTCGGTGAACGCCGCCTCGATGCGTTCGGCCGAGTCATCGGCGAAGATCACCTCGCCGAGGGCGCCGGCGCGGCGATTCAGGTCGGGGCGGCGCAGCACACTTATGCCCGCGAACAGATGGGAGTCCGCTCCGCCGGGGGTGAGCGCGGCCGCCCATGACTGATCCATATGGATCATCTGGTAGCGCCATCGGCCCTCATGCGGGTTGCAGGCGTGCACCTGACCTGCCGGGATGGTGACGACGTCGCCGGGCCTCAGGAGAATCTGGCCGGCCGGTGGACCGGTGAGCACGGAGGTTCCCTCATCGATGACCCCGATCGAGAAGGTGTCATGGGCATGGGGCCGGTAGCACGGGGTGTCCCGGCATGAGCGCCGTCCTTCCAGGTGCGGTAGCGCGGTGCTGCGCCGGAACTCCTCCATCCGAGTCTCCTTCCATCCGCCCGCGACAGTGCCGCTCATGTCTGGGCGGACCACTGCTCACGATACGACCGGGGCCCGGTGCCTCCGATGATGACTGCGAAGGTCGACGGGACTGGTCATCCCGTACCGCCGACCTGTTCCCTGGGATCATGGAGGCGACACGACTGGTGCGAGGAGGTGGCCTCGATGAGGATGGCGCGCTCGGCGTTCAAACATGGGTGTACCGGGACTGACATCGACGTCGCCCTGAAGTACTACGTCACGCGGCAGGCGCTGGGTGAGGGCCCTGAGCGCTGGTTGTACACGGGATTCGATACTGCGGGAAGACCACTCGAAATCGTGACGATTCTGGGGGACGATGGAAAAGAGGCAGTGATCCACGCGATGGCTCTTCGCACGAGCTACAGACCGACCAGGAAGGGGCACCGCTCATGAGTGATGACAGGACCGTCGACAACGTGCCCGGAGTCTCTTCGGAGCGCTTGGTCGAACTCGTCGCTGAGGCCGAGCGCGGGTACAACTTCGATGAGGACCGTACCGAATGGGGCCCGGGCGCGCTCCTGCTCGATCTTGACGAGGATCAGCGGGCGGCCGTGCTGGCCCGGGCCTTCCGGGACCGTACAGATCCGGCGTCCGTCGTCCGAGCCGCTCTGGCTGAATATCTGGCAACGGCCTGATCGAGGGGTTCCAGGGCCAGGCGACCGGCCGTGTCCGGGTCAGCGCGACTACCGGATCTCCCGCTCAACAGGGGTTTTCGTCTCCGCCGGGACGAAACGGCCTCTTGAGCGGGGGATCCGGGAGGTGCGATCCGTGTCAGTCGTCGGAGGCGACGATGACGTGGAGAGACGACGAGTCCCGGTCGATGACGACGAACTCGTGGAAGCCTCCCTGGCCGAGGATCCACCCGCACCCGTACATCGCCTCCTCGCCCTCGGGAGGGTGGAACTCGTAGACGTCTCCGGGTCTCAGATATGCCAACACCTCCGAGTTCAGCCGACTCATCGTCTCCCGGCTCTGGGTGTAGTGGCGTTCGTCTTCGGTCCAGTTGGCCCAGGCGAGGATGATGCCCTGTGCGCTGGCGGCATCCGTAGGCCGGAACATCGTGGTATCAAGATCCTTGACGGCCCAGGACGCATGAACGGGAGGGTCCTCCGCGAATTCTCCGTCGCCGAAGATGTACATGGTGTGGTACTCGTGGGCGTCCATGAGAGCGGTGAGGATCTGATGGTCAGTAGCCCCGGGATCGACCGAGAAGTGCATCAGGTCGACCCACATATACGTGTTCCGGTCCATGTGGACGAGTTCGGTGGACGCGAACCGCACCTCTGTCATCGCCCCAGTCTGTCCCACTCGGGCGGCCAGGACGGGAGATCGGCGGGATGCCTCCCGGGCGAACTGCGAAGGTCACCGGGACCGGGCCGTTTCCCGGCCGCTCAGCGCCGATCCGTGCCCGGTCCCGGTGAGAATCGCAGTGTTCCTCGGGCGGCCACCGGTGCCTTCTCGGGCTCGACGACCATCTGGTCCGCCTTCTCCTGCTCGGCTGCCGTTCTCACCGCGGCCTTGGCGTCGCGCATCGCCTCGGCCAGGTGCATCTCCTGTGTGACGAACTCGTGGACGTGACAGGTGTAGCCGTGCTCGCGGCCGAGCCTGGCGATGTAGCCGTTGATGTAGTCCACCTCGGTGGGGCGGCCCTTGGAGAAGCCCTGGTACATCGACGGGTAGTGCAGCGGGTTGCCCACCTTGCTCACGTGGTTCACCGAGTCCACCTCCTCCTGGCGGCTCATGATGAGCGCGATGCCGGCCCTCTCGCAGGCGTCGTAGGCCTCGTCGACAAGAGTCCGGGTGATCTGGTCGGCCCCGTCGTAGGACGCGTACTCGCCCATCGTCGAGGTGAACATGGTGCACAGGGTGTTGACCACGGAGTTGAAGATCACCTTGGCCATCAGGGTGCCGTACAGGTTGCGGGTGAGTTCGGGATTGAGGTCGGCGGCGCGGAAGTCGCGCTCCATGGCGCGGGTGGTCTCGTCAGGGATCTCGGTGGCGTTGACCATGTGCATGGTGCCCGCTCCCGGAGCGCCGATGAAGTCGACGTCGCCGGGCCCGTTGAGGACGGTGGCGACCAGGGCGGTGCCGGCCACGATCCGCTTGTTGGGGAAGTAGCGGCGCATCTTGTCGAGGTGGCCCATCCCGTTCATCGCGGTGAACAGGTACTGGTCGGGTGTGAACAGGTGGGCGCAGCGCTTGAGCACGTCGTCGAGCTGCATCTGCTTGACGAAGACGATCCACACGTCGGGATGCCCGGTGTACTCCTCAGGGGTGCACAGATGGATCGGAACCAGGTGGCGATCGGCGTGGTCGCGGGACACGTAGACCCCGCCCTGATCGCGTACGGCGTCGACGTTGGGCTGCCAGGTGTCGACGAAGTCGACGTCCAGACCGGCGACCTCCTGGAGCAGCACCCCGTAGCGGTATCCCATGGCTCCTGCACCGATGACTGTGTACTTCATCTTCTCGACTTCCCTTGAATGTGGGTTGTGCGGACTGGGACACGCAACAAAAAACCCGCCGTCCCGGAAGGGACAACGGGATGCGCGTCTCACTCGCTTCGCGGCGGGTAGGACGCGCTAGCTAATAAGCTCGCCGGTGGCCAGCGACGTCTGCCTCATGCCCTGCACAGTAGGGCGTCCCGCAGATCGGGAGAACCCGTCCCAAAATATGGTCGGACCGTTTGATCGGGGGGTGTGCCCGGGGCCGGCACGGGATCAGTGGACGGCGGTGCCGCGGTCGTACAGGGCCGATTCCTGACGGCCGCTGATCACGGCGAACAGCGCCCCGACCAGCAGATACGCCACCGCCAGGCCGATAAGGCCGGCGTGCGAGATGCCATGCACCGGCAGCACCAGGGCCGCCACCACGGCCCCGCCGACGAACAGCGCGTTGTAGATCATGTCGTAGACGATGAAGATCCGGCCCTTGTAGGCGTCGTCGATGTGTGCCTGGCAGACCGTGTCCACACCGGCCTTGACCGACTGGGCGAACAGGCCGACGAGGAACGCCGCCACCAGCAGTCCCCAGCGGTTGAGCATCGCGCCCGGGAAGACCTGGATGACGGCGGTGGCCACCATCATGGCGATCAGGGCCCGGCGCATCCCGATGGCACGCACCACCCTGGGCATGAAGCCGGCCGACAGCACGAAGCCGGCCCCCATCACCACTCCCCACACGGCCATGTCGCCCATCGCTGCGTTGACGTCGACCTTGGCGTGGAAGTAGTTGCGGTAGCCCAGGATCATGGCCACCGAGTAGACGCCGAAGAGCAGTCGCTGGAATCCGATGAGGGTCAGCCCGGAACTCACTACCGGCAGGCCGCTCAGGTGCCTGAAGCCGTCGATGATCCCGTGCAGCACCTGGGAGGCCGACCTGCTGGGGTCGGGGACGGTCGGGCCCAGCTCGTCGCGACCGAACCGGGTGCCGAGGAGGGCCGAGAAGGCGAAGAGCACGGCGGAGACGCAGAAGATGATGGTGTCGGCGTGGTGGACCGGCATCCAGTGGCCGCCGATCATCCGGACGGCGGCCGCCACCACGACCCCGATCATCATTCCCAGTGGGCCGATCACCGGCATGATCGACGACGCCGTGAGGTACTCGCGCCGGTCGATGGTGTGCTCCAGGCCGGCGGTGAGCGCCGCCAGCAGGTAACGGTTGAGACTCATGGCGATCAGCAGCAGGAACAGCAGGGTGAGGTGGGCCGGGTTCTGCCGGGCGCCGTCCCACACCAGGGCGCCCACCGCCAGCGCGATGATGCAGCGCAGCCCGTCGGTGCCCACCAGGATGCGCTGGCGCGGCCAGCGGTCCAGGGTCACGGAGATGAAGGGACCGATGATGCTGAACGGCAGCATCGTGATGGCCAGCACCATGGCGATCGACCACGCGTCGGGCTGCTGCTCGGGGGACAGGAGCACGTAGGAGGCCAGCCCCGTCTGGAGGGTGCCGTCGGCGGCCTGGGTGGAGAACCTCACACCGAGGATCCGGCGGAACCGGGGCAGGCGCCACAGCCGGCGCAGTCCCTCGCTGAAGGCCACGGGATCCCCTCTCGGTCGTCGGCAGAACCACCCCGATCCTAGGTGAGCCGTCGGATCGGGGGAGCCCGGCTCCCGTCTCGGATTCGCCCTGTTCGACCCGGAGGACGAACTGTCGATCGTCTCCGGGCGTCCGGTGGGTCTGGTGAGACGCGGCTCGGTCAGAAATACATTCGCAGGCAGGTGCTCGATGACGCCGGGATCTTGTCGGCGGGCGGGACGCCGGGCAGATCGATGTCGACTCCCTGCGCCGGTCTGCGTTGCTGTGGCAGTTCACGGTGCTCGGCGAGGCCCGGTCCGCCTGACGGTTCCCCGATCTCCACCCCGGGCTCACATCGTGGGACGGGAGGCGGAAAGATAGGGTCATGACAGTGTTGTCAGACCTCGAGATCGCACGCGCCGCCCACACCGATCCGATCGGGGAGGTGGCGGCCCGCGCCGGGATCGGCCCCGAGCACCTCGAGCTCTACGGCAACGACGTCGCGAAGATCTCCCTCGACGCCGTGACGGCGCACGAGGACCGTCCTCGCGCCAAGTACATCGTCGTCACCGCCATCACCCCCACCCCGCTCGGCGAGGGCAAGACGACCACCGCGGTCGGCATCGCCCAGGGCCTCGAGAGGATCGGCAGGCGCTCCATGCTGGCCCTGCGCCAGCCCTCCATGGGCCCCACCTTCGGCATCAAGGGCGGAGCCGCCGGGGCCGGTCATTCCCAGGTGCTGCCGATGGAGAAGCTCAACCTGCACCTGACCGGCGACTTCCACGCCATCACCGCCGCGCACAACCTGCTGGCGGCGATGATCGACAACCACCTCCACCAGGGCAACGAGCTCGACATCGAGCCGCACTCGGTCTCCTGGCGCCGCGTCGTCGACATCAACGACCGTGCCCTCCGCAATGTCATCGTCGGGCTGGGCAGCCGCATCGACGGCGTCCCCCGCGAGACCGGATTCGACATCACCGCCGCCAGCGAGGTCGGCGTCATCCTCTCCCTGGCCACCTCCCTGAAGGATCTGCGCGCCCGCCTGGGCCGCATCGTCATCGGCTACAACCGCGCCAAACAGCCCGTCACCGCCGAGGATCTCCACGCCGCCGGCTCCATGACCGTCATCCTGCGCGACGCGCTGAAACCCAATCTGCTGCAGACCACCGAGAACACTCCGGTGCTCATCCACACCGGCCCGTTCGGCAACATCGCCACCGGCAACTCCTCGGTGGTCGCCGACCAGATCGGCATCACCAGTTCCGACTACCTGCTCACCGAGGCCGGGTTCGGCTCCGACATGGGCGCCGAGCGGTTCTTCAACGTCAAGTGCCGGGTCTCCGGCCTGCACCCCGACGCCGCCGTGATGGTCGTCACCGTCCGGGCGCTGAAGACCCACTCCGGCCGCTACACGGTGGTACCCGGCAAGCCGCTGCCAGAGGGCATGACCCTCGACAACCCCGACGACGTGTGGGCCGGGGCACCGAACCTGCGCAGGCACATCGAGATCGTCCGCGGCTTCGGGGTGACGCCGGTCGTCGCCCTCAACCTGTTCCCCGGTGACCACGACGACGAGATCGACGTGGTGCGCCGGATCGCCGAGGAGTGCGGCGCCCACTTCGCGGCCTCCACCCATGTGGTCGACGGCGGGGCCGGCGCCGCCGAGCTGGCCCGGGCCGTCGTCGCCGCCTGCCAGGAGCCCACCCGGTTCCGCTACACGTATCGTCTGGAGGCCTCGCTGGCCGACAAGATCGAGGCCGTCGCCACAGGGGTGTACGGCGCCGACGGCATCGACATCGCCCCGGCTGCCGCCAAGGAGCTCACGCACTTCCAGCAGCTGGGCTACGGGCACTTCCCGGTCGTCATCGCCAAGACCCACCTGTCGCTGTCCCACGACGCCGCGCTCAAGGGCGCCCCGACCGGCTGGAGGCTCCCGGTCCGCGAGGTGCGGGCCGCGGTGGGCGCCGGCTACGTCTACGCCATCTGCGGGGACATGCGCACCATGCCCGGCCTGGGCAGGCACCCGGCCGCCGAACGGATCGACATCGACGAGAACGGCGAGACGGTCGGGCTGTTCTGAATCGATTGAGAGGGGGGCGACCCCCACACCCCCGAGCGGGTCGGGTCTGGGTCCGCGTGCAGGGTTCCTGCCCGTACACTTCCCCCATGGCCAGCCAACGCGCCGAGGACGCCCGTCGACGGATCGAGCTCGATGAGATGGACCGGCGCCGCGAGGGTGCCGCCGCACAGAAGCTGATCGATGCCTTCGTCGAGGAAGCACGGGCCAAGGGGCTGTCGACCGAGCCGCTGCGCGCCCAGTTGCTCGACGGCCACCGCGCGAAGACCGGTAAGCATGGCTGGTACCTCAACGCCTCACAGTCCCTGGCCATCGGGGAGAACGGCGAGTACTACCAGCTCGTGGTGCCCGGCGGCCTCAAGGAGAGGCTGCGCGGGGTCACACTGGAACCCTCGCTGCCGCCCTTGCACGTCGGAAAGGGCGGCAGGGACGGCGAGACCGGTTACCTCAGGGAGTTCCTGGAGTGGCGGTTGAAGGCCGGCTGATCTTGCGGCCGGCCGTTCTGCTCCGGAGCCGGCGACGTCGGTCCGGGCGGTGGGGGAGGATCCCCAGGAACCAGGCCACTGCGGCTGCACTCACGAAGAATCCGTAGGGGGCGGCCCTCATGCCGGCGGCGGTGCGGTCCTTGACGGCCACGACGTCGTCGTCGGGGTTCCCGCTGCTCGCGCGATGCGCCACCAGGGTGACGTGCTGGCCCACGACGTACTTCCGCGGGCTGCTGTACGGACTGCTCGTCGTGCTGCCCTTCTCACCCTCGTAGCGGTACTGGATGACGGCGATGGTGGAGCCCCCGGGATGCGTGAGATTTCGCAGCGGGGAGGAGTCCCCGGTCGGGGCCGCCCGGATGGCTGTCACGGTGCCGGTGAGGGTCTGGCCCTGCTTGAGGAACACGTCGTAGCGCTCGGCGAGCACCATATAGAGCACCCCCACCGTCAGGAGGTACACCACACCCAGCACCGCGATCACCCGTTGGAGCCTGCCCATGGACTCAGTATGTCTCAGCAGGTGGGGCGCAGGAACTGTCGCAACGCCTCTCTGATGACCTCCGAGGGGGTCTGGTCATCATGCTCGGCCCGCTGCCGAAGCGCTTCGAGCAGCTTTGGATCAAGGCGGACGGCGACTGTCTTCGCCGGCCCGCTGCCGAGCGCAGGTCGGCCAGGCATCCGGTGGGGAGTCACGCCGGGGAACCCGGCCTCGGCGTTCGAGACGAGATCCTCGATCACGTCGTCGGTGATCTCGACGCCGTCGACGGTTCCGTAGCTTTTGGCCATCGTCCAGCCCCTCCCATCAACATCTCAATGGTTGTTCGTCTGAGCCTCATGGCATGGATCTCAAGGCATCTGTTCTCGGCGAATACGATCGCCACCAGCTCCCAACTCCGTCCCGCATCATCCAGGCAGATCCGCAGCATGCGCCCGGGCCTGTCATCCTCCAGCCAGATGTCCTCGATTACGGACGGCCGGAGATGCTGGATCCGGAGTTTGGTCAGCCCATGTCTGAGAGCAGACTGATGGATCTGGACAGTCATGAACCGAACTCACCCCTCAATAATGTAAACGAAACAGGTTGAATTCGCAAACGGAATCTCTCGACGTGTTCTGATGGGGTCCTCGGTTCAGAGGCACTCCGCCAGTTCGGAGGCGTGACGCCGCATCGCCCTGGTCGCCCGGCTGCACCGGGCGCGGACCGCCTCCGGGGTCATCGTGTAGCGCTGCGCGGTGCGGTCGTGCCCCAGTCCTTCGGCGTAGACGCTCATGAGCACCGGCCGACTGCTGCGATTGACGATGCCTATCCGGAAGGCGGCGTCGATGAGCTCGCGGGCCCGCTCCCCGGGAGCCTCCTCGGCCCAGGGATCGACCGGATGTTCCGGTACCGGCAGCGGTCGCTCCCTGCCGGTCCGGCGTCTGCCCGCCGACACGACGTGGAGACAGTCCAGGGCGAGATTCGTGCACACCTTGTGGATCCGCGTGGTGGGGAAGGTCATGACCCTGATCCATGCCTCGGCCACATACTCGTCCAGACCGGCCCGGAGATCGCGCCGCGCCAGTCCGCACAGCAGCGGCATGAGGGCCTGCAGCAAGGCATGCGCGGCGAACCGAGATCGCGGACCGCCGGCTCGGGCCCTCTTCAGGAACCGAACCGCCAGCTCGTCATCGCTGCGCAGACGCCGGGGCAGATCCCGCGCATCCAGCTCCGGTTCCCCGATCCCCCACGACTCGCACTCGCGCTCCCACTCCGCCGCCAGCGCCGCCACCAGAAACCCCGACATGATCCACCTCCGGACGTCCGCACCACTGATGACGTCAGTCCAGCAATGAGGTGTTGTCCCAGGTGTTGCCCGAAAGGGGCCAGGTGTTGCCCGTTCCGCGGATGTGTTGTCCGTTCAGGTGAGGTGTTGCCCGATCGGTCCGACCATTCGGTGCACCGCTGTCCCCGTCCCTACTCCTCGGCCAGCGCCTCCGTCGGCGTCGCCAGGGCGGCACGGCGTCCCGGAAGTACCGAGGCCAGGGCCGCTGCGACGAAGCAGATGAGCACCAGCCCGATCGTCGTCGGCCAGTCCACCGAGAAGCGCACCGCCGTCGACGTCCCCGCCATCTTGAAGATCGATCTGATCCCCAGCCAGGCGAAGAAGGCGCCGCACAGCACCCCCACCAGCACGGCGGCCATCGCCATCTGGATCGCCTCGAAGAACAGCATGAGACGCAGCGACCCTCGCTGCATGCCCATCGCCCGCAGCAGGGCCGACTCGCGGCCGCGCTCCAGCACCGACAGGCCCAGAGTGTTCGCCACACCGATGAGCGCGATGATCACCGCCACCCCGAACAGGGCCGTCATCACGATGAGCAGCACTCTCAGCACCTGCTCCAGGACTCCGGCGATGAAGGCCCCACCGCCGACCGCCAGATCCGGGTGGGACTGCATGATCGTGGCGATCGGCACCATCGTCTGAGCCATGTCTGTCCGGTCGGACATCGTCCCCCAGACCGCCGCGGGCACCGTCGATGAGGAGAGCTTGTTGAGGTCGGAGACCGAGATCAGCATGATCTGCGAGGAGTCCAGCGCCCCGGTGTGATCCACGGTCAGGGTCAGTGGGCCGCGGTCGCCGGTCAGCACCAGTTTCGAGCCCTCCTTCGCGGTGTCCCCGGAGACCAGGACGGTGCCGGGTTTCACCCGGGAGGCCACCGACGGAGAGACCTGGTCGATGTCGGAGCCGGCCAGGGCCAGCACCTTCTCCTTGTTGGCGCCACTGGTCACCAGGGCCCCGTCGAGCGTCGTCGAGGCCTTGAGATTGGGTAGTTTCGCCACCTCGCCGGCCACCCCGGAGGGCAGCTCGGCCGACGTCGCCTGCGTCTCCTTCCCGGTCTGCGGATCGAAGCTCTGCGGCTGTGTGGAGACGGTGACGTCCACCGGATAGTTGTCGTCGATGAGCTTCATGACAGTGGCCTGGGTGGTGGAGGATCCCACCTGCAGGGTGACGATGATGCCGACCGCCAGCATGAGGACGCCGGTGGTCAGGGCGGTGCGCACCGGATTGCGGACGGCGTTGGAGGTCGACAGCCTCGCGGTGGGCCCGAACGGCCGCAGCAGCAGCCCCAGGCCCTTGATCACCCAGGGCACGTAGACCGGCGTCGAGATGAGCACGGCGATCCCCAGCACCGCGGCGCAGCCCATCGCCCAGGCGATATTCCAGGAGCCGGCCCGAAGCGACTGCCAGGCCAGCAGGGCGCCGATCACCAGGAGCACGCAGGAGATCACGACCAGGACGATGGAGGTGCGTCTGCGCTCGACGGTGGCGGCGGGGCGCAAGGCCTCCAGGGGGGCGACGCGGGTGGCTCGCAGGCTCGGCACGAAGGCGGCCAGGACGGTGGCCAGCACCCCGATCCCGAACTCGATCGCCACCTCCCGCCAGGGCATCACCAGCCCGAAGGTCAGCGCCCCGGTGTAGGCGCAGCCGACCAGCGCGATGAGGACTCCCAGACCGATTCCCAGCAGGGATCCGACGGCCCCGATGATGAGCGACTCGACGAAGAACTGGCCGCGCACCTGTCCGCCCGAGGCGCCCACGGCGCGCAACAGGCCGATCTGGCGGCGTCGCTGGGCCAGCAGAATGAGGAAGGTGGTGAAGATGATGATCATGCCGACCATCAGGGCGATCCCCGCGAAGGCGAGGAGCATGTACTTGAAGACGTCGAAGTCGCCGGTCAGCGAGGTCACCGCCTCGCGCTGGTACTGGGCCGCCGGAGCCACCTGAAGAGTGCCCGACGTCGTGCCGGCCTTCGGCATCCCGTCCATTCCCTTCAGGGCGTTGCGGATCGCGGTCGAGACCGCCGACGGGTCGGCCCCGGAGTCGATCTTCACCAGCCATGTCGACGCCGGGGAGTCGGCGGAGACGGCGTCGCGGGCCATGTAGGCAGTCTGGGCGAACAGGGATCCGGGATCGTCGGACAGACCGGTCACCGAGAGCTTCCTGTCGCCGATGGTCACCTGGTCGCCGACGTCGGCACCGAGGCGGGAGGCGGCGTCGGTCGACAGCGCGATCTGGGAGGATGACGTCGGCCAGGATCCCTTCGACAGCCCGGCCCATCGGAACTGCGGGCCCGGGAGCCCGTAGACGTTGGCCTGGACGGCCTCATCCCCGTTCTGGAGGGCCTGGGTGGTCTGGTAGGCGGGCTCGGCGGCGGCGACCCCCTTCACGCCCTTGACGGCCGAGGTGACCTCGTCGGGATCGGCCTCGCCGGAGCCGGTGTCGACGACGACGTCGGCCCTCGAGGTGACCAGGGACTCCTGCTGTCCCAGGGCCGAACTCTGGGACCGGATGAACACCGAGACCCCGACCATGAAGCCGATCGAGATGGCGATCGCGACCAGGGTGGCGACGTAACGGGTGGGGTGGTAGCGGACCTCCGCCAGGGCGCGGCGCATCAGGCCTCCAGACCGGCCATGGCGGCACCCACCGATTCGGCGGTGGGGGAGGCGATGTCATCGACGATGCGGCCGTCCAGAAGCATGAGGGCGCGATCTGCGTAGGACGCGGCGCGGGCGTCGTGGGTGACCATGATGATGGTCTGGCCGAGGTCGCTGGCGCAGTGGCGCAGGTATTCCAGCAGCGCGGTGCCGGACTTCGAGTCCAGGGCGCCGGTGGGCTCGTCGGCGAAGACGACCGAGGGCCTGGTGATCATCGCGCGGGCGCAGGCGACGCGCTGCTGCTGGCCGCCCGACAGTTCGGAGGGACGGTGGGTCAGCCGGTCGGCGATCCCGAGCCCCTCGACGAGGCTGGTGAACAGGTCGGCATCGGGCTTGGCGCCGGCCAGTTCCAGTGGCAGCAGGATGTTCTGCTTCGCGGTGAGGGTGGGGAGCAGGTTGAAGGACTGGAAGATGAACCCCACCTGATCACGGCGGGCCCGGGTGAGCTGCTTGTCGGGCAGGGCCGACAGTTCGGTGCCGGCCAGGAAGACCGATCCCGAGGTGATCCGGTCCAGGCCGGCCAGGCAGTGCATGAGGGTGGACTTGCCCGATCCGGAGGGTCCCATGATCGCGGAGAAGGAGCCACCCACGAAGCCCACCGAGACGCCGTCCAGGGCTGTGACGCGGGTGTCTCCGGTGCCGTAGACCTTGGTGAGCGCGACGCCGGCCGAGGCGGCCTGGCTGGGATCGGCCTGCGTGGTATCGGGCAGTGCGGGATCGTCGAATGGCGATGTCAGTGGCTCAGATGCCGGGCCCGGGCGTGGCACAGGGCTGGAGTGGTGCGGGTCGTCCTGCGGTGAGGACTGCGAGGAGGGAGAACCGGCCGACTCCTCGAGACCGCGACGGGGTGCCTGGATGTCGTCCCGAGGTTGCGGCCCGGCGTCTGGGGCCGGGGGCTCGAGCGGGTTGGATCGACGCGGAGTGGACATCTCTGCCTTTCGACGGGCGACGTGCGGCCTGTGGTCAGCCTAGGACGAGACGTCCGGAACCGTGAGGGCACCACGCCCGGCCGGAGATCGTGTCGGATCTTGGGGCATCTATTCCCCAACTTCCGACACGGTCTCTTCCCGCCGTCAGGAGACGAGGCCCACCTCATGGGCGAAGAGCACCAGCCCGACCCGGTCGCGGCACTCGAGCTTGGACAGCAGCCGTCCGATGTGGGTCTTGACGGTGCCCTCGGCCATGAAGAGGTTCGCGGCGATCTCGGAGTTGGTGGCGCCCTTCGCGATCTCCACCAGCACCTCGCGCTCCCGCTCGGTGAGCACCGAGAGCCGCTCGTCGGACTCGCGCGGATTGTTGGGCAGGGTGGGGACGACGTGCTCGAGCAGTCGTCTGGTGGCCGAGGGTGCGACGACGGCCTCCCCGGCTGCCACGTTGCGGATGGCAGAGAGCAGCTCGGCGGGGCGGGCGTCCTTGAGCAGGAATCCCGAGGCGCCGGCCTTGAGGCCCGCGTAGACGTATTCGTCGAGGTCGAAGGTGGTGAGGATCATCACCTTGGTGTCCAGAGGGGAGGCGGCGATACGGCGGGTGGCCTCCACCCCGTCCATCACCGGCATCCGGATGTCCATGAGGGCGACGTCGACCGGGGTGTGGCGCAGCACCTCGAGGGCCTCGGCGCCGTTGGAGGCCTCGCCGACCACCTCCATGCCGTCCTCGGCCTCGATGAGCATGCGGAACCCCGATCGGACCAGGGACTGGTCGTCGACCAGCAGGACGCGGATCGGTTCTGGCATGACACCTCCGGGAAACGGCAACACCACATGGTAATGGACCCGGCGTCCGGGACGTTGGCCAGAGTGGCGGCGGGCGCAGGGCAAGATGTTCAGTCAGGACGCTGCCCCCAGGCCGCGCACCTTGCGGCCCGTCGGGCGCGCGTGGCGGCATCTCAGGCGGCCGGTTCTCGGTGCACCTCGAGGCGGAGGCCGAGTGTCACGGTGGCCCAGAAGGGTGTCAAGGTGGAGGCGCGGTCGACGCACGATCAGATCTGGCGCGACCTGATCGTCTCGGTGGGCTGTGTGTCGTCGTCGAAGCGCATCACAACGGGCAGGTCCGGGAACCAGTCGTGGTGTGGGGGCAGGCCACTTGACGGGTGGGCAGACCGATTCCCCGACAGATCGGTGTTTTCAGCCGAAACGGGCCAAAAAGTCCGAACTGTCGGGGGATCGGTCGCGTGACCACATCCCGCGCCGTCAGCCCTTGACGCACAGCAGCGTCTGGAGGCGGGCCACCACGCCGACGAGGTCGGCCTGGGCGCCGATCACCGCGTCGATGTCCTTGTAGGCGGCGGGGATCTCGTCGATGACCCCGGCGTCCTTGCGGCACTCGATGCCGGCGGTCTGGGCGGCCAGGTCGTCGGCGGTGAAGCGCCGCTTGGCGGCCTTCCGGGACATCCGGCGTCCGGCCCCGTGGGAGGCCGACTGGTAGGAGGTCTCGTTGCCCAGACCCCGCACGATGTAGGAGCCGGTGCCCATGGATCCCGGGATCACGCCCATGTCCCCGGCGCCGGCGCGGATCGCCCCCTTCCGGGTGACGATCAGCTCCTCCCCGTCGTGGGTCTCCACCGCGACGTAGTTGTGGTGGCAGCGGATCGGCTCCTCGAAGCCGATCCCGTGGATGGCATGCCTCAGCTCGTCGCAGATGGCGGCGAGCATGACGTCGCGGTTGAGCAGTGCGTAGGCCTGCGCCCACCACAGGTCGCCCAGGTAGTGCTCCATCTGGGGCGAGCCCGCGATGAACACCGCCAGGTCGCGGTCGACCAGGTTCTGGTTGTGGGCCAGTCCCTGGGCGATCTCCATGTGCACCTGCGCCAGCTGGTTGCCGGTGCCTCGGGACCCGGAGTGCAGCGTCACCCAGACCCGGCCGTCGTCGCCGGAGCACAGTTCGATGAAGTGGTTCCCGCCGCCCAGGGTGCCCACTTGGCCGCCGGCCTTGGCCTCGGCCTTCCCGGTGCGTGCCGAGGCGGTGAGTTCGCGGGCGTAGAGATCCTGGTAGTCGGTCATCACGGTCCGGTAGCGGGCCTTGAGGTCGGTGTGCCGGGCGATCGTGCGGGCCTCCCGGTTGTGCATCGCGAAGCCCACCGGGACCGCTCGCTCGATCCCGTGCCGCAGTCCCGCGAGGTCCTCGGGCAGCTGGTCGGGGCGCAGGCTGGTGCGCACCGCCGTCATGCCGCAGCCGATGTCGACGCCCACGGCGGCCGGCGCGACGGCCTGGCTCATCGCGATGACCGATCCGACGGTGGCGCCCAGGCCGTAGTGGACGTCGGGCATCACGCGGACGCCGCGGGTCCAGGGCAGTGCGGCCACATTGCGCAGCTGGGTGCGTGCGGCCTCCTCGATGCCGGCCTCCTCGGCCCACATCAAGGTGTTGTCGGTGCCGCTCAGCGACACCGGGAAAATGGACATGATGATTCTCCTAATCGGGTGTTTTCGGGCGCACTGAGCCCATTTCCGGCGGCTCGTATTCACGGGGATCCGCGAGATGATCCACGTTGTTGATCGGAGTCGATGAAGAAAGGGGTGCGCCCTTGGGGGTGCCCCGGGTGAGACGTCAGCAGGCCGCTACGGGCCCGTCATTGCTCAGTTCTGGGGCTTACCGGATCGCTTGTCCAGCGATCGCTGTCGCCCATCGAGGGCGTCGAGCTTGAGGACGCCAGGGCGCGGCAGGACGGTCGCATATGTGCGACTTCTCTGCAGTGTTGCCATGGCCGGTGTCCTCTCTCGATTGCGTCGCCTGCGACGCGATAGGAAAGTCTGCCACACCGATTTCAGGAATGCAATCTGAGACTGCGAATTCGTGTCCCGGCGTCACGCCTCGGGGAGGTCCCCGGGGTAGATCACGTCGATCTCGGAGATGCTCCGGGGGAAGTCGCGACGGTTATTCGTGAGGAACCTGTCCGCTCCGGCCGTGATGGCGGTTGCCAGATGCGCGGCGTCTGCGGCGCGCAGCCCGTACTCGACGGCAACAACGAGGGCAAGCCGCGCGGTCGGCTCGTCAACGGGGTGCAGATCCAGGCGGCTCAGCAGTTCGTTGAGGTCGCCGGCCTCGGTCGACGTCGCTGCTGCACGCAGGGGTTTGGTGAGGACCTCCGGCAGCAGCAGGACAGAACCTAGACCGACAGACTGACCCTTCGGGGTATCGCGGAACAGGGCGGCTACGCGCACACCTTGGGGGTGGTTCTCGATGGCTGCGTAGATGATGACATCGGTGTCGAACGCGGTGACGGGTTTCACCGTGACGCCCGGCCCTCGTAAATGTAGTTGAGGAGTTCGGCGCCGCGCTCGGGTGTCATACGCGCCTTGGACAGCGGTCGGCGTCGTGCCTCCTCGAGATCCTGGGCCACACGGTCCGCCTCCGCCCACAGGTGCGAGGCCCGACGGTGACGCAGTTCCTCAGGACTGATGAGAACGGCGACCACCTTCCCGTGGCGTGTGATCTCGATCTGTTCACCCGCCTCGACGCGGTCGAGCTGGGCGGGCAGTGTCTGACGGGCTGCGCTGGCGCTGATGGTCGTCATGAACCGATTGTACGTCGTTGTACACAAAAGTACGATCGCTGTCGGGCCGCGGCTTGAAAGCCACCGGTGGGTGCTCGCCACGGTTCATGTGCGGGAGGGAATGCGCGGGCGTACCGTGACGCTGCACACGTGGGAAACACACAGTATGAAAACACACAGTATGAGAGGGAGGGACGCGACGTGAGCGAGTCCGTGGCTGCCGAGAAGCCGAACGCCGAGGACGTGCCACCCGTGAAGCGTCGTCGTCTCCTCCTGGTGCTGTTGGCGCCGCTGTTCATGGCCCTGGTCGCCGTCTCGGTGATCAACGTCGCCCTGGTGCCCATCGGCAACGACCTGCACGCCTCCTCGTCGGGTCTGCAGTGGGTGCTGTCGGGATACGCGCTGGCCTTCGGCGTCCTGCTGGTGCCGGCCGGGCGGATCGGCGACGCCACCGGCCGCAAACGCATGCTGCTGATCGGTCTGGCCTTCTTCACCCTCGGCTCGGTGATCAGCGCCCTGTCCCCGACCATCCAGATGCTCAACCTGTCGCGGATCGTCCAGGGGATCGGCTCGGGCCTGCTCAACCCGCAGGTCGTCGGCATCATCCAACAGCACTTCCGCGGCCGGGAGCGCGCCCGCGCCTTCGCGCTCTTCGGTACCACGGTGGCCCTGGCGACCGCGATCGGGCCGGTGATCGGCGGCGTGCTCATCGCCGCGCTGGGGCCCGATACCGGCTGGCGCTGGATGTTCGGGATGAACGTCCCCATCGGCGTCTTCGCCATCTGGGCCGGCTCCTACTGGGTGCCGGGGGACTCCCGGCCCAAGGGAGCGCGTTCCAGGCTCGACCTGGACCCGGTGGGCATCGTGCTGCTGGCCGTCTCCCTGCTGTGCGTCATGTTCCCCTTTCTGGAGCGCGGACTGGGCGCAGTGGCGTGGGTCGCCCTGCCGGTCGGCCTGATGCTGGGGGCGGTGTGGGTCCGGTGGGAGGCCCGCTACCGCGACCGCGGCAGGGAGCCGATGGTCGACCTCGGGCTCCTGGCCAATCGCGCCTTCAGCAACGGAATCCTCATCGTCTCGGTGTTCTTCCTGGGGTCGACGTCGATCTGGATCGTGATGCCGCTGTTCGTCCAGGACCACCTGGGACATGTGGCCCTGTTCTCGGCCCTGCTGGGGCTGCCGTCGTCGATCTTCGCGGGTATCGGATCGCAGATCTCCGGGCGCTACGTGCTGGACGCCGGGCGCCGTATGGTCATTGCGGGTCTGGCCATCGCCGGCCTGGGCGTGCTGCTCATCATGGGTACCGGAATGGCGGTGGAGTGGCTCGGCTGGCCGGCCTGGACGCTGGTCTTCCCTCTCTCGGTGATCGGCATCAGCCAGGGCTTCACCGTCTCGCCGAACCAGACGCTGACCCTCAACGCCGTCGATCCGCGGTACGGCGGCGTCGCGGGAGGCATCCTGCAGACCGGCCAGCGGATCGGCCAGGCGGTCGGCACCGCGATCATCCCGGGCATCCTGTTCACGCTCTCGGAACGGACCGGCTCCTGGATCCTGGCCTTCGTGGTCGCGATGGGAGTCATCGCGGTGTTCGCGGCTCTGGCGATCGTCATCTCGGTGGCGGATCGACGCCGCGAGAGGGCTGCGAGCGCCGGCTGAGGCAATGGCCCTGGAGGCCGGAAGAGCGCGACGATCGCCAGGCCTGAGGTACCCGGATCGAGCACAGCACCGAGGGATCCCACCTCCTCCGAGCCCGTGACCTCGGGGGGCGGTCCCCTCGCAGCCCTGTACTTCCCTCATGCCGTGCGATCCAGCGCGACAGAGCGGTGTCATGTGCGGTTCTTGTCCAAGACCCCCGGTGTCTCGCTGAAATGCCCGGCAGGTTCAGGGGTTCAGTGCAACACCCGGGAGTGAGAGGTGTTGTGATGAGTCGTTGGCCACAGTTGGGTGAGTGGGTGCGGTTGCAGGTCCTGGACCTGGTGGGCCAGGGCATGTCGGCAATCGCCGCCTGTCGGCGTGCCGGGGTGTCCCAGGATCTGGGCGGTCGATGGATCCGTGAGGCCGGTATCAGTCTGGCTCGGGGCCACAATGGCGGGATGACAGGTGCCTATGTCGCCCAGGCTGTCGAGTTCCCCCAGGTCCGTCCCTCTCATGGGGCCCGGCTGGACCTGGCCGACCGGACCCTGATCCATGTCTACTGGTCCCAGGGACGGTCAATGCGCCAGATCGCCGCCGAGCTCGGGGTCGCGCCCTCCACGATCTGTCGGGAGATCGCCCGGGGATCGACGGCGGTGGGTTACCGGGCCCCGACCGCCCAGGAGCGGGCCGACCGGATGCGGGCCCGGCCCAAGCCCCGGAAACTGGATGCCGATCCGCTGCTGCGCGCCCGGGTCATCGAGGGCCTGAACGCCGGCTGGTCACCCGAGCAGGTCTCCGGACGCCTGGAACGCTGGTGGGGTAAAGAGGCTGCGGTGAGCCACGAGACGATCTATCAGGCCCTCTACGTCCAGGGCGCCGGGTCACTGCGTCACGAACTGGAGGTGGCCTCCGCCCTGCGCAGTGGGCGGAAGGGCCGTAAACCCCGTTCCAAGCTGCCCGCCCGCGGCAACCGGCCCTGGGTCACCGGCCACGAGATCACCACCCGTCCCCCGGAAGCCGATGACCGGGCGGTGCCCGGCCACTGGGAGGGGGACCTGATCATCGGGGCCGGCGGGGCCAACGCGGTCATCACCCTGGTCGAACGCCGGTCCAGGACCCTGTTGATGTCCCGGCTGCCGACAGACCACGACTCGGCGACCGTCGCCGAGGCGCTGGCCGGCCTGATCGCCGGGCTGCCCGACCAGGTCCAGATCACGACACTGACCTGGGACCAGGGCACCGAGATGGCCCAGAGTCCCGGGTTCGCCATGGCCAGCCATATCGACGTGTTCTTCTGCGATCCGCACTCGCCCTGGCAGCGACCCACCAATGAGAACACCAACGGTCTGATCCGTCAGTACTTCCCCAAGGGCACCGACTTCTCCCAGATCACCGACGAGCAGATCGCCCAGGTCCAGGACCTCCTCAACGACCGACCCCGCAAAGTCCTGGGATACGCCACTCCCCGCGAGATACTCTTCGAACAGTTCACTGTTGCACTCACCGATTGAATCCGCCCCCGGCATCTGATGGCACGCTTCCAGCGGACCCACGCTTCCAGGGGAACCCACGCTTCCAGGGAACCCGCTGCCGACAACGCCACGGCGCGCCAGAATCTGCACGGGCCGCCAGGTATTTCAGGCGGTTCGTCCAGACTCTGGCGCGCCGTGTGCCCCGGCCATGGCGGCCCCCCTCAGGCGGTCGCCGCCATGTACTGCTGGGGCGGGGCCGCCACGCTGGAGGCGTCCAGCGGGGCCACCAGGGAGCCGCGGATCCGTCGCAGCGGGTAGCGGCCGAGGATGAGGTTCTTCTCCATCCGAGCGACCCCCTTGAGATCGTCCAGGGCGGTCCTGGTGACGTTGACCCGGGAGTCCGGATCATCCACCCAGTCCACCGGGATCTCGCTGATCCGCAGCTTCGCCCGGTCGGCCAGCACCAGCATCTCGGTGTCGAAGAACCACTGGCTGTCCTCGATCAGGGGCAGCAGCTCGGCCGCGGCGTCGGAGCGGATCGCCTTGAAGCCGCACTGGGCGTCGGAGAAATGGGCGCCCAGTGAGAGCCGGAGAATGTGGTTGTAGCTCCGCGAGATGAATTCGCGCTTTCCGCCCCGGATCACCCGGGAACGACGATCCAGACGCGACCCGATCGCCACCTGGGAGTGTCCCGTCAGAAGCGGAGCGACGAGGCCGGGGAAGGCATTGAGATTGGTCGAGAGATCCACGTCCATATAGCTCAGGACAGTGGCGTCGGACATCGTCCACACCTCGCGCAGGGCCCGTCCACGCCCCTTGCGGTCGAGGTGGACGGCCCGCACCCGGTTCAGATCGGCGGCCAGCTTCCGGGCCTGCCGCCAGGTCCGGTCGGTCGAGGCGTTGTCGACGACGGTGATCCGCGTTGTCGGGGACCCCTCGGACGCCCAGCGGTTGAGCCAGGAGTTGAGCCGGTTGATGGAGGCCGCCAGGACGTGCGCTTCGTTGTAGACCGGGACGATGATGTCGATGTCGGCGCCCGGATCGGTGGTGCCGGCCGCCACCATCTCCAGGCCCGGCTCGACGGTCGGGACGCTCTTGATGACCAGGCCGGACTGCCATTGCATCTTCTGCTCGAGGCGCTCGTCGGACACGGTGGGGATGTTGTCAATAGTCATGGTTCTGTGACCTCCTGACCTCAACAATTCGCCATCGGACCGAGTATTCAGTGTGGTCGCCATATGTTTGCCCTGTGCGTGATTCCGCCCCCGGAACCGTACGGTTCCGGGGGGCGAATGGGTGACGAGGAGCCGATTCCGGGGATCGCCCGGGGCCGAGGTGGGGCGGGGAGAACCCGGAGCCTCAGGCCCGCGCGGCCGCCTTCTCGTCGTGGCCGATGACCAGTCGCAGGGTGACGAAGCGCACCAGGGTGGCGATCCCGTTGGCGGCCAGCAGCACCAGCACCTCGGCCCGGCGGGCCGGGTCGCTGTAGTGGTGGAGGAGCCACAGCATGCCGCTGCTCAGGCCCAGCCCGACCACGAAGGCGATCATGCCGCTCGCCTGGTGCTTCAGCATCCCTTCTCTGGTCTGCAGGCCGAAGGTGTGACGGCGGTTCGCCGCGGTGTTCCACACCTGGGTGATGAGCAGGGCCAGCAGGTTCGAGAGCTGGGCACCCATCACCAGTCTCAGCAGCACGTAGATGACGTAGTAGGCGATCGTGCTGATGACCCCGACCACCCCGAAGCTCAGGAGCTGGCCGAAGAGCCCTCCGGGGCTGGTGCGTCCCGACCCGGGTACCTCCTCGGCGGCCCGCCGGGGGCGCCCTCCGGCGGCGTGCCGGGGGCCGGCCTGCCGTGCGGAATGGTTCGGAGCGGGCGGTGCCGGAGCAGCGTGGGTGAGAGTCATGGAACTGTCTCCTTCTCCTGGTTCAGGACGCCGGGCCGGTCACGAAGCCGAGCTGGTCAGGTCGTACACAGTGGTGCTCCCGACTGTCTTCGCGCTGTACGTGGCCTTGACCCAGGCGGTGATCTCGCTGGCGGCGCTGGATCCGCTCGACGAACTCGTCTGCCCGCCGCCCATGCCGCCGGAGTCCCCGGCGATGTAGTAGTGGATCTTGTGCTGGGCCACCAGCTGTTTGAACTGGGCCAGGGTGGGGGCGTTGTCGGTGCCGTTGTACCCGCCGATCGCCATCACCGGGTATCCGGTGGCCAACTGGTAGCCGGCCGCCGTGTTGGAGCCGATCGTCGCCGCGACCCAGGTGTAGGAGCTCGCGTCGGCCGACAGCAGGGTCTTCGCCGCACTCGACACCTGGGTGTCCCCGTTGAGGCCGCCCATTCCGCCTCCGCCGCCCATGCCCCCGGTCCGGGCGCCGGCCTGCTGGTTCTGAGTGCCTGTGGTGGTGCCGGGTCGACGGCCGCTGCCCTGACCGCCGGGACCGCCACCCTGGCCCCCGCCGGGACGGCCCTGGCCTCCGCCCATGCCTCCGGAGACCGGCCCGGCGGTGATGATCGCCCCGGTGTGCGCGGTGGAGGCGGTGTTGATCGAGTATCCGGTGGGGCCGGTGAGGGCCGCCACCAGGGCGAGGATGACGCCGGTGCGGGCCAGGGCCGGACCCACCCGGTCGGCGAGCAGCAACAGGGTCGCCCCGGCCAGTCCGGCGACGCCCGCGATTCCGGCCAGCCACATCCACGCGCCGCCGGCCAGGGACAGCAGGTAGATCGCCCAGGCGCTGGTGGCCAGCGTCGCGACGGCCAGTCCGATGCGTGCGACGAGACGACGACGCCGCCTCCAGCAGACCGCGGCGCCCAGGGCCACCGTCCCGCCGATCCAGGGGGTCAGCGCGACCGTGTAGTAGTCGTGGTAGATACCCGCCATGTAGGTGAAGGTGAGGTAGGTGACCACCATGGTGCCGGCCATCACGATGAGCCCGGCCAGGGTCTGGGCCGACCGGGCATCGGCCCGGCTCGGCTGCCCGGCACGGCGTCCCGAACTCCTGAAGGGAACAGTGCTGAAGGGAACAGTGAGATTGCGCCAGGCGCCCCGGCCCAGCAGCGCGACGGCGACGCCGGCGAGGATGAGGGCGGCGGGGATGAGCCAGGTGACCATGCCGACCGACGTCCCGATGAACAGGCGCGTCAATCCGGTGGATCCCCAGGAGCCGGCGCCGGTGCCGCCGGGCACGACTGCGCCGGTCTCATTGCCGGTGATCCGGCCGAAGCCGTTGTAGCCGAAGACCAGCTCCAGGAAGGAGTTCGTCTGGGTGCCGCCCATGTAGGGCCGCGAGGAGGCGGGGACGAGTTCGAAGATCGCGATGTACCAGCCGGCCGCCACGACCATCGCCACCAGGGCCGCCAGCAGGTCGAGGATCTTGCGCCCCCAGCTGCGCCGGGAGGCCACGGCGTAGGCGACCACCAGGGCCGGCAGCACCAGCAGGGCCTGCATCATCTTGGTGAGGAACCCGAATCCGACGGCGACGCCGGCCAGGATCAGCCACTTCCTGGCGCCCTTCTGGCCCTCGGCCTTCTCGGAGGCGCGAAGGGTGCAGTAGGCGGAGATCACCAGCAGCAGCACCAGCAGGGCGTCCGGATTGTTGTACCGGAACATCAGGGTGGCCGACGGAGTCAGCGCGAAGACCAGAGCACCGGCCATCGCGGCCCAGTGGGCGTGGTTGTGCAGCGCATTGGTGGCCGGGGTGACGTCGCGGAATCCGCTGCGGGCCAGGACTCGGCGGATGGTGAAGTAGAGCACGGCGACGGCGGCGACCCCCTCGAGGGCCTCGGGCACCAGGATCGCCCAGGAGTTGACGCCGAAGCTGCGGACGGAGAGTCCGATGATCCACAGGAAGGCCGGCGGCTTGTCGACGGTGATGAAGTTCGCGGCGTCCGAGGATCCGAAGAAGAGTGCCTTCCAGGACAGCGAGCCGGCCTGTGCAGCGGCGGAGTAGAAGGAGTTCGCCCATCCTGAGGCCGACAGCCCGATGATGTAGAGGCAGCCGACTGCCGCCAGGAGGGCAGCGAGGCTGACGCCGCGGAACCCTCGCCCCGTCCACCAGGATCCGACCGCGCGGTCATCCCTTGTCGGGGCGGTGGCCGTGATGGCTCCTGGTGAATTCCGGAGGGTGGGGGCCAGTCGTGCTGTTGTGCTCATGCGACCCATCCCAACGCTGGGAGATGTGGCGCTCCTGTGAGGAGATATCGATGAATGTATGAGGGTCTGGGTACTTCGGACGAGCCTGAGGCGCCATCGGAGCCGGTGTCTCACTCGTCGTCGGGGTCCTTGTCGCTCGGAGGGGTCGACGGCTGGCTCTGGGACTGCGAGATGATCGCGTAGTTGTGCTGGGAGACGCCGGCGGCCGAGGCGTCCTGGGCGGTCATGAAGGTGGCGCCGCCGATTCCGACCATGGCGGCGGCCGCGATGGCGGCGGTGCCGCTGCGGATCCGGTGACACCAGGTCTTGGTGCGGCGGGGCCTGCGGGCGGAGGGAGTGGGCGAGGTGTCTGGGGTGGGACTGGTGTGCTGCGTGTTGGTGTTCATGACGTCGAGTGTGGTCATGGAGTGTGTGCAGAGGGTGTTCACTTCCTGTGAGCTAGGAATGACGCCTCAGGCCAGGGGAAGTGTGAGGGTGACGGTGGTGCCGTGCTGTCCGGACTGGTCGGGCGAGGGCTGGGTCTGCGAGTCGATGGTCCTGGAGTCGATGTGCACAGTGCCGTGGTGGGCGTCCATGACGGCGGCGACGATGGACAGTCCCAGGCCGGTGGAGCCCTCGGTGGAGGCGGTGCGGGCGGTGTCGGCGCGGGCGAAGCGTTCGAAGACGGTCTGGCGTACCGATGCGGGGATGCCCGGGCCGGTGTCGGTGATGGTGAGGGTGGCCAGGCCCTGGTCGGTGGTGACGGTGGTGGTGACGGTGGTGCCGGGCGGGGTGTGTTTGCGGGCGTTGGACAGGACGTTGATGATGACCTGGACCAGGCGGTCGGGGTCGGCGGCGACGGTGACGGGGTCGTCGGGCAGGTCGAGGATCCAGGTGTGGTCGGTGCCGGCGGCCTGGGAGTCTGAGACGGCGTTGAGCACGATCTCCACGAGGTCGGTGGGTGTCAGGTCGAGTTGTTGGTCGTTGTCGAGGCGGGCGAGTAGGAGCATGTCTTCGACCAGACAGCTCATGCGGGTGGCCTGGGCCTGGATGCGGTTGATGGCGTGGGTGACGGGTTGGGGGGTGCCGGTGGTGCGGTGGGTGAGTTCGGCGTAGCCGCGGATGGAGGCCAGGGGGTTGCGCAGTTCGTGGGAGGCGTCGGCGACGAATTGGCGGATTTTGGTCTCGGAGCGTTGGCGGGCTTCCAGGGCGCCTTCGACGTTGTTGAGCATGTGGTTGAAGGCGGAGCCGACCTGGCCGACCTCGGTGGCGGGGTCTGAGAGGGTGGGTGGGACGCGGACGGGGAGGTTGACCTCTCCGGAGTCCAGGTCGAGTTCGGAGACCTGGTTGGCGGTGGAGGCCAGCCGGTTGAGGGGCTTGAGGCTGCCCACGACGACCGACCGGCAGATCACTCCGGCCGCGGTCAGCGCCAGCACGGTGAGGCCCGCCTCCAGCAGGAGCAGGGCGTTGACGGCGTGGTTGACCGACTCCATCGGCAGGGCGACGACGTACACCGTGCCGCTGCGGACCTGGGAGAGCACCCGGTAGGCGCCGAGCCCGGTGAGGTCGACGTCTCGTCTACGACCGTCGGAGGGGACGGCGAGCAGCTGCCGGAGGGCCTCGGGGGAGGTGGTGGTGACCGTCGAGTTCACCTGACCCTCGGCCACCATCGACGCGGTCACCTGGCCGTTGGCGCATTCGGCGACGAAGACCGTGCCGAGCAGGTTGCCCAGCACGTCCGAGCCCGGAGCCGGGCCGCGGCCCGGGGTGACGGCGCAGATGCTGGTGCCCGGGTGCGTGGCCTGCCGGGCACTGGCGGTGTCCAGCTGGCGATCCAGCTGACCCGAGAGGATGTGGCGGGTGCCCAGTGTCGTCGCTCCCGCCAGGGCGATGGCCACGACGATGACGATGGCCACCACCCGGGCCAGGAGCCGGCGCCCGAGGGTGCCGGCTCCTGTCGGGTGGTCGAGCCACGAACCGCGAGCGGTCACGATGCGGTCGTGCTCAGGTCGTAGACGGTGGTGGAGCCCACGGTCATCTTCTTGAAGGTGGAGGTGACCCAGCTGGTGATCTGGGAGGCCGAGCCGGATGAACCGCCGGGGCCGCCCGTGCCACCGCCGCCTCCCATTCCGGAGACGATGAAGTAGCGGATCTGGCCCGAGGCCACCAGCTTCTTGAACTGCGCGAGGGTGACATTCTCATCGCTGCCCGACCAGCCGCCGATCGAGAAGACCGCCGTGTCGGTGGACAGGATGTAGCCGGCTGCGGCCTGGTCGCTCACCGCGGCCGCCGACCACTTGGACGACGTCGCATTGAGCAGCTTGACGAGCTGGGCGTTGGACTCGCCGCTCATTACCCCGCTGCCCGGAGTCTGACCGCTCTGGGACTGGCCCGGCTGGGAGGTGCCGGAGGGACGCTGCCCCCTCCGGCTGGTCGTGCTGCCTTGGCCGCCCGATGCACCGCCGGCCTGACCGCCGGGGCCTGTCTGGGCCTTCCCGCCGGTCCTGCTGTTCGCCGTGCCGGTCTGGCCGCCGGGGCCTGTCTGACCACCACCGCCTTGGCCGCCGCCCATTCCGCCACCACCCATGCCGCCGCTGGTCGCGCTGGCGGGTCCCGAGAAGGGGGTGGAGCCGGAGTGCCCGACGGCGGCGGTCGCCACCGTCCACGAGGCACTGGGGGCCGCGGCGGCGATCGTGCCTGCCAGCAGGGCCGCCACGGCGACCTTGCGCAGCCCCTGACCGCCGGAGCGCAGGCCCCCGAGGACGAGGTGGCCGACGGCGCCGGCGATCGACACCACCAGGGCGGTCCAGCGGATCCACGCGTTCCAGGAGGGAGCGTAGGTCGCCATCAGGTGGAATCCCCAGAAGCCGGTGAAGGCGAAGGCCACCGCCAGGGTGATCCGCTTGAGCAGGGCCGCGGTCCGGCCGTCCGACCCACGGGGCCAGATCTCGGCCGCACCGGAGGCGATCGTCCCGCCGATCAGCGGGGCGAGGGCCACGGTGTAGTAGGGGTGGATGGTGCCCTCCATGAAGCTGAACACCGCCGTGGTGGTGAGCAGCGAGCCGCCCCACAGGATCAGACCGGCGCGCGAGCGGTCCGCGAGCGGACGGCGTCCGCAGCTGATGAGCCCGGCCACCAGGAGCAGCGCGGTCGCGGGCAGCAGCCAGCTGATCTCGGCGGCGAAGGAGGAGTTGAACATCCTCAGCAGGCCGGTGGAGCCGCCGAAGCTTCCGCCGCCGCCCCCGCCGTTCCCGGCGCCGCTGAAGATCCGGCCGAGGCCGTTGTAGCCCATCGCCAGTTCCCACAGCGAGTTGTTCGTCGAGCCGCCGATGTAGGGACGCGACGACGCCGGCCACACCGCGCACAGGGCGATCAGCCAGCCGGCCGAGACGATCATCGAGACCATCGCCGCCAGCAGATGCCAGATCCGCGTCCACCAGGAGCGCCTGGCGCACAGCAGGTACACCAGGGCCAGGGCCGGCAGGACCAGCAGGCCCTGCAGCATCTTGGTGAGGAAGGCCAGGCCGATCAGCCACCCGGCCCCCAGCATCCACCACAGGGCGCGACGTCCCCGGTCGGACTGCAGCGCCCGGACGATCATGTAGCCGGCCGCCGTGGTGCACAGCACCAGCATGGCGTCGGGGTTGTCGAAGCGGAACATCATCGCCGCCACCGGCGTCACCGTGACGACGGCACCGGCCAGCAGACCGGCCCCGTGCCCGGACAGCCGTCGCACCGTGCCATAGGTGAGCGCGACCGTGGCGATGCCCATCAGGGCCTGGGGCAGCAGCAGACTGAAGCTGGAGAAGCCGAAGATGCGGGCCGAGGCGCCCATCACCCAGATGGCCGCAGGCGGCTTGTCCACGGTGATGGACAGCTGGGAGTCGAGGCTGGCCCACAGCCAGGCGCGCCAGCTCTGGGTGGCCGACTTCACACTGGCCGCGTAGAACTCGTTGGCGTATCCGGAGTTGGTGAGGTTGACGAGGTAGAGCAGGGCGGTCGCCACCATCAGCCCCCACAGGCCCGGACGGGCCCAGCGGGGGTCCTCGGTGCGGCCGAGGAATATCCGGGTGAACCGGTTACTGCCCGGTGCCGCGCGCCGCGGTCCCTCGGCCGAACCGGGGCCGGGCGGCGCCGCGGGAACGGGGGGCGCCGTCGATGCGGTGGGCGAGCTCACCGCAGGTGCGTATGTCATGGGTCATCCTTCCGCAGACGCGCCTGAGTGCCAGGCGGCCGTCGTCATCCAGAAGTCTGGAAAAACGCACTGTGCGAAATCTGTGATCCGAGTGTGGTGAGCGGATGAGCCGGGCCGTGGTCGCCGATGACACGACAGCGCGCCAGAGTCTGAACGCAGCGCCAGGAATACCTGGCGCGTCGTGCAGACTCTGGCGTTGCGTGGGAACAGGAGGGAGAGGTGGGGACAGGGGTGGAAGGGGGAGAGGGGCCACTGCGCCTCCACCGGGCGACGACGTCAGCGGGTCGGGCCCAGCGGCAGCACCGCGCGAACCCGGAAACCCTCATCGAGGGGGCCGGCCTCCAGCGTTCCGCCCATCGACGTCACCCGTTCGCGCATGCCCTGCAGACCGTGGCCCCGGCCGTCCCCCTGGACCGCGGCACCATGGCCGTCGTCAACCACCTCGATGGCGATCGTGGCCGCGCCGTAGCGCACGTCGACGCTCGCCCGGGCGGTCGGGCCGGCGTGCTTGAGGACGTTGGTGACGGCCTCCTGGACCACCCGGTAGGCGGTCAGGCCCAGCGCCTGGGAGACCTCGGGGGGCCGGCCCGCGACGCTCAGCGTGATCCGCTCGCCGGAGTGATCGACCAGCCCGGGGATCTCGGCCAGGCCTGGCGAGGGGGAGTACTGCGCGCCCTCCTCCGGGTCCTGGCGCAGCACCCCCACGATGCGTCGCATCTCGACCAGGGCGTCCCTGCCGGTGTCGGCGATCGTGTCCAGCACCTCGATGCCCTTCTCGGGCTTCTTGACCGCCAGCGCCTTGCCCCCCTCCGCCTGGACGATCATCACCGACAGGGAGTGGGCGACGATGTCGTGCAGCTCGCGGGCGATCTCGTTGCGGGTGCGCTCCTCGGCGACCCGGGAGGACTGCTCGCGCTCGGCGAGGATGGCCCGGTAGCGCTGGGCCTTGGCGAACCTCTGCTGGGACTCGATGAGCGCCGCCTCGCGGATCCGCCGACCGATGGCGTAGGGGGTGAGCACCAGACCGGCGCACACCGTCACCGCCAGGAACCAGAGCACCCACGGGGCGCCCGTCGAGGCGTCGTAGTCGGCGGTGAGCGCGCCCTTCCAGCGGGTGGGCCCCAGGATCGCCCCGGCCGCGCCGAACCACAGCACCAGCCGGGACTCGTGGCCGGTCACCCAGCGGGCGACCGTGTAGGAGGCCACCGGAATGGTGAGGATCGACAGCACGGGGAAGGGCACGAACACGAACTGGGTGAAGGCCCCTGCGACGAGGATCGCCATCATCACCAGGGGATTCTCCCGGCGGACGGTCAACGACCCCACCATCACCGCCGAACTCACCAGGGCCGCTATGTACTCCGGGCTGGGGTAGATGGTCACCGCGGTGAGGTAGGGCACGACGGTGAGCACGGTGAGGAAGATGACGATCGTGATGTCGAACCACAGGGCCCGCTCGGAGTCCTGGGGGCGGCCATCGTCGATCTCCGGGTTGAGCACCTCTTCCATGCCGGGGATGGAGAGCTGCTCCTGGGCCGGGGCGCCGCGACCGGCGGTGAATCTGGTCAGGCGCGCGCGAACCCCGCTCCCGGACCGTTGCTGGGGCGCGGGAGCCGAGACCGCACGACCGCTTCCACTCATCATCGCCAGTCTATGGAGCCGTCTCAACGGTCAGGGCCGGTGCGCTCTCCGAAAATCCCGCTCGATGGGGCTCGCGGGTCAGATCCGGGCGGAGGATCCGCTCCCAACACGCCGTCGCGCAGCTCCGGCGAGCGCCACGACGGCGTGTTGGGAGCAGATCCCCCAGTGTCAAGGGCCCGACGTCGTCGGATCCAGCCAGGTCCCGGCGGAGCGAGGCGGCCCCGTCTGGTCCCGGGCGGCCCCGTCCGGCCCCGGGCGGGTCCGTAGGATAGCCACGGACACCTGACCAGCGACGAAAGGCATGGGTCACAGATGAGGATCCTCATCACGGGCGGAGCGGGATATATCGGGTCGACGGTCGGTTCGGCCTGTGAGGAGGCCGGCCACGAGGTGGCGGTCCTCGACGACCTGTCGGCGGGGCGCCGCGAGTTCGTCGGAGATCGCACCTTCTACGAGGGGGACATCGCCGACCAGGCCCTTCTGGACAGGGTCTTCACCGAGAACCGGATCGACGCCGTGGTGCACTGCGCCGCCAAGATCATCGTGCCGGAATCCGTCACCGAGCCGCTGGCGTACTACGGCAACAATGTCGGCAAGACGGTGAAGCTGCTGGAGGGGATGGCGCGCAACGGTGTGAACCGGGTGCTGTTCTCCTCCTCCGCGTCGATCTACGCCACCGACGCCGAGTTCAAGGTGACTGAGCAGTCCGCGCTGGATCCGGGCTCGCCCTACGCCACCACCAAGTTCATGGTGGAGTACATCCTGCGCGACGCCGCCCACGCCTCCGATCTCAAGGCCCTGTCGCTGCGGTACTTCAACCCCATCGGTTCAGACCCGAAGCTGCGCACCGGGCAGCAGATCGAGCACCCCACCCATGTGCTGGGCAAGATGATCGACGCTTGGCTGGAGAAGTCCACCTTCACCGTCACCGGTGTGGAATGGCCCACCCGCGACGGATCGGGCATCCGCGACTTCATCCACGTCTGGGATCTGGCGAAGGCCCACGTGGCCGCCCTGGAGCATCTCGACGAGGTGACCGCCGAGGAGCCCTACCAGGTCTTCAACATCGGTACCGGCAACGGCGTCACCGTCAAGGAGCTCGTCGACGCCTTCCAGGAGGGCACCGGCCAGCCGCTCGATGTCGTCTACGGCCCGCCGCGCCCCGGCGACGTCGCCGGCGCCTACACCGTCTCCCACCGCGCCAAGGATCTGCTCGGCTGGACAGCCGAGCTCACCCCGGCCGACGGCATCCGCGACGCCATCGCCTGGCTGCCGGAGCGCAAGAAGAAGCTGGGCTACTGAGCCCTACTGAGTCCAGGACGGTGGAGCGATGGATCTTCTGAGACGCCACAAATTTCTCACCGCACTCGCCGCGATCACCCTCGGCGCGATGGTGGGCGGGCGCATCGGCGCCCACCGCAGCCATCAGCGCGCCGAGCTGTGGGCGGTGGCCACCGAGGGAGTCCGCTCTGCGGATCCCCGGCCCAGGTGGTTCTGAGCCGCTCCCTCGTCTCACCGTCGGCCGCGCAAATGCACGGCCGACGGTGAGGAAATCTCCTCGAAGGAGAAATCTCATCCGCCGATGTGGAGTGATGACCGATATCGTTATCGGACGAACATCAACTGCACTGAATCCCAGCCACCCCGCCAGCGGCCAGGAGTGCATTGAATGCGCGTATTGATTCAGGGGCCAGGACGCTTATTGCGCCAGCCGCCACGAGTTCCAAATATGCGGCGTAGCATGGCTTGTCCCGGGTTTGATATTGAGCGGGCGACGACGTGGTGGCACTCTCTGGATAGACGCCGACTATGGAGAACTGCCCCACCTTCGTGTGGACTCGAAGGCTTGAGGTATGGCACTCATTAAACAAAATCGGTGTCTGACCGGGAAATTGGTAGGTGTTCGAAGTCGTAGTTGAAGGTGCGTCCTTGTACATACTGGGCGAATGTGTTGAAGGTCTGTTCCGGAGTGTCTCTCTGGAGGTTGGATATTTCTCTTTTCGCGGCGTTCCACACATGCTCGGTGGGATTGTGGTCCGGAGCGTACGGAGGCAGGTAGATCGGTGTGATCCGGTCCAGGCATTCCCCGGGATCGTAAAGTGTCGTGAGAGCTTTGGCGTGGTGGAATCCCGCGTTGTCGAGGACGACGGTGATCTTCTCGGTGGCGGTGTCACGCTGGAGACGGGACATCGCCAGGGTGATGGTCTCGGCGTTCTGCTGGCCCTCGATCGGATATATCCGCATCTTCCCCGTGGTCAGGCTCAACGCGCCGAAGAAGGATTGGGCCGTCTTCGTGCGGTCCACGTAGATTTTCGTGCGCTGACCGCGGGGCAGCCACATGCGGCGGGTCTCGGCCTCGTGCTCGACCCGGACCTCGTCGATGGTGTACACCTCGTGGCCTTGGGCCAGCAGATCGGCGACCTGGTCCCGGATCTCGGCCATCCGGACGGTGATCGCGGCCTCGTCGCGGCGCTTGTCGAACGGGTCGGGCAGTTTGAAACTCATCCCGGCGAAGTGCATGAGCAGCTGGTAGGAGGAGTCTGATTCGTAGGTGACGCCGAACCTGGCCGATACGACGTCGGCGAGGGCGGGCACGTCCCAGAATTCCGCATCGATCCCGGCCTGCGAGGGTCTCTTTGCGAGGATCTCCTTCAGCTGGGTCTTCTGATCACGGGTGAGCTTTGCCGCGTTCTAGTTGCCGGCGTGGCCGGTCACCACCGAGGCCAGGCGTTCCCGTTTCCAGTCGGCCAGCCAGCCGTTCACGGTCTTGCCGGTCCGGTCCACGAGATCGGCGACGATCCTGATATCAACACCCCGTGACATGTACAGAATCGCTTCGGCTTTCAATCGGATCAGGACGAGCGTATCGGATCGTTTCTTCCATCGTTTGAGGATGGCTACTTCCTCGTCGGTGACATCGATCATGATTGTCAGTCTATGTTGATTTCGACCAGCGTGTCCATAAACTGCGATGAATTATTTCTAGGAATCTTGAGGAATCCGGTCTTGTTTAATGTGGGCCATATCTCCTTAAAGGGTAGACGTTTTGGTCTCGTCCTTGCGTTTGGTCGGGCTCGTCAGTGCTATGGAAAGTGCCGCAAGTATTACAACCGTAAGGATTACTACTGCGAGCTTCGCGAGGGAAGTGCTGGAACCAAGCAGCGTAAGAATCAGTGTTATTATACTCGCAACGGCCGCGACTGAAATGGCGATTGTGACTGATTCTGATCTCACGTGAATCACTCTTTTATGTATGCGTATTGATTATGTAATGTGGTAGATCCTCCTGTCTCCTTCTTCTGTGTCCTAACGGACTACCTTCAGTCATCATTGCCGAGACTGTTCACAGGCGGCGTGGGGAGTCCATCAGGTTTTTCACGGGGCACTATGGGCTCTCGTCGCTGATCGTGGGCACGTCTGGAGAGATCAGCGGTGAGGGTGGCAGGGGCCGGGGTTGATGATCTGGGGCATGGCCCGGGGCGCGGAAACCTGAGGGTCCATGGTCCTGAAATATGAGACAATGTCTCATATAACAAAATTCTCTTGGCGGACGGGGCTGTCCCGTGCGAGGGTGTCAGGCATGCAGATCGAGTTCGGCGAACACACCGCGGCCCACGGCCGTGGCGCTGTGGCGCGCCTGACCACCTGCATGTGTCGGATGTGTTGCTGATAACCGCGTCCGACTTCCTTCCGGGCGCGTGACGCCCGGACCTCACCTGGTGTGCCTCCAGCCGCACACGCCCCGGATCTCACGTGCCCCACACCCACAGGGGGACATCCGTGAAATCCAGCCCCACACAATTACGGCCGGCGAGAAACACCGTCGAACTCCAGATTCTGGCTGAGCAGGCACAGGCCAGATTCGCCGACGCCACCGCCTCCGACGTCCTCGAGTGGGCCTCCGAGGAGTTCGGCGCTTACCTGGCCGTGGCCTGCTCGATGGCCGCCGACACGATCCTGCCGGCCCTGGTGAGCCGGACCAGCCCCGGCGTCGACGTCCTCTTCCTCGACACCGGCTACCACTTCCCCGAGACCATCGGGACCCGGGACGCGCTCAAGCAGGCCTTCGACGTCACCATCGTCGACGTCACTCCCGCCCACACCGTCGCCGAGCAGGACGCCGCCCACGGCAAGGACCTCTTCGCCCGCAACCCCGGGCTGTGCTGCCGGATGCGCAAGGTGGAGCCTCTCGCCGAGCAGCTGGCCGGCTACGAGGCCTGGGTCACCGGGATCCGCCGCGAGGACAACGCCCTGCGGGCCGACGCCCAGCTCGTCGAGTGGGATCAGACCCACCAGATGATCAAACTCAACCCCATCGCGGCATGGTCCTTCGACGACGTCCTGAGCTTCGCCTCCGAGCACGGCGTCCCGGTGAACCCCCTGCTCACCGACGGCTACCCGTCCATCGGCTGCGCCCCCTGCACGCGGCGCGTCGCTCCCGGAGAAGACCCCAGAGCCGGCCGATGGGCCGGGCTGGCCAAGACAGAATGCGGGATCCACCTGTGACCACAGAACAGACCATCCGACCTGCGACGCCGCGACTCACCCAGCTCGACCTGCTGGAGTCCGAGGCCATCCACATCTTCCGCGAGGTCACCGCCGAGTGCGAGCGCCCCGTCCTGCTGTTCAGCGGCGGCAAGGACTCGGTGGTGATGCTCCACCTGGCCGCAAAGGCCTTCTGGCCCGCGCCGATGCCCTTCCCGGTGATGCACGTGGACACCGGCCACAACTTCCCCGAGGTGCTCGACTTCCGCGACGCCGCCGTGGAGCGACTCGGCCTGCGGCTGGTCGTCGAGAAGGTCCAGGACTGGATCGACGACGGCCGGCTCGCCGAGCGCGCCGACGGCACCCGCAACCCGCTGCAGACCCAGCCGCTGCTGGAGGGGATCGCCAAGGGGAGGTTCGACGCCGTCTACGGCGGTGGACGCCGCGACGAGGAGAAGGCGCGCGCCAAGGAGCGCATCGTGAGCCTGCGCGACGGCTTCGGCCAGTGGGATCCGCGCAATCAGCGCCCCGAGCTGTGGAACCTGTACAACGCCCGGCACCGCCCCGGCGAGCATGTCCGGGTCTTCCCGCTGTCGAACTGGACCGAGCTCGACGTCTGGCGCTACATCGAGCGCGAGCAGATCGAGTTGCCGAGCATCTACTACGCCCACGACCGGCAGGTGTTCCGCCGTGACGGCATGTGGCTGCCGGTCGGCCCCGTGACCGAGCCGCGCGACGGCGAGCAGGTCGTCACCCGGCACGTGCGCTACCGCACCGTCGGCGACATGTCATGCACCGGTGCCGTCGAGTCCGACGCGGACAACGTCCACGACGTCGTCGTCGAGGTGGCCGCCACCACGCTCACCGAGCGGGGCGCCACCCGGGCCGACGACCGCATCTCCGAGGCCGCCATGGAGGACCGCAAGAAGGAAGGGTATTTCTGATGAGCACCGACACCCGAGCAGAGGCCCCGGCGATTCTTCCAGCCGATCCGGTCGTCCCCGATCCCGTCCATGCGGATCAGTCGTTCGACGGCTCCGAGCTGCTGGCCGAGGGCGGGCTGCTCCGGCTGGCCACCGCCGGATCGGTCGATGACGGCAAGTCCACCCTGGTGGGGCGCCTGCTCTACGACTCCAAGTCGATCCTCGCCGACCAGCTCGACGCCGTGGAGCGGGTCAGCCGCGAGCGCGGACTCACCGGCGCCGATCTGGCGCTGCTCACCGACGGCCTGCGGGCCGAGCGGGAGCAGGGCATCACCGTCGACGTCGCCTACCGCTACTTCGCGACCCCGCGGCGTACCTTCATCCTGGCCGACTGCCCCGGACACGTGCAGTACACCCGCAACACCGTCACCGGCTCGTCCACCGCCGACGTGCTGGTGGTGCTGGTGGATGCGCGCCACGGGATCCTCGAGCAGACCCGGCGCCATCTGGCCGTCGGCGCCCTGCTGCGGGTGCCCCACGTCATCGTGGCGATCAACAAGCTCGACCTGGTCAGCTACGACGCCGGCGAGTACCACCGGGTCGCTGCCGACGCCCGTCTGGTGGCGCGGCGTCTGGGGATCGCGGACCTCACCACGGTGCCGGTCTCGGCCCTGGTCGGCGACAACATCGTCGAGCGGTCGGCCCGCACCCCGTGGTACTCCGGCGGCTCCCTGTTGGAGATCCTGGAGTCCATCGAGCCCGGTCGCGGCGTCGAGGACAGGCCCTTGCGGTTCCCGGTGCAGTACGTGCTGCGGCCCCAGCAGGCCGCCGCCTCGACCGAGTACACGGAGTACCGGGGCTACGCCGGTCAGATCGGCCAGGGCGTCGTGGCTCCCGGTGACGAGGTGGTGGTGCTGCCCAGTGGACGGCGCACGACTGTCATCGGCGTCGACACCGCCGACGGATCGCTGGAGCGGGCCGTCGCCCCTCAGTCGGTGGCCCTGAGGCTGGGCGATGACATCGATATCACCCGGGGAGATCTCATCGCCGCCGTCGACGGCGCTCCCGAGCCGGTCACCGAGATCGACGCCATGGTCGCCTGGCTGGGCGATCGTCCCCTCCACCCGGGCGACCGGGTCTTCCTCAAGCACGCCACCCGGACCGTCCAGGCGCGCGTCGAGGGGGTGCGCGGGCGCCTGGATCTGGACACCGCCGAGCTGGAGGCGGCGTCCTGTCTGGAGCTCAACGACATCGGGCGGGTCAGCATCCGGCTGGCCTCCCCGATCCTGGCCGAGGACTACGCGGAATCGCGCACCGGTGGGGCATTCCTGCTGGTCGACGCCGCCGCCGGGCTCACCCTGGCGGCCGGCATGATTCGCCCGCCCGAGGCCGAGGCCATCGCACCCGAGAACGACATCGACTGGCAGATCTGACGGGAAGAGACCCATGAGAAAACTGATTCTGATCGCCTTCGGCGGTCTACTTGCTCAACTGATCGACGGCTCCCTGGGCATGGCCTACGGGGTGACCTCCACCACGGTGCTCCTCGCGGGAGGGTTGACGCCGGCGGTGGCCAGCGCCTCGGTCCATCTGGCCGAGGTGGGCACCAACCTGGCCTCCGGCATCTCGCACTGGAGACTGAAGAACGTGGACTGGTGGCTGGTGCTGCGCCTGGGCTTGCCAGGGGCCATCGGTTCCTTCCTGGGGGCCACGGTGCTGTCGAAGCTGTCGACCGAGGCCGCCGCCCCGGCGATGGCCGCGATCCTGGTGGTGCTCGGCCTGTTCATTCTGGGTCGCTTCACCCTGCGTCCGCCGAAGGTCGCCACGGTGCGCAGGTCCCCGCATGGTGCGAAGTTCCTGGCCCCGCTGGGAGTGATCGGCGGATTCGTGGACGCCACCGGTGGCGGCGGCTGGGGGCCGGTCTCCACCACTGCGCTGATGAGCGCGGGTCGCACTGCGCCGCGGACCGTCATCGGGTCGGTGGACACTTCGGAGTTCCTGGTCTCCGTGGCCGCTTCGATCGGCTTCCTGTTCGGGCTGGGCACCGCCGGCGTGAACTTCGGCTACGCCCTGGCTCTGCTGGCCGGCGGCCTGGTCGCGGCGCCGATCGCCGCCTGGCTGGTGACCCGGATCCCGGCCCAGCTGATGGGCACGCTGGTGGGCGGCATCATCGTGCTCACCAATACTGGGAACCTGCTCAAGGCGGTGGGAGTGCAGTCCTCGGCCAATCTTCCGGTGCAGCTGGGCATCGGGGTCGTGTGGGCCGCCGCCATCGCAGTGGTGATCGCCCGGCGCCGGCGCGGTGGCGCGACTCCCGAGCCCGTCGAGGTCAAGGAGGAGGCGACGGCCGGGGTGCTGGCAGACTGATCCTCCGGAGCCGGGTGTCGGGCCGCCCTTCTCGGGGCTGGCCTGCCGAGAGCGTGTAGGAAATGTGCGCGTCAGCTCGCACATTTCCTACACGGTTTCCGCGGTGATGCGGTCCAGGAGGGTCGGGGACTCACGTGGAGTAGTCCTCGAACTCCCAGTGGCCGATGCGCGAGAGCCTCCCGGCCAGCCCACCCCAGTCCTCGGCGGTCAGAGACTCGATCCTCCGCCGCAGGAACGTGATCGCCTCGTTCAGGTCCATCGGATCGACGATGAGGTGGTGCCGTCCGATCTGGGGCCCGTCGGTCGAGATGACTTCTGAGAGCCAGGCCGGGGTACAGATCAGAACGTCGAATGACTCCTCACCGGGCGCGTCGTCGGGGCCGATGATGAACCGGATCCACTGTCCGTCGTGATGCGGGTCTGTCGGTGTGTAGAGGTCGACATCGATGTCGGAGCTGTACACCTCGCGTACGTGAGGTCTCATGACGCATCCCTGCCCGTCGTCCTCGTGCCACGGGCGCTCCACATGGTGATCGTCGGCCCGTAGTCGTCGTTGACCTCTGTGCAGATCGTCCGGCCGGGAAACTGGCCCTGCGCGTGGGTCTTCCAGGTCTGTGCGATGCGCGGGGCCAGGATCTCGAGCGCCTGGTACTCGGCGTCCTCCTTCGGCTCGAAGACATCCCACAGGTGGACGTGGTTCAGGACATTCTCAATCGCCTCGGTGGCGCCGCCGGTCTCTCGCCACCACCGCTCGAAGGTGTCCGGGTCGTATATCTCCTTCCGGATCACGCAGTCACGGACGAGCACACATGCGGGGAACATGAGGTCGCTGAACAGCAGGGCGCTGGTGATGCTCAGGTGGTTCGAGAGGAAGAACGTCGGGTCGTCGATCGGCGGGTCGAAGGCGGTGCTCCAGGAACGGAACTCCGTCAGGTCGTGGATGTCGAGGTCATCCATCTCCCCTCCTCATCGGGACCGCCGCGGCGATGCGGACGAATTCAGATCATACTGTGACAGGGCGAGCTGTACGGGGTCGTGGTGCGTTCGGTCCTGACGAGGAGGGTCCGAGGATCCCGACCACCTCTTCTGACGACGCGTTGTCCGGCTTCGATCTACCGGGCGCTGTGCCATGACGTATTGTCCCCGTACCAAGGTGGAGGTCCTTGATGACTGAGTACTGGAAGATCGTTCCGTCCTTGGAACATATCTACCTCGAGGACAGCTGGGTCCTGAAGGTGATGGCGACCCCCGGTTCCGTGGAATTCCTCACCGAGTTCGTGCTGACTGAGGAGCATCCGGACTATCACCCTCCCAAGTCCGGCGAGCACTACTGCTACGAGACCAGGCTGCTGACTTTCTCAGGGTGGGAGGACTTCTCCTGGACGAGAGGATCCGACAGGCCAAACGCGGATCCTGACGGGACCGTTGACTACGGCAACTACGACGTATTCGAGATCGAGGGGCGACAGTACTCGATCGTCGGTGGGTTCGGGAAAATCCGGATCGTCGCTGACCCGCCCCGGGTTCTACCTCCGACCCCTGTCAACGACGCGCCAGAGTCTGCACGACGCGCCTGAAATACCTGGCGCGCCGTGCAGTGTCCGGCGCGTCGTCGATGAAGGCTTCAGGCGGAGTAGACCTCGAACTCCCAGGTCGCGATACGCGGTAGCCTTTCGGCCGGAAGTTGGACGGTGAGGGACCGTTGAGACCGTGTAGGAAATGTGGTCGTCATTTCACCCATTTCCTACACGCTCTCCGAGCGGGGGCGTCACGAGCCGGGAACCGGGACCACTGTGCGGGTCGCCCGGCCGTGCTCGTCCAGCAGATGGCCGACGTGCTTGCGGATCCGCAGCACCGCCGAACGGTCGGCCACCACCGCCGAGGGCAGGATCCCGGTGAGCCGGACCTCGAAGCCGTGGACGTCCTCCAGCCGGGGCAGCCACACCGCCAGGATGAGGTTGAAGCGGCTGGAGCACAGCGCCGCCAGCCGCAGTTCGGGCAGTTTCCGCAGTACCGAGCGGGCGGCGTCGATGTGAGCCGCGGGCAGCTGGATGAAGTACCACGTGTACACCGGCCAGGGGGAGTGCTCCCGGGAGATGTCGGTGCGCAGGTACATCTCGCCGCGCGCCCTCATCGTCGAGATCGCGTCGGCCACCCGCTGCGCCGCCAGACCGTGGCGCGCCGCGATCGTGGCGGCCGGCATCCGGCCTTCGATCGCCAGCTCCTTCAGGACCGCAGCGCGTACCTCCTCGGGCACGTTCGACGCCGCTCGGGGACGGGGCGGCCGGGCCCGCGGTATCCGGGCCACCTCCGACGGGGAGAGGGAGCGCAGCCGCCAGGACCGGGCGTCGCTGATGAGCTCGGTCACCATGTGGGTCCGCGATGCCCGCACTCCCGGCAACTGGTCGAACCGCCCCAGCAGATACTCGGTCATCTGCTCGATGGAGTCGCAGTAGACCGTCACGAAGAGATCGCGCGCCCCCACGGTGTAGTCGAGGATGAGCACCTCCGGGTCGTGCTCCAGTCGGGTCGCCACCTGCTCCCGATGGCCTGCGACGCACTCCACCTCGATGAAGGCCAGCCTTCCATGTCTGCCGATCTGAGGGAGCCCGGTGATCCACGCGATGCCGGAATCGCGCATCGCGATCCAGCGTCGCGACAGCGCCGAGGCGTCCGCGCCCACGATCGGTGCAAGGTCCGACCATGCGGCCCGGGGCTCGATCTGCAACGCATGCAGAAGCCTCAGATCGATCTCATCGACTTCGTCATCATGCGTCATGACGCGAGTATGGCCAGGTTTCGTGCGGATTTACAGTTCAGAAACAAGTGGATGGAGAGAATAGGCCCGAAACCACGCATGTACGTACAACAGAGGAAGAGATCCGCATGGCTCCTGCCGACGTCACTCTCACCGCACCGACCACTCTCGCCGCCGCCCGTCAGGCCGTCGCCGAGACCATCGCCGGGCAGCGGGAGAAGCTACTGGCCATCAGCCACCAGATCCACGACGATCCCGAGCTGTCCTACGACGAGCACCGCTCGGCCGCCCTGCTGGCCGACCAATTGCGCGAGGCGGGCTACGACGTCACCCTCGGCTGCTACGGGCTGGAGACCGCCATCGAGGCCGTCATAGGCCAGGGCGACCTCACCGCCACGCTGTGCCTGGAGTACGACGCCCTGCCGAAGATCGGCCACGCCTGCGGACACAACATCATCGCCACCGCCGGGCTCGGAGCCGCGATCGCCCTGGCGCCGCTGGCCGCCGAGGCCGGGATCCGGGTCAAGGTGCTCGGCACCCCCGCCGAGGAGCACGGCGGCGGCAAGGTCGACATGCTGCGCGCCGGAGCCTGGGAGGACTCCACCTTCTCCCTGATGGTCCACGGCATGACCACCGGAGACGTCGCCGTCGAGCGCACCGTCTTCACCGCCGTCGAGCGCTTCCAGGTCGCCTTCCACGGCGTCGCCTCCCACGCCGCCGGAGCCCCCTGGCTGGCCGTCAACGCCGGGGCCGCAGCCACGCTGTCCCTGACGGCGATGGCCCTGCTGCGCCAGCACATCCCGCACACCGCCAACATCAACGCCTTCATCTCAAACGGCGGCGCCGCCACCAACATCATCCCCGACCTCGCCGAACTCCAGGTGGAGGTGCGCGCCGCCGACCTCGACGTCCACCGTGACCTCAAGCAGCGCGTCATGAACTGCTTCGAGGGGGCCGCCATCGCCACCGGATGCACCTGGGAGCAGCACGCCACCGAGAACGGTTACGCCCCCGTCAGGCACGACCCCGACCTGTCGCGGATCTGGGACGCCAACCTGACCGCCCGCGGCCGCACCCTCGACGACTCCTACGACCTGGGCGGCGGCTCCACCGACATGGGCAACGTCTCCCAGGTGCTGCCCGGCCTGCACGGCACGGTGGCCCTGACCGGTTGCGAGGCCGCCCCCCATCAGGTCGCCTTCGAACAGGCCGCGGCCAGCCCCGCCGGGGATGACGCCGTCCTCGACGCCGCCGCCGCACTGGCCTGGACGGTCCTGGACGTCGCCCACGATCCGGAGCTTCGCGCCGATCTGCTGGCCCGGCAGGCCGCCCGTCCGGCCGGCGCCACCACCGTCGATTCAATCTGAATCGCATCGGGCACTGCTCAATCTGAATCGCATCGGGCACTGCTCGATCTGAATCGCATCCGGCACTGCTCGATCCGAGTCGTTCCCCATTCTCGCCCCGACCCCTGGAGCACCCCATGGCTGAGATCCTCGAGGCGCCCGAGAGCGCCGAGACGCCCAACCCGGCGTCGACCCCCGAAGTGCTGCGGATGACGCTGCGCTCCCGTCAGCTCTGGATCGTCATCGGCTTCACCGTGCTGGTGGCCTCGATCGCCGAACTCATCGGCAAGGTCGTCATCCCCGCCGGTGTGGCCGACATCGTCATCCTCCCGATGGTGTGGGGCCTCATCATGTCGGGCATCATCTCCTCCCAGAAGTGGAAGCCCCTCGGTCTGGACATCCAGGCGGTGGCCAACACGATGATGACCGTCATGGTGCTGGTGCTGCTGGCCCATCTGTCGTTCACCATCGGCCCGAACATCATGGTGCTGGCCAAGGCCGGCCCGGCACTGATGCTCCAGGAGATCGGCCATCTGCTCGGCACGCTGGTCCTCGCGCTGCCTCTGGCGGTGCTGCTGAGGATGGGGCCCGCCACGGTGGGCGCCACCTTCTCCATCGACCGCGAGGGCTCCTTCGCGATGGTCTCCGAGAAGTACGGCACGGACTCGCCCCAGTACCGCGGGGTGCTGTCGATGTACGCCTTCGGCACCCTCTTCGGGGCCGTGACGGTCGGCATCATCGCCTCTGTGAGCTCCTCGCTCAAGATCTTCGACCCGCTCGCCCTGGCCATGGGGTCGGGTGTGGGATCCGGCTCGATGATGGCCGCGGCCACCGGCGCCGTGGCCGCCGCCCACCCCGAGGTCGCCAAGGAGGTCACCGCGATGGCGGCCACCTCCAACCTCATCACCACCGTGCTGGGCGTCTACGTCGGCATGTGGGTGGCGCTGCCGCTGGCCGACAGGCTCTACAAGGCGCTGACCCGCCGCAAGGCGCAGAAGGACACCACATCGGGAGTCAGGATGACCTCCCTCGACGTGCCCAAGGTCGCGGTGCCGACCTGGCTCACGCTCGCCAGCATCAGCGTCATCGGCATCGTCGTGGCCGTCATCAACACCAGGTCCTTCTCGATGAACTTCGTGTGGTGCTACGTCATCCTCTCGGTGCTGGTCGGATTCTCGATCCTGGTGTCGAAGCTCACCCACGGCAGGGTCAGCGCGATGCTGCTCACGGTGACCCTCGGGGCGCTCATCACCACTCCCATCTCGCCGATCGCCGACTTCGTGGTCGACACCACCCAGACCGTGCCCTTCCTGGCGGTCTGCACGCTGGTGCTCACCATCGCCGGGCTGAGCCTGGGCAAGGACATCCCGGCCCTCAAGGCCATCGGCTGGAAGATCATCCCGGTGGGCATCGTGGCGATCGCCTCGTCCTACATCTTCTCGGTGGTCGTCGCCGAATTCGCCCTGGGGATGTGGGGCTGAACAATGCGGGACCGTCGGGGCGCGGTCCTGGTTGGACCGTCTTCGGAGGCTTCCCGGCGCCGACTGCTGGAGACTGTGCAGAAAGTGGGGGCGTCATTTCCCTCGCTTCCTGCACACTCTCTGGGTGGGCCTGGTCGCAGGGCCGCATATCGTGGAGGGCGACGTCACCCCGACGAGCCAGGAGGTTTCGATGCGCACCGTGACGATGGCCGACAGGTCACTGCCCGCCCTGGGACAGGGGACCTGGTACCTGGGCGAGGGAAGGGCTCCCCGCGATGAGGAGATCAAGGCCCTGAGAGCCGGTTTCGACGCCGGCATGACCTTGGTGGACACTGCCGAGATGTACGGGGACGGGGCTGCCGAGACCCTCGTCGGCGAGGCGCTGGGGGATGTACGCGACGAGATCTTCATCGTCGACAAGGTGCTGCCCACCCACGCCTCCCGCGAAGGCATCGCCACGGCCTGCGAGCGGTCCCTGGAGCGGCTGGGCACCGAGCACATCGACCTCTACCTGCTGCACTGGCGCCAGAGCGAGGTGCGCCTGGACGAGATGATCGAGGGGATGGACGATCTGATGCGCAACGGCTCCATCGGCGCCTGGGGCGTCTCCAACCTCGACCCCGACGACATGACGGACCTCCTCGCGGAGACCGGCGGGCCGGGATGCGCCACCGACCAGGTGCTCTACAATCTCACCCGACGCGGGCCGGAGGTCGACCTTTTCGGTCTGCTGGGTGAGCACGGGATTCCTGTGATGGCCTACTCCCCGATCGAGCAGGCCCGGTTACTGGCACCGGGCGAGGGGCACGACGCCCTTGTCCGGGTCGCAGCCGGTCACGACGCCAGCCCGGCGCAGGTGGCGCTGGCCTGGACCATCCGTTCCGGCGACGTCCTGGCGATCCCGAGGACCGGCTCACCGGCCCACGCCAAGGAGAACGCCATGGCCGGTGATCTCACCCTCTCCGACGAGGACCTGGCCGCCCTGGACGCCGCCTTCCCGGTGCCCCCGGAGCCCGTGCCGCTGGAGATCCTCTGAGACGGACATCGCTACTTCGCTCGGCCCCAACACGGTAGATCCATGAGCCTGGTGGTCGTCAACGGTGGGACGCTCCACTCAGGATCTCGCGATTGTCATCATGCTGAGCCTCTTCTCTCCAGATGGCGGCCGCGGCCCCAGGGTCAGCTGACCACCTGGTAGCTCACACTGGCCACACCGGCGCCAGTGCTGGCGATCTGGGAGAAGGCGCCGGTGGACAGGTCGAGGCAGCGGCCGGACACGTAGGGTCCGCGGTCGTTGATCCGCACGACGACGGACTTGCCGTTGGCCTGATTGGTCACCTTGAGCTTGGTGCCGAACTTGTAGGTCTTGTGGGCCGCGGTCATGGCCGAGGAGTCGAAGGACTCGCCGGACGCGGTCTGGGAACCCTCGCCGTAGAAGGAGGCCTGGCAGGAGCCGCCGCCACCGGTGCTCGAGGAGCCCGACGAGTAGGTGGACTCCGCCGAACGACGGGGCGTGTAGTTCTTGCTCTCGCTGGAGGAACTCGAGCTGGAGCCGGCCGAGTGACGCGGGGTGTAGCTGTTGCTCGACTGACCACTGCTCGAATGGCCACTGCCCGCCTGGCCGCCGCTCGCGGAGGTGGCGGAGTGGCTGAGGTACTGGCTGTAGATGTAGCCCACCTGGCCGTGGTAGCGGACCTTCGTCCAGCCGTTCTGCGAGGGTTCGAGCTGGGTGGTGTAGTGGCCGGTGCGCAGCAGCCCGATGCGTGAGTGATCGGTGCCCGCACCGGAGCGGACGTTGACATCGGTGGTCGCCCAGACGTGCGTACGGGTCTGCGAGACCTTCGAGGGGCTCGCGGCGTGCTGGGCCTTGGGGGCCTGGGCGGCGTGGGAGACCTGGGCCGGAGCCTTGGGCTGGGAGACGGGTGCGGCGTGTGCCTGCTGGGCTACTGAGCCCATGACGGCGATACCGGCGGCGGCGCCGAGGGCGGCGACACGTCGGAACGACTTCGCGGAGTTCGTGGTGTTGGTGCTTGCCATCTGCGGTTTCCTTCCGAACGGTGGGCCGCGTCGCGACCCGCTGCCCCCGACAGTAAGAGCATGCTGAGAAATTCTCAAGCTACTGTCAGAATCTCAGGAGGGATAACGCGGTCGACGGCGTCGGCAACCACGGTCGACAGTCGAGGCGTCCGCCGCGTCAGACCAGCCCGGCGAGCGTCCCCGCCAACTCCTGCGGCACGTCCTCCTGCAGATTGTGGCCCGACTCCAGGGTGACGATCCGTGACGCCGGCCGCACGGCGTTCAGCCGCTCGAGCTGCGCGGGGGCCAGGACGCCGTTGCTGGCGGCGATGACGTCGAAGCCGGCGGGCAGTGACGTCAGGCGCTCCCAGCCGGCCGCGCCGTCACCCAGTGTCGAGACCAGGTCGTCGATGCCCAACTGGGCGACGTGATGCTTCCATTGAACGGTGCCGTCGGCCAGCACCCGCGTGTTGTGGATCACCCCGCGGCGCACCGCGGCCTCGGACCTCCCGCCGAACCCCAGGGCCATCGCCGACGCCACGATCTCGTCGCGGGAGGCGAAGACCGTCGGCCCGCCGACCATGGCCCGCAGCCGTTCCATGAACGCCCCACCCTGGCCGGTCTCCACCAGGCCGGGCAGCGAGTCCAGAGCGATGACATGGGCGACGTCGCGGCGCCCGGCGGCCAGCTCGATCGCCGTCAGCCCGCCCAGGGAGTGCCCCACCAGAGTCAGCGGTCCGGCCAGCACGCCGTGCTCCAGCAATTCGTCGAGGAAGGAGTTCAGCGCGTGCGCCAGCGTGGCGGGGGAGTAGTCGCGGTCCTGTCGCCAGGCCGACTCGCCGTGGCCGGGCAGATCCACCGCCACCACGTCGACGCCGTCCCGCCGTGCCGACCAGTGCAGCAGGGTCATGTCCCAGGTGTGGGCGTTGAGCGCCATCCCGTGCAGCAGCACCACCCGCGCCGGATGATCCCCCCAGACCAGGGCCGAGACGGCGTCACCCACGCGGGTGACGGGCGGTGCTATCAGGCCGAGTTCGGCAGCTGCCTGGTCGATGAGCGCGAACTCATCCTCGGAGGAGGGGCTGCCGGACGGGCGGATGTCGGACGGGGACATGCGGCAATTATGGGTGGCGATCCCAACCGCTATCAGTTCCCGCCCAGCCCACCGGCACCATCCCCACCTGTTCCCGGCGCCCGAGGGTGCGTATAGTTCGAGACCTACGGGAGCCCCACAGCGGGGCTGAGAGGGCGCAAGCCGACCGTCACACCTGATGCGGGTCATGCCGCCGGAGGAAAGGAGCGATGCGCGATCATGCTGACAGTCAACGGCGAGAGCTACCAGTCACGCCCGGGAGAGACCGTCCTGGACCTGGTGGCCGCACGCATCGGCAGAAACCTCGGCCCCGACGGCCGCCCCACCGACGGCGGCCGGCTCGGCGTCGCGGTGGCCATCGACAAAGCCGTCGTACCGCGCAGCCGATGGCAGGCCACCGCACTGGCTCCCGGACAGAACGTCGACATCGTCACCGCCGTACAGGGCGGCTGACCTCACCTCGAAGAGACACACATGACTGACACATCACTGACTGACACCGGACTGACCATCGACGGCGTCACGCTGAGCTCCCGGCTCATCATGGGCACCGGCCACGCCGCCGATCACGACATCCTCGCCCGGACCATCGAGGCCGCCGGCTCCACCCTGGCCACCGTGGCCATGCGCAAACTCAAGCCCGGCGAGGGAGACGAGTTGTTCCCGATGCTGGAGCGACTCGGGCAGCGCTTCCTGCCCAACACCGCCGGCTGCAGCACCGCCGCCGACGCGGTGCTCACCGCCGAACTGGCCCGCGAGGCCCTGGAGACGGACTGGATCAAGTTGGAGGTGGTGGTCGGCGACGGCACCATCCTGCCCGACGCCCCCGAACTCCTCGACGCCACGAAGACCCTTGTCGGCAAGGGGTTCAAGGTCTTCGCCTATACCAACGACGATCCGGTCCTGGCCAAGCGCCTGGAGGATCTCGGCGTCGTCGCGGTGATGCCCGGAGGCTCCCCGATCGGCACCGGCCTGGGCATCCTCAACCCCCACAACATCGAGCTCATCACCTCTCGCGCGAATGTCCCGATCGTGCTGGACGCCGGCCAGGGCACCGCCTCGGACGCCTGTCTGGCTATGGAGCTGGGGTGCGACGCCGTGCTCGCCGCCTCCGCCATCAACATGGCCGCCGATCCGGTCGCCATGGCGCAGGCCTTCAGGCTCGGCGTCGAGGCCGGATATCTGGCGCGAGCTGCCGGGCGTATCCCCAGGCGCAGCCTCGCCGTGGCCTCCTCCCCGACAGAGGGCCTGGTCACCGCCTCATGAATCCCCTGGTGAACCCGGGCCCGGCGCTCAGTGGAGCCGAGGCGGTGCGCTACTCGCGGCACCTGTCCCTGCCCGGATTCGGCGACGACGGCCAGCGCCGGCTGCGGGCCGCCAGAGTGCTCGTGGTGGGCGCCGGCGGTCTGGGCGCCCCGGTGCTGCAGTACCTGGTCGCTGCCGGGGTGGGGCGGATCACGGTGATCGACGACGATGTCGTCGAGGCGTCGAATCTGCAGCGCCAGGTGCTCCACCGCGAGGCTGATCTCGGCCGGCCCAAGGCCGAATCGGCCTGCGACGCCGCCCTGCGGCTCGACTCCGCCTCCCGGGTCACCGCGATCGTCGGCCGCCTGGACGCCGACAACGCCCTCGACCTGTTCGCCTCCCACGACCTGGTCGTGGACGGTTCGGACAACTTCGCCACCCGGTACCTGTCCAACGACGCCGCCGAGATCACCGGCACGCCGCTGGTCTGGGGCACCATCTTCCGATTCGAGGGGCAGGTGTCGGTCTTCTGGCCCGGCCAGGGGCCGATGCTGCGCGACCTGTTCCCCGACATCCCCGACGCCGACTCGGTGCCCAACTGCGCCGAGGGAGGCGTGCTCGGGGTGCTGTGCGGCACCATCGGCTCCGCGATGGCCACCGAGGCCGTCAAGGTGCTGTGCGGCATCGGCGAGCCCATGGTGGGCCGTCTGATGATCTACGACGCCCTGGCAGCCGGCTACACCTTCCTGACGCTGGCTGAGGATCCAGACCGGGAGAAGGTCACCGCACTGGCGTCGGACTACGCCTTCTCCTGCGCGGTGGAGACGCCGGTGACCGAGGTGAGCGCCGAGGAGCTGGCCGCCGAGCGCACCGGTTCACAGCGCCCCGCGCCTCTGGTGCTGGACGTCCGGGAGGACTGGGAGCGCGGCATCGTCTCCATCCCCGACGACCACTGGGTGCCGCTGGGGAGGATTCGACAGGACGGCTGGGACGCGGTGGCCGGTGTTCTGGCCGACAGCTCGGGGAACCCCCCCGCAGAGGTGGTCGTCTACTGCAAGGCCGGGGTCCGCTCCGCCGAGGCGGTGCGGCTGCTGACCGCCGGCGCCCCCGCGGGTACTCGGCTGCGCAGCCTGGCCGGAGGGGTGCTGGCCGTGCCGGGCGCTCCCAGGTACTGACACTGGGCGCACGACAGGCTGCGTCGGCCACGTGGCGCCACTTCTGCGGCGCGGCGCCTGGAACAGCTGGCGCCACGTCGGACTTCAGGCGCCACGTCGCTGAGGGCTTCGGCTGTCCAGAAGGCGGATGAGTCTGGCCGCGGCGGCGACCGGATTGCGGAGGTCCGCGCGGCAGAACCGGATGATCTCCCATCCCTGGTCACGGATGTTCGCCTCGCGCTCCTTCTCGTGGACGACGACGTCAGAGACCGTCTGTCCGGGTTTGAGCAGCCGGCCGTACTTCTGCGGGCCGTCGTACTCGCCGACGACCCTCTGGTTCGGCCAGCCGAAGTCACAGCGGGCGACGAATTCCCCCAGCGGTGTGCATATGCCCACCTGAAGATCCGGCGCGGGGCACTGGTGGAGTTCCAGCTGGGCACGCATCAGGGACTCCCCGGGGCTCTCCGACCTTCCGTCGGCGAATGCCGCAACTGCCTGAGCCATCACATTGCCTCTCCTCCTCGGCGCCCGCCTCAGGAGCTCCTGCATCCGCTCTACGGAGCCGGAGCCCCTCAGAACGGCGTCAGCGATCATGACGCCTGTCGGGAAGTCGAATTCGCGAGCCATGTCGACGGCAGTCCGTTCGGGACTGGTCACCAGGTAGGAGCCGATGCGCATGATCTCGTCGGGTTCGAGTGCGCAGGCTCGTGTGATGATCTGTGGACGCCGGTGCTTACTGCTTCCCCTCGGCCGGTTCAGCCACACCTGCTCGGCACCCCTGTTCGTCATCGGCAGGCCGAGCAGCGCGACGGCAGACGTATGCGTCAGCACGCCCGGTGCCTTTGAGAGTGCCGGCAGGGTGGCCTGGATGAGCTCGATCTGACGGCTTCTGAGGTCCTTGGCCAAGGGTCCTTCGACGACCGCTCCGTGTCGGACGGCCGAGTAGCTTCCCTCCCTCTTGAGCTTCTGGATCTGGTCGGGGCTCATGCCCTGACGGACGAGGTCGCTGATTCTGAACACGAGCCGGCCTGATTGCTGCATGGCACACAAGACAGCCACACCCCGCGCCGGCTGACCAGACTTTCCCGGGAAATCTGTGGACAACTCGATTCGCGGAACCGCCCTGTGGAAAACCCCTCAGGCTGTCCGGTCCGTTCAAGGTCGGCGTGGCGCCACTTCTCCGACGCGACGCCTGAAATAGCCGGCGCCAGGTCGGAGAAGTGGCGCCACCTGGTGGAGAACCGGGGAGCACGGTCCTGGCTCCCATCTGGTGGGGACGACCCGCGAAAGGCAGGTGGTGGCCACCGGCACTGTGCGCCTCCACCGCGGCATGCGCCCCGCGCGGGGCGTCGGACACGACTGGTGGCCCCGGGAAGGGCAGGATGGGGCGGACCCCACCCCGAGGTGGACCGCCGAGGAGGGATGATGCCACGTTGATCACCATTTCCGGATCCATCGGCAGCGGGAAGACGACGCTGACCACCCTGCTGGCCGACCACCTCGGCTCGCGGGCTTTCCACGAGCCCGCCGAGGACAATCCGATCATCGACGACTTCTACCGGGGCAACAGGATCGCAGCGCAGCGCAGGGCCGCCGGCGAGGCCGACGCCCACAACCCGTACGCCTTCCTCATGCAGGTGTACCTGCTCAACAGACGGTTCGCCACCATCAAGCAGGCGATGCGCGACGACGACAACGTGCTGGACCGCAGCATCTACGAGGACCGCATCTTCATGAGGATGAACTACGACCGGGGCAATGTCAGGGAGGTCGAGTGGCGGACCTACGAGGCGCTGTTCGCCAACATGATGGAGGAGCTGCCTTACGCCGCCCACAAGAAGAGCCCCGACCTCATGGTGTTCATCCGCGCCGGCTACGACACGCTGATCCGCCGGATCGCACGACGCGGCCGCCCATTCGAGCAGGTGGACCGGGATCCGAGCCTGGCGGGCTACTACCGCGAACTGATCCGCTACTACGACGAGTGGTCGCGCGCCTACGACGCGAGCCCCCTGCTCGTCATCGACGCCGAGCGCTACGACTTCGAGCGGGACGCCGACGACCGGGCCGCGGTGTTCGCCATGATCGACCGGAGCCTGGCAGCCGTGCGCTGACGAACCCCGGCTGCGGGGACCCCCGGTCGGGGCTCCCTCAGCCGCGCATCAGGGCCTTCAGCAGGGTGGCCATCTGGGAACTGACGGCACCGGCCTTGTCGGGCGCCCCGGAGATGAGAGCCTCGATCATCTGCTGGTCGTAGAGGGTGCGCATGATGCCCAGCAGGTCGTCGACCGGGATGTCGATATGGACATCGTTGGCCTCCATCACCTCGACGACCAGTTCCCTGAGGGCGGGGGTGGCGGACTCGTTGAGGGCCCGGTAGGCGGGCCGCAGGGCGGGGTCTCGGGCGGCCTGGAGGCGGATCTCGCTGATCGCCAGGACGGTGTCCGGGTCACCGCTGATCGTGCGGCTGGTGAGCTCGATGGCCAGGTTGAGCTTCTCGTCCATCGGCAGCTCGGTGGCGCTCGCCTTCGGCAGCTCGACCGTCAGGGCCTCGAAGGCACGGTCGAGGCTGCGCTGGAGGACGTCGATGCACAGCTCGTTCTTCGAGCCGAAGTTCGAGTAGAAGGCACCGCGGGTGAAGTCCGCCTCCTCGCAGATCTCCTCCACCGTCGCGCCGTCCACCCCCTTGCGGGCGAAGACTCGGACGGCCGCGTCAGACAGCCTCTCCCTGGTGGCGGCCCGCCGGGCGCTCACCTGATGGGCCTCTTCCCGGCCTCGTTCCCGGGTCGTGGCGACATCGGACATCGGCCCTCCTCACATAAGTTTGCATACGGAAGTGTATCGGATACGCTTCCGTACTGGATACAAGACCGTATCGAATACGGTCATGTATCGAGATGGTTCGTTGGTGGCGACACCGGTACGTAGTGTGGTTCGCGGCGACCGATGACGATGACTCTGAGGTGATGCATGTCCTCCTTCCTTCATGATCTGAGCGCATGGTGCTTCCGCCGCGGCAAGACGGTGATCGGCCTCTGGCTGGCCGTCCTGGTGGCGCTGGGGGCGTTGACGCTGGGGTTCAAGGGGTCCTTCGACGACTCATTCACCATCCCCGGTGCGCCCTCCCAGACCGCCATGGATCACATGAAGGCCACCTTCCCGGAGGCCGCCGACCTCATGGCGAACGTCGTCGTCACCGTCCCCGACGGGGCATCGGTCGAATCGGCGGTCAACAGGCCGAAGATCGAGCAGGGCGTCAAGAACCTCGAGAAGCTCGACTTCGTGAAGTCCGCCACGTCGCCGTGGGGGGACTACGTCGACGGCATGGTCAGCTCCGACAAGTCCGCCGCCGTCATCCAGGTCGACGTCGGCGACATGACCTCGCTGTCCTTCCCCAGCTCCGACAAGCAGGCCCTCCAGGACGCCGGCAAGAAGATCCAGGAGTCCATGCCGGCCGGCACCACGGTGGACGTCGGAGGCCAGGCCTTCGGCGCGACGCTGCCCACCCTCGGCATCACCGAGGCCTTCGGCGTCATCGTCGCCCTGGTGGTGCTGTTCATCACCCTCGGCTCCCTCATCGCCGCCGGAATGCCGATCCTCACCGCCCTCATCGGCGTCGGCATCTCGGCATGCCTCATCCTGCTGCTCGCCAACTTCACCGACGTCAACTCCACCACCCCGATGCTGGCCGTCATGCTGGGCCTGGCCGTCGGCATCGACTACGCCCTGTTCATCCTGTCGCGGCACCGCGACCAGCTGGCCGAGGGCGTCGACCCGCAGACCTCGGCCACCAGATCCGTGGCCACTTCCGGGTCCGCGGTGATCTTCGCCGGCGCGACCGTCATCATCGCCCTGGTGGGGCTGTCGATCGCGGGCATCCCCTTCCTCACCGTGATGGGCATCTTCGCCGCCATCGGCGTGGCCCTGGCCGTGATCATCGCGCTCACCATGCTGCCGGCCTTCATGGGTCTGATGGGGGCCCGGATGGCCCCGCGGCGACGCCGTGCCGGGAAGAGGCGGAAGAAGCCCGCCCGCGAGAGCCGCGGCGGCGTCTTCGGCTGGTGGGTGCGAGTGGTCACCAAGGTGCCGCTGCTCACCGTCCTCATCGTGGTGGTGGGGGTCGGGTCGCTGGCCATTCCGATGAAGGACCTCCACCTCTCCCTGCCCAGCGCCGCCGAGGACGCGGCGGGCACCCCCTCGCGCGATACCTACGACACCCTCACCAAGAAATTCGGCGAGGGCTTCAACGGGCCGATCATCGTCACGGCCGACATCGTCAACTCCGACGATCCGATGGGCGTCATCAAGGGGCTGAAGAAGGACATCGAGGCCCTTCCCGGCGTCAAGCAGGTGCCCACCGCCCTGCCCAACCAGAACGCCGACACCGCGATGATCCAGGTGATCCCGACCACCGGACCCTCCGACGAGGCCACCTCGGAGCTGGTGAACCGGCTGCGCGACCAGCAGTCGAAGTGGTCCGACGAGTACGACGTCGACACCGGCGTGACGGGACAGACCGCCATCCAGATCGACGTCTCCGACCAGCTCGGCAGCGCCCTGGTGCCCTTCGGGATCTTCGTCGTCGGCCTGTGCCTGGTGCTGCTGACCGTGGTGTTCCGCTCCATCGCGGTGCCCGTCAAGGCCGTCGTCGGCTACCTGCTGAGCGCCGGTTCGGCGCTGGGCGTCTCCCAGCTGGTGTTCAACCGAGGCATCGGGCTGAGCATCATCAACATGGACTCCGCCGTGCCGATCATCTCCTTCATGCCGATCTGCGTGATGGGCATCCTCTTCGGCCTGGCGATGGACTACGAGGTCTTCCTCGTCTCGCGGATGCGCGAGTCCTACACCCACGGGATGGACGCGAAGGGGGCCGTCGTCGACGGTTTCATCCATTCCGGCAAGGTGGTGACGGCGGCCGCCGTCATCATGTTCTCGGTCTTCGCCTTTTTCATCCCCGAGGGGATGAATGCGCTGCGCGAGATCGCCCTGGCGCTGGCCGTCGGCATCCTCGTGGACGCCTTCCTGGTGCGGATGACCTTCGTGCCCGCCGTGCTCACCCTGCTCGGGGACAAGGCCTGGTGGGTGCCGAAATGGCTGGATGCGCACATGCCGGTCCTCGACATCGAGGGCGAGGCCGTCGCCCGCGAGGCGAAGCTCTCCGAGTGGCCCACGGCGTCTCACACCGAGGCGGTGCATGGCGAGAAGCTGTCCGTCCACGGACTGTTCAGCGACGTCGACGCCCACGTGGAGCCGGGTGAGGTACAGGCCGTGGTCGGGCCCGCCGGGCCCGTCACCGGGCTGCTGCTGGCCCTGTCGGGGCGTCTCACCCTGGACTCCGGCACCTGCCGGTCCGCCGGTGAGCTGCTGCCCGACCGGGCCGCCAAGGTGCGCCGGCTGGTCTCCTTCGTCGACGCCGCCGAGGCCGACGGGCTGGCCGACCGGCTTCGTCAGGCGCTGCGTCCGGAGAGCCGGATGGTGGTCGTCGACCACGCCGACCGGATCGTCGAACCCGACGACCGGGCGGCCCTGACCCGCCTGTGCGAGAACGCCCGCAATCGCGCCACCACCGGTGTGCTGCTGGGCGCCCAGCGGGCCCGGCGCCTGGACTGGGCCCGCCCAGACGGATTCGGCGAACTCGTCGCCTCCGAGGCGCCGTACCAGGGAGTCCCCGCGATGGGGGAGGCCGCCCCGCAGACCGAGCCCGCGGCGTCGACCCCTGCTCCTTCGCAACCCGCTGCTCTGCACTCCGCGGCTGCGACGGCCTCGGACGAGGCGGTCGGCCCCCACCCCAGAACTGTTGACCCCTCCACCGAAGGAACGCGCTGATGTCCCGCTTCACAATGCCGCGCGCCGAGCGGTCGCACTCGACCATCACCCTGAGCATCCCCTCGGTGATCGCTCTCATCCTGGTGCCGCTGCTGGTGGCCGCCGGGCTGATCGGAACCACCTGGAAGATGACCGACCGGCTCGGGCAGGTGAAGGCCGCCATCGTCAACGAGGACGCCGGGGTCAAGCTCAACGGGCAGCAGGTGCCGCTGGGCCGCCAGCTGTCGGGCGGGCTCATCAAGTCCGACACGCAGACCACCGACGGGCGCACCATCTCCTGGGAGCTGTCGGATTCCGACAAGGCCTCCGACGGATTGAAGAGCGGCGAGTACGCGGCCGTGGTCACCATCCCGAAGGACTTCTCCAAGGACGCGACGTCGTACTCGGCGAACAAGGCCGACAAGGCGAATTCGGCGGTGATCAATGTGAGGACGTCGGATTCCGCCCCGGTGACCGACACCACGATCGCCACGATGACCGCTCAGGCCGCGGAGCGGGAGACCAACAAGACCCTCAACAGCCAGTATCTCGACAACATCTACATCGGCTTCAACAAGTCGGCGAACTCGATGGTGTCGCTGGCGAAGGGGGCCAAACAGCTCGACAACGGTGCGGCGAGCCTCAACAGCGGGATCAAGCAGTCCACCAACGGCGCCAAGCAGCTGAACACCGGCATGGGCCAGCTCGACAAGGGAGGTTCTCAGCTGGCCACCAGCGGGAACCAGATGGTCGTCGGGGTGAAGCAGCTCGCCACCGGGATCAACGCGCTGGACGTCAATGGCCAGAAGCTGAGCAAGAGCGGCAAGCAGCTGAGCAGCGGGGTCTCCCAGCTGTCGACCGGGATGACGCAACTCGGCACCAGCGGCGACAAGCTGGCCTCCAGCGGTAAGCAGTTGAACAGCGGCGTGTCGCAGCTGTCGACCGGGCTGAACAAGCTGGACAAGCAGCTTCAGAGCTCATCCTCCGGTTCCGGATCGGACATGGACCTCAGCGGACTTCAGAAGCTGAAGACGGGCGCAGACGGCGTGGCCCAGGGAACCCAGGGCGTGTATGCCGGTCTGCAGACGTACCAGAAGAACATGGCAGCTCTTCCGGATACTCAGGTGCAGCAGATCGTCCAGCAGACCTGCAAGCAGGCGCCCGCGGAATGCGCCACGCCGGAGCAGCAGAGGGCCGTCGGCGTCGGCGTGAAGGCTGGTGCCGCCGCAGCGGCCCAGGGACTCGAACAGAAGGACCCGGATTCGGGTGTGTCGTTGATGGATGCGGCGAAGCAGACGAATACGGGTGCCCAGGCGTATGCGAAAGCCGTGGGCCAGGCCGTCGATGCGCTCACCAAGCAGCTGAAGCAGCTTCCCGAACAGATGAAGCAGCTCCAGAGCGGGGTTCATCAGGTGGCCGGGGCGTCATCGCAGCTGTCGAGCGGGGTGTCCAAGTACACCAACGGAGTCTCCCAGTACACCAACGGCGTGTCCCAGGTGGCCAGACAGGTGCCGCAGCTGAGCAGCGGCGTCTCCCAGTACACCAACGGGGTGTCGCAGTACACCGCCGGCGTCCACACCCTCAACACTCAGATGCCCACCCTGACCTCCGGGATCTCCCAGTACGTCTCCGGGGTCGGGACCTTCGCCGACGGCGTCCACCAGAGCGCCACCGGCGTCGACAAGTTCTACGACGGGCAGGTGAAGCTGTCCCAGGGCGCCTCGAAGTACGCGAAGGGCGTCAACACCTTCTCCACCGAGCTCCAGAAGGGCTCCAAGCAGGTGCCGACCTACTCGGCGGCCGACCGGGAGAAGCTCTCCGACGTCGTCTCCACCCCGGTGAATGCGGACACCAACCCGATGGGCACCTCCGCCTGGGTGGTCGGGCTCATCGTCATCCTCGGCCTGTGGCTCGGCGCCCTGGCCATGTGGCTGGTGGCCCGCACCGTGCCGTCGCGGGTGCTGACCTCCTCGAAGTCCTCACTCTCCCTGCTGTGGACCTCGATGTCGACCGGCGCCCTGGTCACCGGTATCAGCGCCCTGGGACTCACCGTGATCGCCGCTCTCGCCACCGACCTGTCGGTGGGCCGCGGCATCGGCCTGTTCGGCATGCTGCTGCTGGTCGGAGCCATGTGCATGCTGGTCAACCACGCCCTGGCGGCCTGGCTGCACGCCGGGGGACGGTTCATCTCGCTGCTCTTCTTCATCGTGGCAGCGGCCGTCGGACTGGTGAGCGCCGTACCGAAGCCGATCAGTACGGTGCACAGCATCTCGCCGTTGAAACCCGCCATGGAGGGGGTCACCGCGATCCTGTCCGGCAGCTCGCCCACCTTCGGATCTTTCGTCACCATCCTCCTGTGGCTGGTGATCGGCGGGGTGGCGAGCCTGCTGGCGGTCAACAGGGCCAGACGCACCAGTGCTGCGAAGGTGGTGGGCCAGGTCGCCTGATACCAGGGTGTGCTTGTCCAGTGGGAGTTCTCGCTGAGATGGGCTGAGCCGGGCTGGGCAGTGGCTCCTGGAAACGGCCACAGGACGGCCGCCGTGTGGATATTCCATGCGGCGGCCGTCCTGTGGCCGTTCTCAGGGGCGTATGGCCGAACTCGTCAGCGCTCGGCCACGGTGAACCGGGCCTCGCGGTGGGCCGGCTTCTCGAGCTCGTCGAGGATGGCGACGGCGAAGGTGCCATTGCTCACATACTCCCCGGCGGGGGAGTCGTCGGCGACCTGGTAGCTCTCGGCCGCATCTCCGGGGGCGATGGTGGGGGCCGGGGAGATCATCGTCCAGTCCAGGCCCTTCGAGGCGCGGTAGTCGTCCAGCACCTGGGCGAAGGCCGTGGGCTCCGCCTTGAACTCGGGCGGGAAGTCCGGGGTGTCCTTGAGCTGGATGCCGCCGACGATGAGAGATCCGGCGCCGCCGACCACGAAGATCCGCTTGGTCGGGGCGGCCGCGATGATGGCCTTGTGGGCGTCGATGACCGGCTGCGGGGAGCCCCCGGTGCGGTCGGTCGGGACCGCGATGACGGTGGCGTCGGAGGAGTTGATGAGGCCGACGATGGTGTCGGTGTCGGTGAGATCGGCGGTGACCGACTTCACCGCGCCCTCGACCTCCTTGCCCGAGCGGGTGACCGCCGTCACCTGGTGGCCGCGCTTCACGGCCTCGGCGACGACCTTCGAACCGACCATGCCGGTGGCTCCGACGACGGTGATGTTCATGGGTTCTCCTCTCTGTGCGGTGCGCCCTAGGACGCCCCGTGACGACTGCATGATGACCAACTGGGAACAATGGTATACTCTGGAAACCAAGTACCTCAAGGTAACCGCGCAGATTTCTGGAATCGCTCTTCTCGGATTGGATGTCGCCCCATGAACCCCGCCCCGGCCTTCGACGTGATGGATCCGGCGTGCCCGTCCAGGACCGTGCTGCGCCATCTCACCGACCGGTGGACCCCGCTCATCGTCACCGTGCTGTCCGACGGGTCGCGGCGGTTCGGGCAGCTGCGCGACGAGGTGGGCGGGGTCACCGCGAAGGTGCTCACCCAGACCCTGCGATCGATGGAGCGCGACGGCCTGGTCACCCGTTCGGTCACGGCCTCGGTGCCCGCCCGGGTGGACTACGAGCTCACCGACCTGGGCCGGTCTCTCATCGCGCCCATCCAGGCCCTGAGGGGCTGGGCCGAGGCCCACGCGGGCCAGGTGCTCGACGCTCGTGCGAGCTGGGGCGAGGGCTGAACCCCGGACCCGCAGGGGTTCGCAGGCCGAAGTCGGTCTGTCGGGGCAACGTCAGGAGCCGGGGAACTCAGCCCGCCAGGTACCTCTGAGCGTCCAGGCCCGCCCGGTAGCCCGAGCCGGCCGCGACCACGGCCTGCTGATGGTCGGGATCGGCCAGGTCCCCGCAGGCGAAGACGCCGGCCAGACTGGTCGTGGTGCTCGGCGGCTCGCACACGACGTAACCCAACTCATCGAGCCGGACCTGTCCCGCCACCAGTTCCGCGCGCGGGGCGTGGTCGACCGTCTGCACCAGCCCACCCGACTCCACCACCCGGTAGCCGCACCCCATGGCGAGAATCACGGCACGGCAACGATGCGTCTTCTCTTCGCGGATCTCCTTGACGCGCCCTTCCAGCATCGTCGAGACCGCCTCGGCGTCACGGAACCGCGCACCGACGCGTTCGGCCTGGCGTCGCATCCGCTCCCAAGCCTGTGACGCCGTGATCGGCTCCTCGATCGCCGGCAGGTAATCGATCTCGTGGCTTCCCAGCAGGACCTCGTCGGGGTCGGTCGCCCGGGCCAGCACCAGGGTGGACAGCCCTGCCCGGGCGGTGAAGGTCGCGGCGGCGCAGCCCGCCGGGCCCGCACCGATCACGATGACGTCATAGATCCCGTCCTCGGGCTCCGGGTGAGGCGACGGCTTCGCATCGGGTTGGCGCCCCGGGTCCGCCGAGACCGCCCCCGGCGCCAGGCTTATCCGCCCCAGTCCCGGGGCGGGCATGACGAGGGGTCGAGTCGGAATCGTCATCGGAACTCCTGGCGGGGGTGACGATGCGCGGGCGCCGTCGGGGCCGCGCACGGGACGGGGCGCCTTCGGCGCCGCTCCCAGCGTATGCGCCCGCTGTGGATCCGGGGCCTCGCCGGGCTCCATCGAGTCGAGAGACCTGCGGCGCTCTCGCGGATCACCGGGCGCGACGGCCCGTCTACTCGATAGCCTCCTGTCATGGACTCCACCGTCGACAGCCTGTGCGCACCGTCCCGTACCCGGCGTCCGCGGTGGCGTGCCGCCGCGGCCGTCCTCCTGGCGCCGCTCCTGCTGGTGCTCTCGGCCTGCGGCAATGCGGAGATGGCCGTCACCATCAAATCGGCAGACGAGGTCACGATCGTCACCGATTTCTCCATGAAGAGCTCGGAGACGGCGGGCCTCATCACCAAGGACGACCTGTGCGACTCCCTCGATGATGCGAAGTACTACACCGCGGTGACCACCGAGAGCTATCAGCGCGACGGGATGATCGGCTGCCGGGCCACTGCGACGTCGACCCTGCAGAAGCTGGATGACGAGGGCATCGTGGTGCGCGACGGGGACAAGGTGACGGTGAAATTCACCACCTCATCGGTGAGCTCGCCGACCGGCTCCACGGACTCACTGGACTCCATGAAGCTGTCGGTGACCTTCCCCGGCAAGGTGCTCAGCCACACCGGCACCGGCGTCGTCAAAGACTCCACAGTCACCTGGAGCGACCCGAGCGACCTGTCGTCCAGCGGAGGCATCTCGGCCACCGGCACTCTGGCCGAGGGGTTCGGCGGCCTGGCCTGGTGGATCTGGGCGATCATCGGGGTGAGTGCCGCCGCGATCATCGGGGCGGTGATCGGAGTGGTCATCGGCCGACGCCGTCGCGCCAGGGCGACTGCGGCCGCCGCAGCCGGCCAGCAGCAATGGGCCGGAGCCGACCAGTACGGTCAGTACACATACGGGCAGCAGCCGCCTCAGCAGTACGGCGAACAGCCGCAGTATCCGCCTCAGCAGTACGGGCAGGAGCCGCAGCAGGGCCCGCAGGGGACGCAATACCTGGAGTCGCCGCAGCAGTACTATCCGCAGCCCCCGGCGCAGGATCAGGAGCAGTTCTTCCAGCCGCCCGCCTCGGACAACCGGCCTCCGGGCGGGTATCAGCAGGGCGGGAGCGGGCAGCCGTGGGGTGTCCCCGACCAGGATCCGGCGACCCGCCCGATGGACTGGCAGGATGTGCAGAGCACTGAGGCCTTTTCGGACCGTAAGGCACCATGGGAGACGCCGGGATGGGAAGACCCCGGCGGGCAAGGACGTTCGCACCAGTAGGTGAGCCGCGGAGAATTCACAGTCGCGCTCCCAGTGATCCACAGGACACAGATATGCCGAGGAGAGACGATCACGCCCATGGATGAGAACACGAACCTCCCCGGCGGACATTCCGGGTCCGGGGAGACGAACGGATCGACGTCGTCGTCGAGCTGGTGGGACAACCTCGGCCCTGAGCAGTCCCGATCCTCGGGCCCGCAGCCCTCGGCCCCGCAGCCCTCGGCCTCGCAGTACGGCCAGCAGGGCAGCCGGCAGGGGGAGCCGGGGCACTCCTCGCCGGGGAACCCGGCCGCTGACGGGTCGGCGTCGCAGGGGAGCCCGTGGGCGGCCTCGAACAGCCGATCCGGGTTCTCATCCGGCAACTCCTGGCCCCAGCAGCCGTCCCAATCCCAGCAGACCCAGCCGGTCCCTCCGCAGTACCCCTCGCAGCCCCGGCGGCCGAACCCGCAGGGCTGGGGGTCGGCTTCCTACTCCCAGCAGAGTTATGGCCCTTATCCGGGCTATCAGGCCCAGCCGCAGCCCGGTCAGGGACCAGTGGGCCAGGGCACGGTGGGACAGAGCGCCATGGGTCAGGGCGCCATGGGTCAGGGCACAATGGGGCAGCCGTCCGGACAGGCTCCCGTTCAACAGGCCACGCCACGCAGGACCAAGGGCCTCAAGGCCGGTGCCGTGGCGCTGGTCGCGGTGCTCGCCGCCGGAGCGGGCGGCCTGTCGGGATGGGCGGTCAACGCCGGCAGCGGGCATGACTCGGCTGCGGCGTCGCCGTCTGCGACCGTCACCAAGGTGGTGCAGGGCAATTCCTCGGCCCCGGACTGGACGGCCACCGCCTCGGCCGTCTCCGACTCCGTGGTCTCCATCAGCATCACCTCGGGCAGTGGAAAGGCCGCCGGCTCGGGGGTCGTGCTGGACGCCAAGGGCAACATCGTCACCAACAACCACGTGGTCTCATCCGCCGCGGGGGGCGACATCCAGGTCTCCCTCGGCGACAAGACCTACACCGCCACCGTCGTGGGCACCGACGCCTCCAGCGATCTGGCCGTGATCAGGCTCAGCTCTCCTCCCAAAGACCTCAAGCCGATCAGCTTCGCCGACAGCGACAAGCTGTCGGTGGGGGCCCCGGTGATGGCGATCGGCAATCCGCTGGGGCTGTCCGGATCGGTCACCACGGGCATCATCAGTGCCCTCAATCGCCCGGTCTCCACCTCCTCCAGCGAGCAGCAGGACGAGTCCGGCTCCGATGTCGTGGTGACCAATGCCATCCAGACCAGCGCCCCGATCAACCCTGGCAACTCCGGCGGTGCCCTGGTGAACGCCAGCGGTGCGCTCATCGGCATCAACTCGTCCATCGCCAGCCTGTCGTCCGGCTCCTCCTCGTCGCAGTCGGGAAGCATCGGCATCGGCTTCGCGATCCCGGCCAACCTGGTCAAGAACATCACCGGCCAGCTCATCTCCACCGGCAAGGCCAAGCACGCCTTCCTGGGACTCACCACCCAGGATGCGACCGCCACCCTCGACGGTGTGCAGGTGAGCGGGGCCGGCGTCCGGTCGTTGCAGTCCGGGTCGCCCGCCGACAAGGCAGGGATGAAGGAGGGCGACGTCGTCATCAAGATGAACTCGACCACCGTCACCTCCGGGGAGGGGCTCGTGGGCCTGGTGCGATCCCGCCAGGTGGGGGAGAAGGTGACCCTCACCCTGGTGCGCGACGGATCGGAGCAGAAGGTGAGCGCCACCCTGGCCGCCGCACAGGAGTGACGTGACGATTTTTTTCGTTCCGGACCCCCTGAATCGACGGTGGCGATGCCGAATCAGAGGTTCCGGAAGGAGTTTGTGCACCTCCAGAAGGGTGCATACGCCTGATACACCACCAACGGCAGGGCGCTGGGGCGGTGCGGACGGTACAGGCGGCAGCACAGGTCGTGCGGGAAGTCGTTCGGGTTCCGGCGCAGCTGCTTGGGAGTGACAGGCAGGAGAGTCCACCCCGCCGCCGCGAACCAGCGGGTTCGGCGGGCGTCCTCAGCGAATGCTCGGGCATTGTTGTGGTACTGCTCGCTGGCCACTTCGACTCCCAGCTTCTCGGCCTCGAAGGCGGCATCGGGATGTCGCTTCCTGATTGTCTGGACGCCGTCCTCGAGCACCGGCAGGAACACCGGGAGATTACCTTTCCATCCCTTGATGCCAGCGATCCGGAGCAGCTCGTGGAGCTCGAGTTCCGCTACCGACCACGGACTCTCGGAGATGTATCGCAGCGTCTTGTCCATGAGCCGCGCGTCGGGGTGGTGCCGCAGAAGCTCTCGGGCCCGTGTCATCGCCTCGGGGGTCACCTTGTCCTCGCGTATTGCATCACAGATCGGCGCCCAGTCCCCCCGGCTGCCGAGGAACAACGCCGATGCCGCTGTGCTCGCCATCGAGCCGTGCTCGGTGTCGAGCTTCAACTCGCCGGGCAGCCGGCAGTTGTGGAACCGGAGCCGGCCACGGTCCCGGAGCTCGTACGGGAGGAGCGCGTCGACGACCGGAGCCGCAAGATCGGGTAGCCCTTGGAGGCGCAGCGCCGCTCTGCCGGTGACGACCGAGGACGGTCTCCAGAGCCAGTTCGCCAGGACCCAGGCGCTGGGGTCCGCCTGGACGCCCGGTGACATGACGATGCGGGGCAATGGACGCAGGACGAGCCCGTCCACCGCGGCTCGTGCCGCCTGGCGGGCCAGGGGCCCGGAGGGAGGGATCCGGAGGACGGGGGCGCGTTCCAGCAGCTCAAGTAGTTCCATACCTCAGTTATCGCTGTCGGCCCCTTGATTTGTCGGCTGAGTTCGACCCTGTGGAAAACGTCGACGGACGCTTGTGGATAACTTCGGTGACACTTTTTCGTTCCAGAACCGCTGAAACCGGCGCACCGGCGCCTCTTCAAGGGATCTGGGACGAAAAAATGTCGGGGCGGGGTGGTGGTGACGCGGCGGAGGAGGTCGCGGGGCGGGGCGGAAGATGTTGAAGGGTGGTGGCGGAGCCGGGGCGGAAGACGTTGCGGGGCGGGGTGGTGGTGACGGGGCTCACATGAGGTCGAGCACAGCTCGGGCGGTCTCGTCATCGACCACCAGGTCCGTGGCCACCCGTGCCCGCAGCGCGGCCAGCAGCACTCTCGCCTTGGCCTTCCCGGCCACCACGCAGACCCGGCGCGGCACCTTCCGCAGCTGGTGGGGACTCATTCCGGTCGCCCTCTCGTTGAAGGGGATGTCGGCATATGACCCGTCGGCCTTGAGGAAGACGGTGTTGACGTCGCCGGCCACCCCGCTGGCCGCCAGCTCGGCCATCTCGGCGTCATCCAGATAACCCGACGAGTACACGTGGGAGGGCACCGGCCCCTGAAGGGCCCCGATGCCGAAGATCGCCACGTCCAGGGTGCGCTGCTCCTTGAGGACCGACTGGACGGCGCGTTCGCGCCACATCGCGGCCTTGGTCTCCGGGTTGTCGAAGAAGGCCGGGACCGGGAAGTGGACCACCTCCGCCTGGAAGGCCTGCCCCAACCGGGCCATCAGGTTTCCCACATAGGGGATCCCCGAGGTCGCCGGATTCGCCGCCCCGTTCATCTGGACCACCTTCACCCCGCGGACATCCTTCGGGATGACGTGCTGGGCCACCGCGTCCAGGGTGGTGCCCCAGGCGATCCCGATCGAGGTGCGGTCCTCCACCAGATCGGTGGTCAGCTGCCCGGCGATCCGCGCCACCTGGTCGAGCCGGTGCACGGCCGTGGTGCCCGAGCGCACCGGGACCACTGTGGTGCGCACCCCGAACATCCGCGAGAGCGACGTCCCGGCCCCGTTGCGGGCACCTGTCGGCTGGGCGAGGCTGATCCTCACCAGGCCGGTCTCCCGGGCCTGCTTGAGCAGCCGCGAGACGGTCGACCGCGAGGTACCCAGGTGCTTGGCGATGACGTCCATCGTCTCGCCCTGCAGGTAGTACATGGACGCGGCCGTCCAGACATCGTCCGCCCACTCGTTCATTCTCTCTACCTCCTGCCTGCACGTTAGTGCAGAGCGAGCTTCGACGTGTTCATTCGATGTTTGACTAGGGGCTGCTCGGCCGAGGTTCGACCGAGCGGACTGCCTCCCGCGTCCTGGCGTGGGTGCCTCGCGGGCATGCACGAAGTGGGAGCCTCGCAGTTCACAGGAGTGGTGTCAACGCCTGACACCACAGAATCAGGAGTGACAATGATCAGTCCGTTAGCGGTACCCATCGCCACAATCTTCGGGTCGGAGTTCCTCGGCACGATGATCCTCATCATTCTTGGTGTGGGCGTCGTGGCCAACAACCTTCTTCCAAAGACAAAGGGCCATGACAACGCTCCCGGATCCCTCCAGATCAACTGGGGCTGGGGTTTCGGCGTCATGTTCGGTGTGTATGGAGCCTACAAGACCGGCGGGCATCTGAATCCCGCCGTCACCATCGGCCTGTGGGTCTCCGGTAAGGAGCTGGCCCCCGGCATCCCGGCCACCGCCGCGAACATGGCCACCTACATCGTCGCTCAGTTCGCCGGCGCCTTCGTCGGTGCCGTGATCGCCTGGCTGGCCTACAAGCAGCACTACGACGAGGACTGCGACCCCGCCCTCAAGCTGGGCACCTTCGCCACCGGCCCCGAGATCCGCAACCCGTTCTGGAACACCCTCACCGAGGTCATCGGCACCTGGGTGCTGGTGATCTGGGTCATCATCTCCGGCTACACGGAGGGCACCACGATCGGTCCGCTCGGCGTCGCCCTGCTGATCGTCGCGATCGGCGCCTCCCTCGGTGGACCCACCGGATACGCCATCAACCCCGCCCGAGACCTCGCACCCCGCCTCGCCCACGCCGTCCTGCCCATCAAGGGCAAGGGGGGATCCGACTGGGGCTACGCCTGGGTGCCGATCGTCGGCCCGATGATCGGCGGCGTCCTCGCCGGTCTCACGTACATCATCTTCTGGTGATGACAACCGGTGACGCCGTCCGTCGCAGTTCGGCGGCGATTCGCACCGGTAGGGCATGATGGGGCGGGGGCTGCGGTGACGGCGACCCCTGCCGACAACTGAATATGTCGACAACTGAAGAACGGGTACGACGGGTCGGACGCGGTGATGCGGGCCGACCCACCGGATCCGGACAACTGGTCGGGAGCCGAGCAGGGCTCCCAGGACCACGCATAAGCCGCACACGCCGGGCGCATGAAGCACCCGGACCGCCCCCGGGAGCCACTCCGGCGCCCGATCGACCCCCGGGCGTCGCGGCGCCCGAGAATCGACACAGAAAGGCTTCACCCATGAGCGAGCAGCAGTACATCCTGGCCATTGACGAGGGGACCACCTCCGCCAGGGCCATCGTCTTCGACCACTCCGGCCACGTCGTGGCCATCGGCCAGCAGGAGTTCGAGCAGATCCTGCCCCGCGCCGGATGGGTCGAGCACAACCCGGTCGAGATCATGACAGCAGTCAACGAGGTCGTCGGCCAGGCCTTGGTGAAGGCCGGGATCAACCGCCACCAGCTCGCCGCGGTCGGCGTCACCAACCAGCGCGAGACCACCGTGGTGTGGGACAAGAACACCGGCGAGCCGGTCTACAACGCCATCGTCTGGCAGGACGGCCGCACCGGAGCGATCGTCGACGAGATCGCCGGCGGCGATACTCTGGGCACCGAGCGCTACCGCCAGATCACCGGCGAGAACATCTCGAACTACCCCTCGGCCCCCAAGATCAAGTGGATCCTCGACAACGTCGACGGAGCGCGCGAGCGCGCCGAGGCCGGCGACCTGCTCTTCGGCACCGCCGACTCCTGGGTCGTGTGGAACCTCACCGGTGGCGTCAACGGCGGAGTCCACGTCACCGATGTCACGAATGCCTCCCGCACCCTGCTGATGGACGTCCGCGAGCTCACCTGGCGCGAGGACATCTGCAAGGACTTCGGCATCCCGACGTCGATGCTGCCCGAGATCAAGTCCTCCTCCGAGATCTACGGCTACGGCGCGAAGAACAGTCTGCTGATCGACACCCCGATCGCCGGCATCCTCGGTGACCAGCAGGCCGCGACCTTCGGCCAGGCCTGCTTCGAGTCCGGCAACGTCAAGAACACCTACGGCACCGGCTGCTTCGTGCTCATGAACACCGGCACCGAGCCCGTCTTCTCCAAGAACGGCCTGCTCACCACCGTCTGCTACAAGCTCGGCGATCAGAAGACCGTCTACGCCCTCGAGGGCTCTGTGGCCGTCGCCGGATCCCTGGTCCAGTGGCTGCGCGACAACCTGCGGATGATCGACTCCGCCCCGGAGATCGAGGAGCTGGCCAACACCGTCGAGGACAACGGCGGCGCGTACATCGTCCCCGCCTTCTCCGGCCTCTTCGCGCCGTACTGGCGCAACGAGGCCCGCGGCGCCCTCGTCGGCCTGACCCGCTACGTCAACCGCGGCCACCTGGCCCGTGCGGTCATCGAGGCCACGGCCTTCCAGACCCGCGACGTCGTCGGCGCCATGAACGCCGACTCCGGCGTCCCGATCACCGAGCTCAAGGTGGACGGCGGCATGACCGCCAACAACACCCTGATGCAGTTCCAGGCCGACCAGGTCGGTGTGCCGGTCATCCGTCCGGTGGTGGCCGAGACCACCGCCCTGGGTGCCGCCTACGCCGCCGGCATCGCCGTCGGGTTCTGGTCGGGCGAGCAGGACGTCATCGACAACTGGGCCGAGGACAAGCGCTGGGAGCCCAAGGGCGATCGTGAGGAGAACGACCGTCTCTACCGCAACTGGCAGAAGGCCGTCACCAAGACCTTCGACTGGGTCGACAAGGACGTGAAGGACTGAGTTACCAGAGCTAAGGGGTCGACCCCTTCGGAACCCCGGTCTCGCAACTCCGTGCGGGTCGGATCAGTGCCGCGGGCCACGACCCCTCCACGCTCGCCAGGGCTCGCTGCCTCCCCACCGAGAATGTAAGTGGCCTGTTGCCGGGTGTGACTCTTGACTCCCCTGACGGCCCCTTGGGGCCTGTCCTTCGAACGATGTGTCCACCCGGCGGCGGGTATGAAGCGTGGGCCGGCCGGGCATGACTTGATAGGAGCATGACCGACACCAAGGTCTCCTCGGTGTGCTGTCTGCCTGCCCGGCCGACGCTTCCCATTGTGACATCTCACAGGGAGGCTGCCAGCCATGAGCGCCGACGTTCCAGTCCAACCACTACCGGTCGTCGCCGGGGTCGACACCCATTCCGAGACCCACTACGCCGCAGTCATCAGCGTCACGGGTCAGGAACTGGGCGCGGTCGAGTTCCAGACCACCGAGTCCGGCTACCGGGCCCTGGAGGCCTGGATCACCAGTCTCGGGCCCCTTCTACGAGTCGGGGTCGAGGGCACCGGCTCCTACGGGGCCGGGCTGACCCGCCACCTCCAGAAGGACGGGATCACCGTCCAGGAGGTCCTGCGCCCCGCCAGGCGACTGCGACGGATGAAAGGCAAGTCCGACAAGATCGATGCCTATGCCGCCGCCCGCACCGCCCTGTCCCAGGTCGCTCCGGTCGTCCCCAAGGCCGGCGACGGGCCGGTGGAGGCCCTGAGGGTCACCATGATGGCCTACCGCTCGGCGGTCAAGGCCCACACCGCCGCCGGCGCCCAGATCGGCTCCGTGCTGGTCACCGCCCCCGAGGAGATGCGGGCCCGCTACCGCGGCATGTCCGGCGAGCCGCTGGTGCGAGCCCTGGCGGCGGCACGCCAGCGTGCCGGCGAGGACGAGGTCGCCCGGGCCACCCGGACCACCCTGACCCGCCTGGCGCGCCGGTCCCAGTTCCTGGCCGACCAGAGCCAGGCCGCCGAGGACGACCTGAAACGCCTGGTGACCCAGATCAACCCGGGGCTGCTCCAGGCCCGGGGAGTGGGTCCCGTCACCGCCGCGCAACTGCTGATCACCGCCGGGGACAACCCCGAACGCATCACCACCGAGGCCGGGTTCGCCGCCCTGTGCGGCACCAACCCGGTCCCGGCGTCCTCAGGCAGGACCACCCGTCACCGACTCAACAAGTCCGGGGACCGTCAGGCCAACTGGGCCCTCCAGATGATCGTGGAGAACCGGTTGTCCAACGACCACCGGACCATCGGCTACCAGACCCGCCGCATCAGGGAGGGCAAGACCAAGACCGAGATCAACCGGTGTCTCAAACGAGCCGTCGCCCGCGAGATGCACCACCTGATCGTCCACCCCCGACCACCGGTCGACGTCACAGACCTGGGTCCCCGGCGCAAGGCCCTGAACATCACCCAGCTCCAGGCCGCCGACCACATGCGAGTGTCGAACGCGACACTCTCCCGGCTCGAACGTGGCAAGACCTTCGCCCCCGACCTCTACCACCAGTACACGCACTGGCTCACAGAACTTGAAAACCCCCAACAAACCTCTTGACACCCATAGGAGCATCGAACGGGTGGGGTCGGCGGGCCCTGGCCTGTGTTTCCCTGTACCGCCTCGTGGCGGGGGTCTGCGTGCGGATTCGACATGGGTCGCGGTCCCCGTGCCCACACAAAGCTGTGTATTGACTTTTCGCCAGTAACTCCACGTTCATCCCCGTGCAGGAGGGCCAACGCAGGAGGAAGAGGCGCATAGCATCCACACAGGACACCGGTGGCGGGGAATGTGACGGAAAGGCTCCGGAAGGCGGGGCCTTCGTCCGGGTCCTGGCCGTTATTTGTGAGCGGCGGATGATCGGCTGATGCCCAGGCCCTTCCTGGTGTAATGGCTCGGTACGTTGGCTCCGAAGGTACCGGTGCTGGTGCGGTTGAGGAGCTCACCCAGGGGATCTCGGCCCTTCGCCCGGGTCGCCGCCTCGCGGACCTCCTGCTCATCGGCGATGGCTCCCAGCACCGATTCGACGACGTCGTCGGGGGCGGAGGGGGAGGGTTGGGAGGCGAGCAGTTCGCTCACCCATCCGGTGTCGGAGGGGATCTGGTCGAATCTCATGGGGTCCTCCTGACGGGGTTGAGTGCGGGCGGGCACTTCTGATGGGACGCGGTCGGGGCCGGAACGGTTCCATGGGCGGGACGGGCCAGAGGGGTCCGGCTGCCGGGTGACGGCGTCATGGAGCTCATGCCGCACCCCGCAGAGGCTCCAGCAGTACGGCCAGACGGGTCCGTCCCCGGGCGCAGCGGCTCTTGACGGTGCCCTTGGGCACCCCCAGCTGCGCAGCCGCCTCCTCCACGCTGAGCCCCTCCATGTCCACCAGCACCAGGGCGGCCCGCTGGTCGGCGTTGATACGGCCCAGCGCCTCCTCGACGGCGCCGGCCAGATCAGCGGCCTCCAGGTCCCTGGCCGGGTCCTCGTCGGTCACCATCTTCGGATCGTGGTCGATGTTCTCCGGCAGGGCCTCGGCCCGGCGCACCTTGCTGCGCCGGATCTGGTCGAGGCACGCGTTGACGACGATGCGGTGAAGCCAGCTCGTCACCGCCGAGTCCCCGCGGAAGGAGGAGGCCCGGCGGAAGGCCGACACCATGGCGTCCTGCAGGGCATCGGCGGCGTCCTCCCGATTGCGCATGGTGCGAAGAGCCACCGCCCACAGGCGGTCCCGATGCCGCGTGAAGAGCTCGCCGAAGGCCGTCGGGTCTCCCTCGACGTGGGACTTCAGCAAGGCGGCGTCGGACAGCTCCGGACGCGGATCATTCGGCGGATTCATGTCTCCCCAGTGTCTACCAGAATCGGTGCGCGTGGAACAGGGAGGGTCGCGTCCTCGCGCCACCGGACGGAGAGGGTCACGACGTCACCCGGATCTCGGCGATCCCACCCTGGTACCGGCCCTGCGAGACCTTCGGCAGTTTCGTGAGATAGACCAGCAGATAGCGGCTCGTCGTCGCCGAGGACGGCTTGAGGGTCACCGTCGCCGTCGCCCCCGTGCGCCCTGCGATCCGGCTCCAGCTCTTGATCGCGTTCATCGGCGCCTGCCTGGCCGAGGCCGACGCCGGCACCCACAGACCCACATCCGTGGCCCCGCCGTCGACAGTCACCTGCACGCTCGTGAATCTGTGTCGCTCGCCCAGATCGACTACCAGCCCCACCCCCGGCTTGAGCTGTCCGAGTTGCGGTGAGCCCAGGTACACCAGCGTCTTCCACGCGGTGCCCTCCTTGCCGTCCCAGGCCAGCGCGACCTGGTTCGGGTTCTCCTCGTCATTGCCGCCGTCACCCTCCGGATCGAAATCGTCGACGCTCGAGATGGCGACGGTACGAGTGGTGGCGGGTTCCCGCGAACCGGAGGACCCCTGGTCGGAATTCCTTCTCACGCCCACCACGATGAGGCTCACCAGCAGGGTGAGGACGACCAGGGCCGCCAGCCCGAACAGCCAGCGCCGCGGCGCCGGCCGGGGCTGACTGAGATTGTGGGGCACAGACGACACGGCCTGCGACCCGCGGGCGGCGGGCTCCGGGCCGGGAGCCGCGGACGCGCGCCCGGTCGCTCCTCGACGGGCCGCCCAGGAGCTGAGATCGATGCGCGAGGGGTTGCGGCGACGTCGCGACCGCTGCGGGTCGGGGGCCGCCACATGGGCCCACTCCCCGGCTGCCGCCTCGGGGCTCCAGTAGCCTTCCTCGTCGACGCCGAGGGGGCGGCCCGGGGTGCCGGTGCCGTCGTCCAGGGCGGAGTCGTCGAGGGTCGCATCGGTCGTGTCGAACTGGACGGTGTCGTAGTCGTCCGCGGACAACTGCCGGGTGGGATCGTCGGCTCCCAGGACCGTCGGGGTCTCGTCGTCGCTCCGGAACTGCCGTGCGGCCGGGTCCGGGCCGGAGCCCTCGCCGCCGGTGCCCACCGGGTAGCGCAGCCGCCGTTCGAGATCGGCGGCCGCGTCGGCGCTGCCCAGTACCCGGCTCAGGGCCTGGGCCACCTCGTTGGCCGTGCGGACCGGCACCTCGTCGTGTCGGGGCACCTCCGAGAGGATCTGATCGCACAGCGTGTCCAGAGCGGGGGACACGCCGGAGCGCACCTGCCGTGGCGTCAACCATCCGTGTCGGTCCAGCGGCGCGGGGTCCAGGCCCCAACGGGTGCGGGTGGCGGTCGGCGCGGGCCGGTGCAGGGTCCCGGCAGGCCAGCGGGACACCAGGCAGGCGTACAGCAGCCGTCCCATATCGGTGACGTCGCGGGCCTCGCGCTCCGACCATGTGAGGGCCCGGTCGGAGGTCCACGGATGCAGCGCCCCCTCGATGAGCAGGCCGACGATCTTCACATTGCCGGTCGAGGTGACGATGATGTTGTCGGGATTGAGCCGCTCGTGGAAAATGCCCTGGGCGTGCAGAGGGGCCAGGGCGTCGGCCAGTTCCCGGACGATCCAGGCGGCCTCCAGAGCCGACAGCGGCCCTGAGGCGAGCAGCTCCTCGATGGAGCGGCCGGGAGCGTACTCGCACACCACGAAGCTGCCCGGGTCCTCCGGCCCCGCCTCCACGGCGTCCAGAACCCGCAGGAACCGGGAATCGGTGGCGATCGCGGCCCGTCTGGCCGCCGACAGCACCTCGAGGGTGTGACGTCCGTCGGCAGCCATGATGTGCACCAGCACGGGACGGTGGAGGACGAGGTCGAAGGCCCGCCAGGTGAGGGTGCCCAACGGCTGGCCGAGCTTCTGCTCCAACCGGAAGCGTCCGCCCAGCTCGGTGCCGGCCGGGATCGGGGGCAGGACGTCCTCATCGGCCGGGGACGGGCGCTCCGACCACAGGTTCGACCGGGTCTCCTCAGCCTCGTCGTCGGGGTACTCGGACTCGATGGACGGTGCGCCCGGATGCTGCCAGTCGTCGAACGCGCTGTCCACCATCACCTCCCGATCCGAGCTCCACCCGCGAGATCCGACCGTGAACGGTTCGCGGCCATGCCTGTTCCAAGTCTGCCGTGACCCGGCCGACAACGGAATCAGGCTCACCGAAAGGCAGGAGGACGGGCTCAGCTCGGGTCGCGGTCGGCGCCGTCGTCGGCCTCCCCGGTGACCCCGGCCTCCCCGGTGGCCGCACCGGCCTTCCCGGTGATCCCGTCGCCCGTACCGCCATTGCGACGGCGCACCTGGCGGACCCTCAGCAGGGTCGCCCCCAGGACCACCGCACCCGAGACGATGATGATGATCCACCCGATGTCGTCCATCCGGGTGGCCCGGATCACGAAGGTGGTCGACGGGCCGAGTTCGCGGCCCGACGGGGTGGTCAGCTGGGCGGTCATCTCGACGATCCCGTTCGAGCTGGCCCTCGGGGCGAATCTGATGGTCTGGGACTCCTTGGGCCGGATCGTCACCACCGAGGTGTCGGGGATCCCGATGCGCTGCGGGTTGGCCGAGGTGAAGGTCACCTTCACCTTGACCGTCTCGGTGAGGTTGTTGGTGACCGTCAGGGGGAAGTCGTTGCTGGACGAGGACATCACGAAGCTCGCGGCCGAGTGCAGCTGCACCCCGGATCCGCCGAGCAGGTCGGTGGCCGGGGCCATGGCGTCGCGCAGCCAGGCGGACCGCCGGTCGGCGGCCAGCGAGAGGCTCAGCGAGCGTGACAGGATCCGGGCGGTCTGCAGTTCCGCGACGGCTCCGTTGCCCAGTACATTGCCCCAGTCGGCCGCGTCCGAGGCCGCTGTGATCTGCGTGGTCCACCAGTCCCCCGTCAGCGCGGTGGCGGTGCTGCTGTGCGCGGGCAGCGGGGCCGTGGTGGCGGTGGCCGAGGCGATGGCGGAGCCGAGGTCGGTCAGCGTCAGCCACGACGTCGAGGTGCCCAGCGGGGCGGTGGCGTCGAGCTGGGCGGTGTCGCCGACCAGGGTCACTGCGGGCAGGTTCTCGCGGGACATCAACAGGGTCTGCGCCAGCAGCCTGCCGCGCAGCTGCCCGGCGCTGGTCTGGTGGTCGGGCCCGCCTGCCAGCAAGGAGTGGGACAGGCCGATGACAGTGGCCCCGTTCTGGCGGTGCGCCGGACCGGCGGGCGCGGCGGCGGTGAGCACCAGGGAGGGTTTGAGCATCGTGGTGATGAGGTTCAGGCTGGGCCGGTCCAGGGCGCCCGCCTCATCGGTGACGGCCAGCGGCAGCGAGCGGGCCGGGTTCTTGACGTCCAGGGCCTTCACCGAGCGGGAGATGACGGTCGAGTGGCCGGTCCGGGCGGCGGCGACGACGTCGGCGTCGCCGTAGGGCAGCCGGTAGATGCGCCCGCTGGTCAGCAGCGGGGTGAGCTTGGCCAGCCACGCCCTGGCCGCACCGGTGCCGGTTCCTGTGATGCCGTTGACGGTGTAACCGGCGGCCATGGCGGTGGCCTCGTCGACCAGTGCCGGATCCACCAGGACCGTCGACCTCCGGCTGGCCGCCTCATCGATGAGACGATCCAGACGACCGGTGAACTCCTCTGCCAGGTGGTCGTCGGTGAAGGTGCCGTCGAGCCGGACCGAGGGGGCCGATGACAGGGTGATCACAGGCGCCAGCCGGGCCTTCGTCGAGGCACCCGAGACGACGGTGAAGGCGCGCGCCCGCCCGACGGTCATCCGGGAGTGCCCGGCCGGGGTCGCCTGGATATGGACGCCGATGAGGTATGCGGCGTCGGTGCTCGTCAGACCCATGGCCGACGCGGTGCCGCTCACCGTGAAGTTGGCCTTCTCTCCCGGTTTGAAGACCGTGGTCCCGTCGGGATCGGTGATGTTGGCGATGCTCCTGCCTCCCGGCTCGTGGAACCACCGTTCACCGACCGGCACGGTCGGTGGGGACACCGCCAGGGAGCCCAGCGAGTCGGTGTCGGAGATGGGATCGCGGGAGCGCCAGAAGGAGGCCTGCACCCAGCTCATCGCCACCGAGGAGGTGTTGCGGACGGTGCCTGTGATGGTGATGGTGCCCTTGGCGTCGACGGTCGCCGGGCTGACGCCGGTGAGGGTGATCCCCACCGAGGGCTCGGCGGCATGGGCGGGCGCGACCCCGCAGAAGGCACCCACCACCCCCAGCAGCATCGTCAACAGGGCCGCCAGAACGTGCGCAGGCGCCGACCGGGAAGCACGGGCGGTCTGGGAAGGCACGGCGACCATCCTAGGGACTACGCCTGTGACCGGCGGTCCGGGTGCGGCGGGAGGGGTGTACCGGGCGGGGCGATGATGTAGACCACCCCGCGCGAGCCGTTCAACCACACCCTCTCGAACTGGTCCCGACGGTAGACCGTGCGCACGTGCTCGTCGGAGGGCTCCTCGTGGCTTGCCGGATCGTTGACGATGACGTCGCCGCTCGCGGTGAAGCCGGTGACCAGCATTAGGTGGCCGTCGGTGGAGTAGCCGGCCCCGTCCAGCTCGGCGGCCCGGAAGCTCGCTGAGACCACCACCGGGATGCCGGCGACGATGAACTCCTCCAGGGCGCGCAGATCCGGCAGGCGGGTGACGAAGGCCTCCAGTCCGTGGGCGGCCGCGTGGGCCGCCGAGAAGGCCCAGTTCCCGGCCCCGCGGTATGCGTGGTCCCAGGTGCCGCGGGCCGTCTGCGGGACGACGGCGTCGACGGGATCGATGACGCCGTGGTAACCCATCGCCATCGCCACCGAGGTCGGCGAGCACCACGATTCGCCACCGCCTCCGTACTGTGGGGAAACTCCCCGGTGAACCATCTGGGAGAGCGGCCGGACGGCCAGTTCCAGGCCCGCGGCGGGCCCTGCGGGGCTGGTGGGGTCCGTGGAGCCGGCGGGGCCGGTGTCGCCGGGAGCCTCGACGGGCGCGTCGCGAGGAAGCGAAGTGGCTGCAGCGCCCAGGAGGGTGATCGCGGGGCGTTCGGGAGCACCTCGCGGATACAGCAGGACCGCGCGTAGCCGGTAAGCCGTGACGGCCCGGCCCTCGGCGGCGAAGAGGGTGTCGGTGTCGACGCGGGCGTTCTGGTCTGCCTGACCGTCGACGCCGGCGCGGTGGATCGCGCCGCCCTGGTCGGGGTCACGAGGGTTCGGCAGCTCCTGGCACCAGCGGGCCATGGTGAACCAGCGGCTCGGGCAGGACGGTTCGAGGGCGGTGCGCTCGGCCGCCACGGTGCCGGTGGTCTCCGTCTGCCGCGTCGTGACCTGGATCTGCACCTCGATCCAGGAATGGCCGGGGGTGGTGGCGTTGAAGGAGACGATCACCTCCTGGGAGGCGAAGGGCGGTCGGTGCCATGGCGAGGTCCATGTGGTCGTCTCGTAGCGGACCGGCGGACTCTGGCCGCGAACCACCGAGCCGTCGGTCTCGTCGACGAAGGGATCTGAGAAGTCGCGCGGGCCGGTGGAATCCCATCGGCCCGCGCAGAAGGCCTCCCACCCCTGCCGGGGGTGGGCCGCCCAGGCGTGGAACTCGGTCAGCCGGCTGGATGTCACCTGGCCGATTCTTGCAGTCGATGGGCGGAGATCTCGGGTCTGAGCTCTTTCGGGGCGGTCGATCGGCGGTTACGGTGGCGCCATGCGCGCCCAGCAGTACAGCCGCTTCGGCGGCAGTGAGGTCCTTGAACTCGTCGACGACCGGCCCGTCCCGAAGACGCCGCCGGGCTACGCCCTGGTGAGGGTGAGAGCGGCCGGGGTCAATCCGGTCGACTGGAAGGTGATGGCCGGGGGACTCGACCCGATCTACGACTCCGTGTTCCCGGTGGTTCCGGGCTGGGATGTCGCCGGGGTCATCGAGCAGCTGGGCGCCGACGTTCCCGGATACGAGGTCGGTGATGAGGTGCTGGCCTATGCCCGCACCGCCTGGATCCATCACGGCACCTTCGCCGAACTGGTCCCGGTGCCCCTGGAGGCCCTGGCCCACAAGCCCGCCGAGCTGGACTGGGACCAGGCCGGTGCGTTGCCGCTGGCCGGGCTCACCGCCTACCAGACCCTCACCCGGCTGGGCACGGAAGCCGGCCAGACCGTGCTCATCCACAACGCCTCGGGCGGCGTCGGGTCCTTCGCCGTCCAGATCGCCCAGCACCTGGGCGCCCAGGTGATCGGCACGGCGTCCGAGCGCAACCACGAGCGCCTCAAGGCCCTCGGCGCCACCCCGGTGGCCTACGGCGAGGGGCTGGCCGAGCGGGTGCGCGAGATCGCGCCCGGCGGGGTGGACGTCGTGCTCGATCTGATCGGCGGGGTGCTGGATGTGACCAGGGAGGTGCTCACCCCGGGCGGGGCGCACGGCTCGATCGCCGACCCCGCCGTCGCCTCCGAGGGCGGCCTGTACGCATGGGTGCGCCCCTCCGGCACTCAGACCAACGAACTGGCCGGTCTGGCGGTCACCGGCGAGCTGCACGCCGACATCGCCGCGACATACCCGCTGGCCGAGCTGCCCGAGGCCTTCGAGGAGTCGAGGACGGGCCACATCCAAGGCAAGATCGTCATCCACCCCGACGAGTGACGCCCGACGGCCAGCCCTTGAACGAGCGAGCCGGGGACCCGGGATGAGACGATCCGGGGTCCCCTGCGATCTCAGCCGACGGAGACCGGTTGCTTCTCGGCGGGAGCCGCCCCGGTCGCGCCGGCGATCTTCCTGCGATCATCGTGACGGCGCCACCAGGAGGCCAGCACCGATCCGGAGATGTTGTGCCAGACACTGAAGAAGGTCGAGGGGATCGCGACGATCGGGTTGGCGGCGAAGGCCTGCAGCGCCAGCGTCGCCCCCAGACCCGAGTCCTGCATGCCGACCTCGAAGGTGATGGCCTTCTGCTGGGCGTAGCCGAAGCCCTTCGGGTAGACGCGGTACATCAGCCGGCTGAACAGGTAGCCCAGACCGTAACCGGAGAGATTGTGCAGGATCACCACGGGCAGCGCCAGGGCGGTGGCCGCGCTGAACAGGACGGCGTGGTTGGCCGAGACCACGGCGCCGATGATCACGAGGATCGCCAGCTGGGAGACGGCCGGCATGACGGTCCGCACGCCGTCCACCTTGTGGCCGAAGAGGGTGTGCACGGTCACGCCCAGCACCAGGGGGATCAGGACGACCTGCAGAGCGGTCATGAACAGCTTCCCGGTGGGGATGGAGACGTACTGGCTGGCCAGCAGGCTCATCAGCAGCGGCACCATGAGCGGTGCCAGCAGGGTGGAGACCAGTCCGATCGAGACGTCGAGGGCCACGTCGCCGCGCGACAGGAAGGACATCACGTTCGACGAGGTGCCCGAGGGGCAGCAGCCGACCAGGATCACGCCGACCGCCAGCATCCCGTCGAGGTGGAAGATCCAGCAGAGCAGCACCGCCAGCAGCGGCATGATCACGTAGTGGGCGACAGTGCCGACAATGACCATCAGCGGCATCTTCACGAGGCGCTTGAAGTCGCCCAGGCTGAGTGTCATCCCCATCCCGAAGAGGATGACGGACAGGAAGATGTTGGTGTACGACTTCGCCCAGACCCCGGCCTGGGGAATGAGGTAGGTGAATGCGGCCCATACCACGACCACGGCTGTGAACCATTTCGTCAGCCATGACCCGAACTGCTGGATCCTCGACATCGGCTGAGCCTCCTGTGAGCCCGTCGCCGCAGTCGCCGGCGTCGGGGAGGCCACTCCGGCGAGCCGTCTGCCCGTCCGCCTCGACGCACAGATTAAGACGTCGTCCCAATCCTCGGTACACATGTCCGGATCATGAACACGAGCTCCGGCCGCCTGACCTCACCTGAACCGGCGCAGCGCCCGGACCCCGCCGGTGAGCAGGCCTGCCCAGGCACGGTGGCCCAGGGCGGCCGGGCCCGCGATCGGGATGAGCCGCTGGGCGGCCACGGTCTGCGCCTCGGTGTACTTGAGGATCCCCTCATCCCCGTGCCGGCGTCCCAGCCCTGACGCCTTGAACCCGCCCATCGGGGCGTCGTGGGAGGCCCATGCCGCCCCGTACCCCTCATTGATGTTCACGGTCCCGCTGTGCAGCCGGCGGGCCGCCCAGCCGCCACGTCTCCGCGACCACACGCTCGCGTTCAGGCCGTACTCCGAGTCGTCGGCGGCGTCCACCGCCTCCTCGTCCGACGCCGCCCGGTACAGGCTCACCACCGGGCCGAAGGTCTCCTCGTCGTGGACCCTCATGCCCGGGACGACGTTGCTCAGCACGGTCGGTTCGTAGAAGTACGGGCCAAGGTCGGGGCGCGGACGCCCCCCGGCCAGTACCGTCGCTCCCTTGGCCCGCGCGTCGTCGACGGCCTCGACGGCCTTCCTGAGCTGCCCGGCCCCGGCCAGCGACCCCATGTCGGCGTCCCACCCGGTGCCCGCAGCCAGCCGCAGGGCCCGCGTCCGCGCCACGAAGCGGGTCACGAAGGGTTCCCAGACCGACTCGTGGACGTAGATCCGTTCCATGCTGATGCACAGCTGGCCGGAATTGGCGAAACAGGCGTGAACCGCGCCGGGCACCGCCCGGGACAGGTCGGCGTCGGCCAGGACCAGGAGCGGATTCTTGCCGCCGAGCTCGGCCGAGAAGCCGATCAGCCGCTCGGCGCAGCGAGCGGCGAGTTCCCTGCCGGTGGCGGTGGAGCCGGTGAACATGAGGAAGTCGGAGCGCTCGACGATCGGGGCACCGATGCGGCGTCCCGGCCCCACGGCGATCTGCATGAGCTCGGTCGGCAGCCCGGCCTCGCGCAGCAGACTCAGCGCCGCAGCGGCGGTCAGCGGGGTCTGCGAGTCCGGCTTGAGGATCACCGCGTTGCCCGCCATCAGGGCCGGCACGGCATCGCCGATGGGCAGCGTCAGCGGATAGTTCCACGGGGTGATGACGCCGACCACGCCCTTGGGCAGATGCCTCTCGACGGTCCTGGTGAGCACCGGGAAGGCTCCCGGACGGCGTCTTTCCCGCAGCAGGGCCGGTCCTCGGCGGGCCACGTGATGGGTCCACAGCACGGTGTCGGCGAACTCCTCCATGGCGCTGGCACGGTTCTTGCCGGTCTCCAGACCGATGAGATCCAGCAGGTCGTCGCGATGATCGATCAGCAGTCCGGCGAAGCGCTCCAGGATCCGGGCGCGGTCGCGCAGCGAGGTGGTCTCCCAGGCCTTCTGGGCGGCCGACGCCGTGGTGAAGGCCCGATCCAGGGCCGCGCTCCCGGTCAGCGGGACCTCGCCCACCGGCTCCTGGTCGAAGGGGCTGAGGATCCGGCTGCGCGGGGCGCCGGGATCGGCCGTCACCGCGTCTGCGAGGTCGTACACCGTCATTCCCCTTCCGGCCGGAACGATCAGTTGGACTCGGGCTGATCGGCCCACCAGGCCAGCAGGGCCTCGCGGACCTGGTCGGGGGTCTTCGGGCCCTCGTCCAGGCGCAGGTTCAGCAGGAATTTGTAGGCCTTCCCGACCACCGGCCCGGGCCTGATCCCGAGGGTCTCCATGATCTGGGAGCCGTCGAGATCGGGCCGGATCGCCTCCAGCTCCTCCTGGGCCTCGAGCTCGCCGATGCGGTGCTCCAGATCGTCATAGGCGAACTCGAGCCGCTCGGCCTTGCGGCGATTCCTGGTCGTGCAGTCGGAGCGGGTGAGGATGTGCAGGCGCTCCAGCTGGTCCCCGGCGTCGCGGACGTAGCGGCGCACCGCGGAATCGGTCCAGGCCTGATCCCCGTAGCCGTGGAAGCGCAGGTGCAGCTCGACCAGCCGGGCGACGTCCTTGACCTGCTGGCCGGGGAAGGCCAGAGCCCGCAGCCGCTTCTTGGCGAGCTTGGCGCCGACGATGTCGTGATGGTGGAAGGAGACCTTCCCGCCGGCCTCGAAGCGGCGGGTGGCGGGCTTGCCGATGTCGTGCAGCAGTGCGGCGAGTCGTCCGGTGAGGTCGGGCCGGTGGCCGCGGCTCTTCTCCAGCGCGATCGACTTGTCGAGCACGGTGAGGCTGTGCTGGTAGACGTCCTTGTGGCGGTGGTGCTCGTCGCGCTCCAGCCGCAGGGCCGGCAGCTCCGGCAGTACGTATCCGGCGATCCCGGTGCTCACCAGCAGATCCAGCCCCTGGCGGGGACTGTCCGTGAGCAGCAGCTTCGACAGTTCGTCGCGGACCCGCTCGGCCGAGATGATCTCGATCCGCCCGGCCATCTCGGTCATCGCCTCGCGGACCGGGTCGGTGACCTGGAAGCCCAGCTGGGAGGTGAACCGGGCTGCCCGCATCATCCGAAGCGGGTCGTCGGAGAAGGACCGCTCGGGAGGGAAGGGGGTGCGCAGCAGTCCGGCGGCGATGTCGGCCAGCCCGGCGTGGGGGTCGGCGAATCCGCGGGTGTCTGCATGTACGGCCATCGCGTTGATGGTGAAGTCGCGGCGGATCAGGTCCTCGTCGATGGTGGTCCCGAAGGCGATCTCGGGCTTGCGGGAATCGGGCCGGTAGACGTCGGTGCGGTAGGTGGTGATCTCGACCACCCAGGAATCGGGGGTGCCGGCGTCGGCGGAGGTCGCAGAGCCCTCGGCGGGGTTCCTGCCAGCGTCAGCAGGGTTCTTCGGACTCCCCGAAGGGATCTTGCAACCGCCTCCCGAAGGGATCTTGCAACCAATGGTGCCGAACTGCCGACCGATGTCCCACACCGCGTGGGTGCGGGTGCGCACCAGCCTCTCGATCTCGTCGGGGTGGGCGTCCGTGGTGAAATCGAGATCGTGACCCAGGGTGCCCATCAGGGCGTCGCGCACCGATCCGCCCACCAGGTACAGGTCATGGCCCGCCTGCGCGAACAGCCGGCCCAGATCCGACACCAGCGGGATCGAGGTGAACAGCCGCTCGATCCTGTGCTCCAGCAGCCGGGGCAGGGTGCAGCCCCGTTCCTCATCGGTGGGGTTCAGGGCGTCAAGTGGTCCGGGCACAGTGTTTCAGTTTACGTGGTGCGGTCCGGTTTCACCTCGGCTCCCGACCTCCCGAACTCCGGGCGGTCGCCGGGCGGGCCGCCGAACGTCCCACCGGGCGGAGCCGGGACCGGCCGATCCTGGCCAGGGTGGTCCCCCGGGAGCGGACCGCACGGCGAACAGGTGACATGCTGAGGCCCATGAGTGCGCAAGCCGTCGTGACCGACATCGGCACCGTCGTCGTCGCCGTGGACTCCTTCAAGGGGTCGCTGACCAGCAGTCAGGCCTGTCAGGCCGTGGCCGAGGGGATCCACCGGGGGGAGGCCGGGCTGCCGGTGATCACCATCCCGGTGGCAGACGGCGGGGAGGGGACCCTCGACGCGGCCCTGGCGGCCGGCTACCAGGCCGTGACCACACGCTGTCACGGCGCCACCGGCGATCTCGCCGAGGTCGAATGGGCCCGCCGGGGCGACGACGCCGTCATCGAGATGGCGGCCTGCTGCGGCCTGGAGAGGGCCGACCGGGTGTCCGGCCCGCCCACCCCGCAACGCGCCCTGACGGCGTCCAGCAGAGGGCTGGGCGAGGTGATCGCGGCCGCCCTGCGCGCCGGGGTGACGTCCATCACCATCGGGATCGGCGGATCGGCCAGCACCGATGGCGGGGCCGGGCTGCTGGAGGCCCTGGGGGCGCGCTTCCTGGACCGCGAGCGCAACGACATCGACGCCGGGGCGGCGGGCCTGGAGGCCCTCGACCTGGTCGATCTCACCCACCTCAGTCCGCGGCTGGCCGAGGTGGAGCTCACGGTGGCCTGCGACGTCACCAGCCCCCTGCTCGGAAAGAACGGGGCGGCCGCCGTCTTCGGGCCGCAGAAGGGCCTCGACGCCGAGGGGATCGCTCGCGCCGACCACGCCCTGGAGATGTTCGCCGGAGCCGTCGAGCCGGCGCTGGGAGTCATCCACCGCGACGATCCGGGGGCCGGTGCGGCCGGCGGGACGGGCTTCGCGCTGCTCTGCCTGGGGGCCGGCTACCGGCCCGGGGCGCAGGTGGTGCTCGGCTGGTCGCACGCCACCGAGCACATCGCCGGCGCCTCCCTGGTGATCACCGGCGAGGGACGGCTGGACCACCAGACGCTGCTCGGCAAGACCCCCGACGCCGTCCGGCGGATGGCCCGGGCGGCCGGCGTGCCGGTGTGGGCCGTGTGCGGGGTGTGCGATCTGGAGGGGGAGGACCGCGACGCCTTCGACGGGGTCCTGGCGCTCTCGGACATCGAGCCGGACCCGGCCAGGTCAATCGCCGGGGCCAGGGGGCTGCTGGTCCGGGTGGTCGCCGAGGCCATGGGGACCGAGTAGCCGCGGGTCCGGCGGATCGGGCTGATCCGGTTGATCGGGCTGATCGGGGGGCGCCTGGCCGGGTGGCACGCGGCCCGGGCCCGACCGGGCCCCGGTGAGGCCGGGCCTGGCGATCATCATCACCAGGAACCCGGCGCCGAGCACGATGATCGGCAGGGTGAACAGAAGCCCCAGCCCGATGATCGCCCAGGTCATCAGAAGGCGCCCCTGATCCGCGCCTCGTCGAAGGCGTCCTTGACCTTGCGGCGGGTGGTCCGGATGACGTCGAACTGCGACTGGGCGACGCACTTGACGCTCACCTGGAAGGTCATCACACCCTTCGAGATATCGGTCACGCCGAGCACGGTGGGCTCCTCGAGCAGGGATTCGGCGAAGGCCGGATCCTGGTCCACCTCCGCCAGTACCTTGCGGATCACCCTCATCACGACCTGCGGGTCCTCCGACTGGTGGACGGCGATGTCGATGGTCTCCTGGGCCCAGCCCTGGGTGATATTGCCCACCTTGAGGATCTCGCCGTTGCGCAGGTACCAGGACATGCCGTTGAAATCGCGGAGCCTGGTGGTGCGCAGACCCACCTCCTCCACGGTGCCCTTGAGTTCGTCGATCTCCACCACATCGCCCACCCCGTACTGATCCTCGAAGATCAGGAACATGCCGGTGAGCAGGTCCTTCACCAGGGACTGCGCGCCGAAGGCGATCGCGATGCCGGCCACTCCCGCCGAGGCGATGACCGGCGTCAGCTGGATGCCGACCGCGGAGAAGCCGGAGAAGATCGCGATGAGAGCGATGAGGGCCACGCTGATGTTCGACATCAGCCGGCCCATCGTGGTGGCCCGTTTGGTCTGGCGCTCCGCGCCACGGCCGATGATGTCGCTCCAGGCCCGGCCGGTCCGGTTCACCTCGGGTGCGGGGCGCTTGGCGCTGCGGGAGTTCATCCATTTGATGAGCTGGTCGATGCCCTTGCGCATCAGCCAGCGCGCCACCAGCGCCACGACGATGATGTAGCCCAGATGGATCGGCGTCTGCGGCCAGATCCACTCGAAATTCTTGAACAGGGTGGTGCTCCCCTTCATGGGGACCAGCACGTTCAGCGGGCTCAGCATGGTATCGCCCCCCACGTGGAGCCGCTCATGGCAGATCTCATGACAGGAAGGCCTTGATCAGCGGGCCGGCGGTCCCCGACCCGGACTCGCCGATCTCGACCATGCAGGCGACCGCGATGGCTGACGTCCAGCAGATCATCCACGCGTGGGTCCTCAACTTTCCTGACTCTCCGAACTCGGCGGTGCCCGTCTTGGCACCCGTGGCGAGTCCCGAGAGTACCCGGCCCGAACCCTTCTGGACGGTCGCGATCATCACCTGCCGCAGTGCGGCCACCTCCTTGGTGGACAGCGCGGTGGCCTTCGACTTCGGCTGATGGCCCTCGACCAGCCAGGGGATGACGGTCCTGCCGGCCGCCACCGAGGCTGCCACCCCGGCCATCGCCATCGGGGAGGCCAGCACCCCGCCCTGGCCGATCATGTCGGAGGCCAGCACGTCGGCGGCGGTGGTGTCGCTCACCTGGCCGTAGAAGGCCGGGAAGCCGGTGTCGTAGTCGGTGCCCATGCCCAGGCTCCCGGCGGCCTTGCGCAGGGTTGCCGAGGTCACCTTGGCGTGCTGGGAGATGAAGGCGGTGTTGCACGACTGCGCCACGGCGTCGACCAGTGGGATCGAGCCCGAGTAGGAGGAGTCGTAGTCGGAGTAGTTGTGGAAGCTGCGCCCGTTGACGGTGATGTTCGGCGAGCAGTTCACCGGTGAGGACGTCGTGAGCCCGGCCCGCACCAGGGCCAGGGTGGTGGCGATCTTGAAGGTGGAGCCGGGTGCGTACTGACCGGAGGTGGCGTAGCCGTTGGCGCTGGCGGCCGTGGAGTTCGCGGCGGCCAGGATGCGGCCGGTGCCGGGTTGCACGGCCACCAGGCAGGCGACCCCCTTGACCGGGCTGAGCGCCGCCTCGGCCTTGGACTGGGAGTCCGGATCCAGGGTGACGCGCAACGCCTTGCCGTCGGTGGCCGGAACCGAGAAGAGGCCCTGCGGTGTGTCGGGGGACGCACTGGACGAGCCGGTCGCCGTGACTGTGGGCTGGGAGGCTGGAGATGCGGAGGACGTCGGGTCCTTGCGGGCGACGATCGAGATGACGTGTCCGACCTTGCCGCGCAGCTGGTCGTCGTAGCGCAGCTGGAGACCGGACTTGCCCACCACGTCGCCCTCCTGGATCTCGCCCTTGCCTCGCTTGACGTCCGAGTCGTCGGCCAGTCCCGAGGTGCCGAGCAGTCCGATCGCGAAGGTGCGGGTGGAGGCGAGCATGAGATCGCGGTCGACAACCGAGGCTCCGTCGACGCTGTCGATATTGCGCGGGATGTCCTGCTCGCGGACGGTGATGGCGACGACGAAGGCCTGGTCGCCTGCGGCCTTCACCTTGGCGACGTAGGTCTTGGCGTCGATCTTGACCAGCTTGGCCAGGGCGGTCGCGGAGGCCTCCCACTTCGTCTTGTCGAGGTGGGACTTGTCGATGCCGAGATCATGCACGGTGTGCTTGACGACGATGTCCTTGCCCTCGTTGCCGGTGATGGGGGCGCGCTCGCCGAGCTTGCGGGTGTGCCGCAGCCGGGTGGCCTGACCGAGCTGGGGGTGGACGATCGCCGGTTCCCAGGCGGTCTTCCAGGTGCCGGCGTCCTGGTTGAGGGTGGCGGTGGAGGTGAAAGCCCACTTCCGGGAGCCGAGGGCCAGGGTGTGGGCCAGCGTGGCGGTGCAGGAATCGCCGTCCTTCGTCACCGAGGCGAGAGCGGTGATGGGACGCAGCCCGTCCATGCCGGTGAAGATGACCTTGAGGTCGGAGACGGCGGTGGCCGGGTCGTCGAGGGGGACGTTCTTCAGGTCGCCCTTGGTGAGCCCGGCCGCGAGTTTCTGGGCCGACTGTCTGGCGGCGTCGGGGGCGTTGTCGTCGGAGGAGCTGCATGCCGCCAAGGAACCGAGCATGCCGCCGCCCAGGGCGAGAGCCGCGGTGGTTCCGGCGGCGGCCTTGCCGAAACTGCGGCGCGAGACGACGGGATTCTGCGGCATGGGCGCGTCCTCTCAGGAGCTGTGACCAACAGTCTTCATACAACCATTCCTGCGGCAGCAGCGAAGCGGATCGCCGTCGGGTGCCGACTGTGACTTCCGGCCCTGGCGAGTCGGGGGCGTATTGCCCCTCGCGGTATCCGGGCATTTCAGCGCGACGCGCGGGGGTCGGGACAGATCCGCGACGTGCAGGCCCCTCTCCGGCTGAAATGCCCGGGAGTGAACTCGCGCCCATGGACGCCGCCCCGGTCGACGGCGGACGGGGGATAGGCTGCCACCGCCTCCCGATTCCCGGCGGTGGGACGCCTTGTGCCCCCTGCCGCGTGCGGCAGGTCACTTGTACAGCCTCCCAGGCGAAGGAGCAGCCTGCCCATGACCCGGACCCCCGACGAATTCCCCCCCTTCGGCCCCGGACGTCACCTGCTGAGCGTCCAGCAGCTGGACTCCGGTCTCCTGTCACAGATCTTCGAGCTCGCCGAACTGGTCGATCCCATCGCTGCGGGTACCGTCCGCTGCACCGTGCTGGACGGCGCCGTGCTGGGCAGCCTCTTCTTCGAGCCCTCCACCCGTACCCGGCTGAGCTTCGAGTCGGCCTTCCTGCGGCTGGGCGGCGAGGTGACCACCACCACCGGGTTCACCTTCTCCTCGATGGCCAAGGGGGAGTCGATCCACGACACCTCGCGGGTGGTCTCGGGCTACTCCGACGTCATGGTGGTCCGCCACCCCGACAAGGGATCGGTGGCCGAGTTCGCCGAGGCGTCGGTGGTGCCGGTGATCAATGCCGGTGACGGTGACGGTGAGCATCCCAGCCAGGCCCTGCTGGATCTCTACACCCTCACCCGGGAGCTCGAGGCTCGCGGGAAGACGGTCGACGGGGCCACCGTCGCCATCGTCGGCGACCTCAAGTACGGGCGCACCGTGCACTCGCTGATGAAGCTGCTCACCCTGGCCTCGGGCATCACCTTCCGGCTGTTCAGCCCGCCCAGCCTCGAACTGCCCCTGGAGATCGAGAACTACGTCGCCGAACGCGGCCACCGGATCATCGAGTGCGACTCCGCCGGGGAGGCGGTGAGCGGAGCCGACGCGGTCTACGCCACCCGCGTCCAGCGGGAGCGGATGACCGAGGAGGTGCTGGCCACCGCCAATGTAACGGGCAATCTGCTCAACCGGCAGATCCTCCACGACGCCGGGGCGCAGGACATCGTCATCATGCACCCGCTGCCGCGCGACTCCCGGCACGACTCCTTCGACCTGTCGAGCGATGTCGACGATCTGCCCGGGTTGTCGATCTTCCACCAGACCGACAACGGCCTGCGAATCCGGATGGCAATCTTCCTGGTCGCGATGGGCTGCTCGGCCGAGGCCGTGAAGGCCGCCACCAAGAATCAGAGCTGGAACGCGGCCCTCGACTGGGCCTGAGGGGAGTCCCAGGCGACATTTTCTCGTCCTGGAGGCCCGGTTCCGGCACCGTCGGTGCGGATCCCGAGTCTCCAGGACGAGAAAATGTCGCCCCCCATTGATCAGCGCGCGAGGGTGCCCATCGGGTCCCAGGCCGGCAGGGCCAGGGGCTCCTCGGCGACCGCGGCCCGCAGCTCCTCAGGCAGGGAGTCGACCTTCACCACCACCTCGAAGACGTAGTCGGTGAACCAGGCGTCGTCCATGGTGAAGAAGCCCTTGTCGCCGGGCTCCTCGCCCCACGAGTTCTCCACCCTCCAGCGTCGCGGGGCGCCGTCGGCGACATCGACCCCGGTGAACAGCATGGCGTGGTTCATCGCCGAGGCACCGGTGTTGACCCGCTGCTCCTTGGTGGTCGACAGATCCACCCCGAACAGGCCGGAGTAGTCGTACAGGTCGCCGACCAGCAGGCCGTCGTCGCGCTCGGACTGCTGGGAGACGTCGGCGCCGAACCAGACGGGCTCGCCGGCCACGATGGTCTCGGCGGCCAGTCTCTTGATGGTGTCCATGGGCGCGTTGATGTAGCGGATCTGGCGCCCGCCCACCACATTGCCCAGATGCTCGACGGTCAGCGCCCGGCCCTTCGGGTGCTCGCGGCGCGGGTCGTCGACCAGGCACACGTAGCCGGACAGGTCGATCCCGACGTGACGCGCGTAGAACTCGGTCGGGGTGAGCACGCCGTCGCGGTGGAAGTTCTTGTCGTCGTCGATCCACTCCCACTCGAAGCTGGACGGCGGGTTGCCGAGACTGATCACCAGGATGCGCCAGACATCGGCGAGGATCCCGCGGCGGGCGGCGTCGAGCACCTCCTGCGAGGCGCCGGCGGCGGCCTGCTCGCGCAGGTCGAGGGCGGCCTTGCGCAGCAGTGTCTGGAGCTGCTTGTTCATCTGGGCGGTGTGGGTCGAGGGCTCGGTCTCGGGCATCGCCTCCTTGGGGACGACGCCGTGCTTGGCGTAGATGGAGACGGCCATGTCCCACTGGCCGCCGTCGCCCAGCACTTCGGCCAGCATGAACTGGATGAGGCGGGAGTCCAGGGGTTCGGAGACGGTGGCGATGATGTCGTTCAGGAAGTAGTTGGCGCGCTCGAACTTGTCCCAGAAGACCGCGTAGTTGCCCGACAGCTCGAAGTCCTTGACGCCGAGGTCGGTGCGGGCCGCGGAGCGCAGCAGGTTGAGCGAGGAGAACAGCCAGCAGCGGCCCGACTTCTGCTGGGAGGTGGCCGACCAGTCGTCCAGGCGGTTCGACATCACCTTGGGGGTGCCGGTGACCTTCTCGCGGTCCAGAGCCGAATTGTCGACGCCGGAGTGCGTGACGGCGTTGAGGGCCAGGCGCAGGGTGGGGTCGTCGGTGGTCGGGAGCGTGGCGAGCAGGTCGTCGTCGACGGCCCTGGAGGTGACGGAGCGGGTCTGAATGGTCATGGTGTCAGTTCTACCTCAGGGTTGTGATGGGATGGGTGTTCCCTCGGAGAGGACGACCATGAGCGACGACGCCGAGACCAGCGATGCCCTGGCCGACAACAGGGCCTCCTGGGACGACCGTGCCGGCATCCATGCTGCGTCGGACTTCTACGCCGTCGACGCCCTGATCGCCGATCCGGGCGCCGTCACCGACGTCGTCCGCCGCGACCTGGCCGTGCTGACCCCGCACCTGGCGGCCGGGCCCGGCTTGACCCGGGGCAGCGTCTCAGGCCGCTCCCTGCTGCATCTGCAGTGCCACATCGGCGACGACACCTTGTCCTGGTGGCGTCTGGGCGCCTGCGACGTCCACGGCCTGGACTTCTCCCCGAAGGCTCTGGAGCAGGCTCGCGGCATCGCCGAGCGGGTGGGCGCCCCGATCACCTTCGTGGAGGGCGACGCGCGGTACGCCTCCGACATCATCGCCCGGACCTTCGACGTCGTGGTCACCAGCACCGGGACCATCGTCTGGCTGCCCGACCTGGAGGCCTGGGCGCGGTCGATCGCCACGTTGCTGGAGCCCGGCGGGGTGTTCTTGATCCGCGACGACCATCCGGTGCTCGGCGCGATGGAGTTCGAGCCGTGGACAATCACGACCGATTACCTGTCGGGCGGCGGGCAGAGCGACTACGTCTCCGACCAGAGTTACACCGGCGACCCGATGCCCAGCCACACCAATCACGAGTGGGTCCACGACCTGTCGGAGGTGGTGACGGTGCTGCTGGACGCCGGGTTGCGGATAGAGGCGCTCGGTGAGCATCCGGCGATGGACTGGAGGCCGATGGAGGGCATGGTCCACACCGATGCCGGGTGGCAGCTGCCGGAGGGAAGCCCCCGGATCCCGCTGACCTTCTCCGTCGTCGCCCGGAAACCTCGGGACTGAGGGGGCCGCCGCCTTTCCCCTGGCCGGGCCCGCTGTCGTTCCCAGGGCCTTTCCCCTGCCGTCCCTGACTGGGGGAATTTCCTCCCAACACGCCGTCCCAGCGCTCGCTGGGGCTCGGGGACGGCGTGTTGGGAGGAAAATCTCCACAGTAAACTCACAGGCGCCAGTTTCGTTGTGGCCGGCGACGGGGTACTGGGTTAGTGCTGGCTTGCCGCTACGAGGGGGGCCGGGGGGGTCGTTCCCCCGCCTATTAAGGTGAGGGCGTGACCAACGACGACCATATGGACGCTGCCCGACTACCCGGGGGATTCGTCCCCGGGCCCATAGACCCCGAGGAGCTGCCTGCCGACGTCGCGGTCCCCGAGACCCTGCCCCCGACCGGCCCTGCAGTCGTGGGCGCCGCCGTCGGGTCGATCGGCGGGACGCCGAATGTCGAGGGGATGGTGGACGCCGCCGGCGACAACCGCGTCGACGTCCTCACCTGTGCCGACGCACCGGCCCCCGGCTGGACGACCTGGTCGACCGTCACCCTGCACGCCCGGCCCAATGAACTGCCGATGGCCGACGGCACGAAGCTGGACGTCCGCGTCGAGCTGATGGCGGTCGGCATGCCCGGTTCCGACGTCATGGGCAAGATCCTGGGATCCTGCGCCTTCGCGGTGCTCCAGGACGGCTGGATGATGGCCCCCGGCGTCGTCTACGGCGACGTCGTCTCCCTCTACGACGACAAGGCCACCACCCCGCACATCATGTGGTCGCACCCCTTCACCGCCGGGGATCTCGGTGCGGTGGAGATCGATGACGACCTCAAGGTGCACTGGCTGATGGCGGTGCCGATCACCGAGGCCGAGCGCACCTTCCTCGAGCAGAACGACTACGAGGCGCTGGCCCAGCTGCTGGACTCCCACCAGGTGAACTACACCGACATGCACCGGGAGTCGGTGGTCTGATCCGCGACACTGTGTCGAGTTGATGCGGAATGACCAGCATCAACTCGACACAGCTCACCGCCCACAGTGGGTGACCGGTTCCCCCACCGGCCCCTGACCGCTCAGCGGCGCACCGGGTCCGGCAGGTACACCTCTCCTCCGGAGGCCCTGAACTCCGCCGCCTTCGCGGCCATTCCGGCCTCGGCCACCCGTCGCTGCTCGGCGGCGTCACCGAAGTCGTCGCGGATGTCCTGGGAGATCCTCATCGAGCAGAACTTCGGCCCGCACATGGAGCAGAAGTGGGCCGTCTTCGCGGGCTCGGCGGGCAGGGTCTCGTCGTGCATCGACTCGGCGGTCTGCGGGTCCAGGGACAGCCCGAACTGGTCGCGCCAGCGGAACTCGAAGCGCGCCTTCGACAGGGCGTCGTCGCGCTCCCGGGCTCCGGGGTGGCCTTTGGCGACGTCGGCCGCGTGGGCGGCGATCCGGTAGGTGATGACGCCGGTCTTGACGTCGTCGCGATCGGGCAGCCCGAGGTGCTCCTTGGGGGTGACGTAGCACAGCATCGCCGTGCCGTAGCGGGCGATCTCGGTGGCACCGATGGCCGAGGTGATGTGGTCGTAGCCGGGCGCGATGTCGGTGACCAGCGGCCCCAGGGTGTAGAAGGGGGCGCCGTCGCACAGCTCCTGCTGGCGCTCCACGTTCTCGCGGACCAGGTGGAAGGGGATGTGGCCGGGCCCCTCCACCATCACCTGGACGTCATGCTCCCAGGCCCGCTTCGTGAGCTCGGCCAGGGTGTCGAGTTCGGCGAACTGGGCGGCGTCGTCGGCATCCGCCAGGCATCCGGGCCGCAGCCCGTCACCCAGGGAGAAGGCGACGTCGTAGCGGGCGAAGATCTCGCAGAGCTCGTCGAAGTGCTCGTATAGGAAGTTCTCCCGGTGGTGGGCCAGGCACCAGCCGGCCAGGATCGATCCGCCGCGCGAGACGATCCCGGTGACCCGGTCGGCGGTCAGCGGCACGTAGCGCAGCAGCACCCCGGCGTGGATCGTCATGTAGTCGACGCCCTGCTCGCACTGCTCGATGACGGTGTCGCGGAAGATCTCCCAGGTGAGCGCCTGGTGATCCCCGTCCACCTTCTCCAGAGCCTGGTAGATCGGCACGGTGCCGATCGGCACCGGGGAGTTGCGCAGGATCCACTCGCGGGTGGTGTGGATGTCGTCGCCGGTGGACAGGTCCATCACGGTGTCGGCGCCCCAGCGGGTGGCCCAGCGCAGCTTGTCCACCTCGTCGGCGATCGACGAGGTGACGGCCGAGTTGCCGATATTGGCGTTGACCTTCACCCCGAAGGCCTTCCCGATGATCATGGGTTCGGCCTCGGGGTGGTTGACGTTGGCGGGGATGATCGCTCTCCCGGCGGCCAGCTCGTCGCGCACCAGGGAGACGTCGCAGCCCTCGCGCAGCGCCACGTAGCGCATCTCGGGGGTGATGACGCCGACCCGCGCGTAGTGCATCTGGGTGACGGTGGCGCCGGCCCGGGCCCGCAGCGGGGGACGCCGTTCCCCCTTCCATTCCTGGCTGGCGGCACCGCGGCGCACCGCCGAGCGGCCGTCGTCCGACAGATCACGGCCTCGCGGCTCGTAGCTCTCGACGTCGTCGCGCCCGGTGATCCATCCGGAGCGCAGCGACGGCAGGCCGCGGGTGACGTCGCAGTCGGGGCCGATGGTGCGGTAGACCGCCAGCGGGGGATTGGCGCTGCCGTCGGGGGCGTCGTCCTGGTTGATCATGGTGACCGGGACGTCGATCCCGTGGGCGGCGTCGACCAGATGGCCGAGGTGGTGGGTGGGGTAGTTCTCCCCGTCCGGGCGCGCAGTCGTGGCGTCCTTCTCGGGGGTGGTGCGGGTGGACATGGGCATGCCAGTCAGCTCCTTCTTCCTACGTCGGCATGATCCGAACAGGTTCGAACGGTCCGGGCGGCGTGAGCCCGATCTCAGTCCTCTGCCGAGGACTCCCGTGGGATGTGGCCCACCCTAGACCCCGCTCCCGGTGCTGTTCGGGCGGGTCTCATCTCGACATGGAGGGGTCGATCACCGGCCCGAGCTGACGGCCAAGACCCTCTCGGTGGGGAGCTTCACGGGCGCCGGGGGCCCGGCGACCAATGCCGCGGTGACCTTCGCGGCGCTGTGCCGGGCGTTGGGAGAGGGCGGCGTGACCGGCCTTCTGACGGCCCTGGACGGCGGATCCTGGAAGGACCGGTTCGAGCCCCTGCTGCCCTGGATGGACGATCCGGGTCTGCCGGGCATCGTCGCCTCGTAGGATTCACTCCCAACACGCCGTCCCGCAGCTCTGGAGAGCGCGATGACGGCGTGTTGGGAGGAAAATCCTCGGTGGGGGGTTGCCCCCTCCATTGATTATTCAGCCGCGGACGGATGGGTCATATCGGCGGGGACTACCCACTTGTCGAAGTCCTCGGCGGTCATCCCGCCGACGGTCAGGGCCGACTCGCGCAGCGAGATGCCCTGGTGGTGGGCGTTCTTGGCGATCTTCGAGGCCAGGTCGTAACCGATGTGGCGGTTGAGGGCGGTCACCTGCATGAGGTTCTTGTCCAGGTTCTCGTTGATCTTGTCCATGTTCGGCTCGATGCCGTAGGCGCAGTGGGTGTCGAAGGACACGCAGGCGTCCGAGAGCAGGCGGATCGACTCCAGGCAGGCGTGGGCCATGACGGGCTTGAACACGTTGAGCTGGAAGTTGCCCTGGGAACCGGCGAAGCCGACGGTGGCGTCGTTGCCGAAGACCCGGGTGGCGACCATCGTCATGGCCTCGCACTGGGTCGGGTTCACCTTGCCGGGCATGATCGAGGAGCCGGGCTCGTTCTCGGGGATGAGCAGCTCGCCGATGCCGTTGCGGGGGCCGGAGGCGTACCAGCGGACGTCGTTGGCGATCTTCATCAGCGCGTCGGCCAGCACCCGCAGGGAGCCGGAGACCTGCACCAGGGCGTCGTGGGCGCTCAGCGCGGCGAAGAGGTTCTCGGCCTGCTTGAACTCCAGGCCGGTCTCCTCGGTGACGTGCTTGGCGACGGTGACGCCGAACCTCGGGTGGGCGTTGAGGCCGGTGCCCACGGCGGTGCCGCCGATGGCCAGTTCGCGGGCCCGCGAGTCGGCGTAGCGGATGCCGTCCAGGGCGAAGTCGAGCTGGGCGACCCAGCCGGAGATGACCTGGCCGAGACGGATCGGGGTGGCGTCCTGCAGGTGGGTGCGGCCCACCATGACGACGTCGTCGTACTGCTTGGCCTTGGCGTCGAGGGTGTCGCGCAGCTGAGAGACCGCCGGGTACAGCTTCTCGTTGATCTCGGTGACCACGGCGATGTGCATGGCGGTCGGGAAGGTGTCGTTGGAGGACTGACCCCGGTTGACGTGGTCGTTGGGGTGGACGGGCGCCTTGGAGCCCATCTGCCCGCCGGCGATCTCGATGGCGCGGTTGGAGATCACCTCGTTGGTGTTCATATTCGACTGGGTGCCCGAGCCGGTCTGGAAGACCACCAGCGGGAACTCGTCGTCGAGCTTGCCCGCGATGACCTCGTCGGCGGCCGCGACGATGAGGTCGGCGACATCGCCCGGCAGCTCGCCCAGCTCCTTGTTGGCCAGGGCTGCCGACTTCTTGAGGGTGCCCAGCGCACGGATCATGTCGCGGCCCCACACGAAGGTGTCGCGGCCGATCTCGAAGTTGTGGAGGGAACGCTCCGTCTGGGCCCCCCAGTAGTGATCGGCAGGCACCTCGATCGTGCCCATGCTGTCTTTCTCTTCACGCATCTCTGCCATGGTCACAGCCTACGGGGAAGGCCCTTCAGGCGGGACGTCGGGATGGGGTTGCAGGCGGGGCGTCGGGATGGCTGTCCACGCGTCTGTGCACAGATCTCAGCGGAACATCAGAGCAGTCACAGCTTCACCACAGTACGGCGCGATGGATTGTGTCCATGACCACAGCAACGACGGCTTCAGGGAAGTTCAGCATCCGGAGGATCGACGCTCCGTTCACCCAGCGATCGGTCTTCGACACCCCGCCAGTCCAGGGCTGCGTCCTCGCGACGCCGTCGATGCAGCGCCGCCTCCCCGATGCCCCCCTCGTCCGCCGCTGCGTCTTCGACGTGGGCGATGCCGCCGTCAGCGTGACGACGTCGTGCCGCCTTGATCCCCGGACCTACTCCCAGGTGCTTCATGCGGTGCGCGCCGAGTTCACCTGCACCGACCGCTCCCGGGGCGGGCCGGATCCCCGGACCGTCGACCCGGGGGTGGACCTGTCCGGCGCCCGGGCGATGGCGGTTGACGCCGCTGGTCGCATCCTGGTCGCGGCCGGGATCGAGAACTGGTGCGTCACCGCCGGTGGAGACGTGCTCACCTGCGGTCCGGCCCCGGTGCACGGGGAGCCGTGGGCGGTCGGCATCACCGAGCCGGGGGGAGACGCCCTCATCAGCCAGGCGGTGTGCCGGGGCGATCTGCGCGCCGTCTCCACCGTCACCGCGGACTCCCTCGATGCTGCTGCGGGGACGCTCTTCTCCCAGGTGACGGTGGTAGCTCCCGACATCATGACCGCGCGTCTGCTGGCCGCCGGGATCCGGGACGGCGACTCGAGCGATCTCCTGCTCGCCATCGCGCGGGGCTGCGAGGTGCTCGCCTTCACCGCCGACGGGCGGGCCTGGGCCAGCAGCGCCTTCCGCGCCTGACCAGATCCCGGGTCGCGGGACCGGTGATCAGTCCTCGGACCGGCTCAGGGAGCTGAGGGTGAGCGAGGAGCCGGTCGCCGCGGAGAACAGCGACGACGTCGACATGGCCGAGCCGAGCAGGCTGGACGGTGCTCCGGCGTTGCTGATCGCGCTGGATCCGGTGAGCGAACGGACCGTCGCGCTCGGGGCCGGCAGACGCCCCCGTGACCGGGCTGGCAGGTCCAGGTCATTGCCGACCGGGCCCGCCTGGACGTCATGGAGGTCGATATCGGCGCCCGGGCGCATCCCGGGTCCGGCATCGGCCAGATCGACGTCGCGCAGGTCGATCTCGCTGCCGGGAGCTCTTCGGGAGCTCTGCCGGGACGGTGGCACCGGCGGAGGTTGAGGGGTCGACGTCGGCCGGGGGGCCTGCGGAGCCGGCCGAGTGGCGGTCGGCGACGAGGAGCCGGTGGGCCCCGGTGCGCTCGGGGGTGCCGACCGCCTTGTGATGACGTGCCGCCCGGCGTCCTGCTCCCGCGCGGCGGTCTGCAGCTCCAGAGCCTGTTGGCCGCTCTGGGTGGTGGCCAGCCGCCTGCGGATCTCATCCTTGAGACGCTGCTGGGCCTGCTGCGACATCGTGGTCGTGTATTCGGCCGAGCCCGCCGTCGATGTCGCCGGCCGCATCGGGTTGAAGGGTTCGATCGGATTGAACGGTTCGATCGGGCCCGACGGCCGGGACTGCTCCGACGGCCGGGACTGGCCTGACGACTGGTACTGACCGAACTCCTGCGCCTGGCCGAGCTGCCGGACCGGTGCCTGACCCGGGTGGGACCCGCCCTGGCCCGGACCCGTCACCTGGTTGGAGGCGCGCTTGTTGCCAGCGACAGCGGCGCGGGTGAGACCCACCAGGATGAGCACCAGGATGAGGATCACCACGGGCAGGATCCCGAGGCTCGGTACGGCGTTGAAAACGATCACGGCGGCCACCACGGCCACGGCGATCACGCCGCTCCCACTGTTCTTCTTCTGCCCGGCCATGGCTGGATTCTAGGTGGCGGGCGGTCATTCCACCCGGTGCATGCCGGAATCCTCCGATCCACCCGGTGCATGCCGGAATTCTCCGGCAGATCTGCGGGCTCACCCGTCCGGCTGCGCCCTGCGACCCCGCCAGAGCGCCAGCACCCGGGTGAAACCGAGATGACCGGCCCAGGTGAGCCACACCGCCGCACAGACCGCGGTGATGAGATCGGCCGGAGCCTTGACGAGTTCCAGGATGAAGGCCAGGGCGAACAACGGGGCCTCCTGGGTCACTGCCAGCAGACATCCCGCCCCGGCCACCGAGAAGACGGCGACGTCCCCTGCGGTGGTATGGCCCGAGGCCACCGCGACGGCCGCTCCCAGACAGGCACCGACCGCCAGCGACGGTGTCAGAAGACCTCCGGTGGCACCGGTGCGCAGCGCGATGGAGGTGCCCAGCAGTTTAGCCATCGCCATCAGGCCCAGGGTGCTCAGCAGCAGCGGGCGCTCGAGCACCGCCTGGACCATGATCTGGCCGTTTCCGGGCACCTGGGGCATCACCAGGGCGATGACCGCCACCAGAGCAGATCCCAGAGGAGCTGACCACCACAGCGCCCGGACGGGGACCGGACGGACCTTCGCGGCGGTCACGCACCGCCCGAACAGGCCGCCTCCGACCAGGCACGCCATGGCGATGATGAGCAGCACCAGCCCGTCGTGCCAGCTCGGCTGCAGTGCGCTGCGGTGGGGCAGCCAGTAGGTGGCCGCATTGCCGTTGAACATCCACGCTGTGACGGTTGCCAGCCCGGAGACGGCGGCGGCCGCCAGCACTTCCAGCCAGCCCCTCCTGGTGCGCAGGTCCGGCTTGAGGATGAGCTCGAGGGCGTAGAGGGCACCCGCCAGTGGGACGTTGTAGACGGCGGCCAGGCCGGCGGCCGAGGCGGTGGCGATGATGGTTCGCCGCCCCTCCCGGCCCAGTCCGAACCGTTCGGAGATGACCTGGCCCAGATATCCGGTGATCTGGCGGGGCGCGGTCTCGCGCCCCAAGGAGGTGCCCGAACCGACGATGATCAGCTGGGCGAGGGCGTCGACCACCGTGTCGGGGCTCAGACGCTGCGGATGGGCGGCGTCGACGCTCTGACGCACCGAGACCATCTGTCCTCGTCGACGGAGCCGGGTCCAGACGAGTCCGGCCGCCAGGCCGCCGATGACCGGCACGCAGATTCGTCGCCAGGTGGGCACGGAGGCGACTCCGGCGGGGTCGCGGAAGTAGGGACGGCCCATGGCCAGGGTCTCGATGCCGTGATTGAGCAGGCTCAGCAGGCCACCGGCGACGCCTGCGACGAGGCCGGCGGCGAGAACCGCCAGGATGACTCGCAGCGAACGTGGCACGGTTCAGACGGTACCGGCTGAGCATTCAGCGCACGTCCTCCTCGGTGCGCCCGGAGATGGTCGCCAGGCGGGTGGCGGCCCGGGTGAGGTACTCCAGGAACTCGTCCGGTCCCCGTACAGTGATCGCGGCGTCGACGGTCGCCAGGGCGGCGACGAGCTGTCGCCAGTCACCGACCAGAGCGGTGAATGCGAAGGTCTGCCAGTCGAGGGGATCGAGGATCCCGTCGACGTCGGGCAACCGCCCCAGGGCGTCGTCCTCCTGGCAGCGCAGGACGAGGTCGGCCCCGAGCCGGGTTCGAGGATCGAGTGCCTGGGCGCGGAAGTCGTCGGGCGGTACCCGGTGGGGGACCGGGCGGGGATCGGGCAGCCTGTCGCCCACATGAGGCGGCGCCATCCGGTCGATTCGGAACAGCCGCCCGGCCTCCTTGTCGAGATCCCACGCGTCGAGATACCAGTGGCGCCGCACCCGGGTGAGACGCAGCGGGTCGACGTGCCGGTGGGAGATCCCCTTCTCGGCCCCGTACCAGAAGGTGAGCCGCCTGCGGGGCCGGATGGCGGCGGAGACGGACCGGAGCTTCATCCAGTAGGTGGGTCCGGTGACCGGTGCCGGGGGAGGCGGGTGGCTCAGCAGGCGGTCCACCTCATCGCGTGCCTGCCGGCCGCGCTTGTACGCGGCGAACTCCTCGGGGCTCATACTTGCGGCGAGCAGCTGGTCGCGGGCGTCGTCGTCCCCGGCCTTCGCCCACACCTCGGGTGTGATGACGACGCCGTCCTGGCTCACCGTGTATCTGGGAGCCGTGCGGGGCGGTTCCTCCTCAGCCATACCCACAGTGTGACGTCGCTCACTGACAATTCCGGTATATCCGCTCACAAGGGGTGACGTCGCGCCCTCCGCAGGCTGGGATCGGGCACGGTCGCGGGTGACCCCCGGCGTCCGAAGAGGTCCCGGATACTGGAACCGGGAAAAGCGGGAATAGCGCGCGTCAACTGAGCGTTGCCCAGAGCATGACTACCAACGAGATTTCCGGTTCGGGCCACGTCGGCCGTCGTTCCGGCCGGTTGGCGGTCGAGCTGGGCCACAACGCCGTGAGCACCGGGCGGGTCATTCCCGCCGACCTCGTCTCAGGGCTGGGGAGCACAGGGATGCACTCTCCGCTGCTGGCCGCCGACCTCCCACCGGCCGCCGTCGATCGTGCGGACGGGTGATCGGTATGCGCTACTGGGGGGAGAATTCGCGGGAGGCGCTGACCGGGCCCAGCATCACCGCTGACGCCGTCGCCGACCACCTCATCGACCTGGACGCGCAGCGTCCACGATCGAGCGTGACTCCGATGAAGCTGCATCTGCTGATGTACCTGGCCCAGGGTCACTGCCTCGCCTCGACCGGCCGCAGGCTGTTCGCCGAGGAGGTGCATGCGCTGGAGCACGGACCGGTGGTGCCGTCCCAGCTGTGCCGGTTCTCCGGGCGCAGGCCGATCGCGCGGCGTCGTCGCAGGGTCCTGCCGCGGATGCCCTGGGAGACGTCTGAATTCCTCGACAGACTGTGGCTCGCCTACCGGGACGTCCCGGTGGAGGATCTGCGGACCCTGGCCCTCGGTCTGGCCCCCTGGCCGGCCGATCCTGCCGGCCGGGGAATCTGCGACGAGGAGCTGATCACGGCCTTCCGGGGGCTGCCCGCCGAGCGGCGGATCCCGGTCGGCGAGTCGATCGTTCGCGCCTCCTGACGTTTCGGCCCCGGGACGCGGCTGGTTTCCCGATCCGAGGCGGGAATGGGGTGGAGGATGGTCCCCATGACGAGTTCGTTGACCGCTCCAGTGCCCGTCGATCCCCGTTTCGACCGGTCGGCCCGATGGCGGGCCGACCGTTTCGGGATGTTCATCCACTGGGGTGCCTACGCGGTGCCCGCCCGTGGTGAATGGGTCCGCTCCTACGAGCGCATCGGGTTGGACGACTACCGGCCGGCCGTGGAGGCCTTCCGTCCCGACCCCGACTTCGACGCCTGGGCCGCCACCGCCGCCGCTGCCGGCATGAAGTACGCCGTACTCACAGCCAAGCATCACGACGGTTATGCGCTCTTCGACTCGGAACTGTCGGATTACACGACGGCCGCCGTGCTGGGCCGTGATCTCGTCTCCGAGTTCCTGGCGGCCTTCCGGGCGCGCGGCATCCGGCTGGGGCTGTACTTCTCGCTGCTGGACTGGGCGCGCCCCGACTACCCGCACTTCGGCGATCTCCACCACCCGATGCGCGACGCCGAGGAGTTCCGTGATCATGCTCCCGACCTGGCGTCGTACCGGGAGTTCCTGCACGGCCAGGTGCGCGAGATCTGCTCGAACTACGGGAAGCTGGACGTGCTCTGGTTCGACTTCTCCTATCCCGGGATGGGGCCGCAGGAATGGGGAGCCGCGGAGCTGATGAGCATGGTCCGGGAGCTCCAGCCCGATGCCGTCCTCGACAACCGTCTGGAGGGGTCGGGCTCCGACCACGGCTCCCTGCTCACCGACGCCCCGACCCCCTGGTCAGGCGACTTCACCTCCCCGGAGCAGGTGATCCCCGCCGCGCCGATCGTCGATATCCATGGCAGTCCGGTGCCCTGGGAGAGCTGCCTCACTCTCAACAATCACTGGGGATACTGTCGGTCCGACACCGACTGGAAATCCGCCCCGATGCTCATTCACCGGCTCGTGGAATGCGTCTCCAAGGGCGGCAACCTGCTGCTCAACGTGGGGCCCGACGCCCGCGGCGCCATTCCCGTCGGGTCGCGGCGGATCCTGGCCCGGATCGGGGAGTGGATGGAGGTCAACTCGGCGTCGATCCGTGGCTGCGGACCGGCCGGTCTGGGCAAGCCGGACTGGGGGTGGTGGACGGCCGGTCACCAGAAGCTCTACGCCCACGTGATGGAGCCGCCGATCGGCCCACTGCTGCTCGACGGGCTGGACCGCGACCAGGTGGCGTCGGTGCATCTGCTGGCCGACGGCTCCGAGCTGCCGCTGGTCGACTCCTGGACGGTGGTGGGCGGAAGGTCGCGGGCGATGGTCTCCTTCGGGCCGCAACCCGAGTGGAGCTATCCGCTGCCCGATCCCATTGACACGGTGCTGGAGGTCCGGTTGCGGTGATCCGCGGCTACTTGATCCAGGACAGGAACCCCCACCCGTGACGCCTGGGGCCGCCGCCGTGGTTCGAATGGTCGCTTCCGCTGCGGTGGTTGTAGGAGCGGTTGTTCGAATTGTTCGAGCTTTGGTGACGGTTGTTCGAACTGTGAGAACGATTGTTCGGGCCGTGGACACGGTTATTCGGGGCGTGAGAATTCGGCCGCTTCGAACGGGATGACGACGATTCTGAATGCTTTTTCGTTGTGGCCTTGGGGCGTTGTCTCGTCTGTTTTTTCGTATGTTGTTTCGCCGTCGTCCGGCTGGTCTTCTTCGGCGTCGAGGAGGTGGAGCGATGATGCGACGAGCCGGACTTGCCCGAGTGGGATCTCGACGTCGAGTGTTGCTTCTGTCCACTCTTCGCGCCGGTGCCGCTGGACCGGCTGGAGGACGTTGCTCCGGCAGCGGCCTTCGAGGGTGCCTTCGCGGTGCCCTTCGACGTGTTCGAGGAGGAGCCCGGGGCCGGCGCCCCGGTGCTGCCGCTGGCTGCCCCGTCGGTTCTCGGCGTCGATGTCTCGCCGACGGCGGCGCTCTTCGGGCTGCTGGAGAAGTTCCTGGCGGTTGTGACGGTGAAACTCAGGCCCTTGCGGGGAATGGTGGTCGATCGGCTCACCGACACGTAGTTCCCGGGATCGCTGAGGTTGAACTGGCTGAGCGCGTCACCGACATTGCGTGCGGTGGTCCATCGCGTGATCGGCGTCCCGTTGAGGTTGATGGTCAGCTTTCGGCCGTAGTCGACGGCGATGTAGGTGCCGTTGGAAGTTCTGGTGCCGAGCGAGGGCTGGACGGAGTCCCGGCGGTGTACCGAGATGTCCTTGGCCTGGAGGGTCTGCGCGACGGTTCCCGGCTTGACCTTGGTCTGCTGGATCACACCGTCGACACTGATGACGACACTGTTCCAGTTGAGGGTCTTGGCCAGTGCGAGAGTCCCCGTGGCGGTGAGCGCGACGGAGACGGCAACAGCGGCGGACACTATCCTGGTCAATTCAACTTCCTCGACATCGGGGTGAGCTCACCGCACCTGCAGACGTGTCGGATCGGTGTTCTCGGTGGGCCAATGGCCCACTCAGCTTACGGTATCCGAGGGGTCGAACATGAAAATTGTTCAGAATTTGTTCAGAGCGAACCCGACCCGTCCGACTTGAGCCGCCTGGTGGTGCCGGCGGTCGCAGACGTGACCCGCCCGACCTGACCCGCCCGGTGGGGGCAGCGAGCCCTGGCGAGCGTGGGGGCGGTCGTCCGCCGCTTCAACAGGCGCGTGATGTACTGACGTCATGCCTCCTCACAGCCCTGTCACCGCTGCCAGCCGGATCACGGGCATCGTTCCCCGTCCGCGCCACCTGGAGGTCGAGGACGGGCCTGGATGTGCCCTCACTCCGGGGTCGCGGATCATAGGTGATGAAGCCCTGGCCGGGGCCGTCCGGCGGGTCCTCTCGGAGGCCACCGGATTGGCGCTGAGCCTGGCCGAGGAGCCCTCGCAGGCCCCTGGTATCGCTGTGGCCCTCGACCTCGGCCTGCCCGAGGAGGGGTACACGATCCAGGTCGCCGCGGAAGGAGTCAGCATCGCCGCGGGCAGCGAGCGGGGTGCCGTGTGGGCCGCTCAGGTGCTGCGCCAGCTGCTGGGCCCCGACGCCTTCCTCCCCGGCGCGCAGAGCACCCGGTGGGAGCTTCCCGCGGTCCGCATCGTCGATGCGCCGTCATGGGGCTGGCGCGGCTGCATGCTCGACGTGGGCCGTCACTTCATGCCGATCCGCCGTGTGATGGATTTCGTCGAGCTGCTCAGTCAGCTGCGCGTCAACACGCTGGTGCTGCACCTCACAGAGGATCAGGGGTGGCGTTTCCAGAGCCTCTCTCACCCGGGTCTCACCGAGCTCGGATCGTGGCGACTCGAGTCGATCAATCCGTATCACGGCGCCGACGGCACCCCCCACGGCGGCTTCTACACCCAGAACCAGCTGCGTCACCTGGTGCACTTCGCAGATCAGTACGGCATCACCGTCGTCCCCGAGCTCGAATTCCCCGGCCACGCCGCCGCCGCCCTGAGAGCCGAGCCCTCTCTGGCGGTTCCCGGACGCGTGCCCGGCCAGGTGCGCACCGAGTACGGGATCAGCGACGATGTGCTCAACATGTCCGAGGACGCGCTCCAGTTCGTCGCCGACATCTGGACCGAGGTGCTCGACATCTTCGACTCGAAGTATGTGGCGATCGGCGGCGACGAGGCCCCGGTGACCCAGTGGGTCTCCTCGCCCGAGATCGCCCGGCGGGCCGCCGAGCTGGGCACTGTCCCAGAGAAGCTGCAGCACTGGTTCACCGGATGGCTGCGCGACTGGCTGGTCGAGCGCGGACGCATCCCGGTCGGATGGGACGAGGTGATCGACGACGGGCCGGTCGACGGCCTGGTGTGCGCGGCATGGCGTCCCGGCGACGCCGCCGTCCGGGCGCTGAGAGGAGGCATGGAGGCGATCCTGGCGCCGACGTCGCACACCTATCTGGACTACTACCAGTCCGAGGATCCTCAGGAGCGCTACTCCATCGGGTCGCTGACCACCCTGGACGACGCCATCTCGTTCGATCCGCTGGACGTGGTGGTGGGGTGTACCGGCGAGGAGCGGAGCCGCGTGCTGGGCACTCAGTTCCAGCTGTGGAGCGAGTACATGGACACTATGGAGGAGGTCGAGTACATGGCCTTCCCACGCGCCATCGCACTGGCCGAGGCGGCCTGGGGCAGGCCCGACGGGATGGACGCCGAGGCGGTGCGGGCGCGTGTCGCCGCCCACATGGACCGGCTGGAGGCAGCCGGGGTCAATGTGAGGCCGCTCGACGGGCCGCACCCCTGGCAGCTCGGCGGCAATGGGCGGCGGCGTCGCCCCCCGAAAGAGAATCAGGCCTGGTGAGCACCATGATCAAATTTCCTGAGCTGAGCGATGTGCTGAATCTGGTCGGGCTGGGCGCAGATCTGAGGGCTCCCACTCTGAGGACTCTCGAGGCGGTGTCCGGCAACCGGATGGCGTCCGCGCGGGCCGAGGAGATGGCCGGGCTGATCCGCAGGCGGATCGGGCGCTTCTCCGGGCAGAAGACCTTCCTCACCGAGGCGGACCGGGCGGGGATCCCGGTTGCCGGGGCGGCGACCGCCACTGCTGAACGGGCCGGTGAGGTCGAGGGCGCCGTCCCGCTGGCCGCCATGATCGAGACCGCTCCCGATGTGGCCGAGCACTGGAGGGGGATCGGCTACCCGGAACAGGTGATAGCCGAGACCCTGTGCGATCTGGGCCGCCAGGTGCGCAAGACGATGGCGGTGACCGGGCGGTTCGGGTTCGGCCAGGCCGACTGGATCGAGATGATCTGGCGCGGAGGGTTCGCTCAGCTGGGACGGCTCCAGTTCGAGATCACCCGGTCGACTCTCGGGGCGCCGGACGCCGGCGACGGGCAGGAGGGCGATGCCGAGAAGGGCCCGCTCGTGCTGTCCACCCATATCGCACCGATCGGATCGCTGAGCCCCGACGTCGTCGACGACTCGCTGGGGCGGGCCCGCGGATTCTTCACCGGGCACTTCCCCGAACTGGCGACCGAGGAGGGCACCTTCGGGCGGGCCGTCTGCCACTCCTGGCTGCTGGACGCCGATCTCATGGGGCGGATGCCGGGCTCCAACATGGATCTTTTCGCACGGCGATGGACGGTGTGGGACCGTCCTGTTTCTGATGGCTCGGGGATCTTCTTCGGTTTCGACCGGCCCTTCTCCGACGGCGAGCGGATCGGCGAAATCCTCGACAACCTGCCCTACGACACCCGCCTGCACCGCGCCATGATCGATCTGTGGCGGGCAGGCGGCCACGTCCACAACTGTTCGGGGTGGCTGGAGCTGCCGTGATGAGTGGTGCGGGGGTCGGTGGGGGAGACCTGCTCGATCCTCGAGATTGACGAGGACTCCTTCGAGGATTGACCCGAGTGGAGGAGTGTCCAGGATGATGCCCTTTCGACGTGTCACGCTTGCTCGCGAGGGATGGTGTCCAGCCAGGACAGCTGGGTCCTGGGTCGCTTGCGGAACAGGGTCGGCGGGGCGTTGGTGAACGGAACTCTCTTGCTTGACACGGCAGATCTGACTCAGGCGATGAGAGGTTCCTGCTTTGTGGATTCCGGGAGGAAGCTCTTCCCCGGTCCTGCATCGGACCGTCTCTTGTCCACCTCTGGAGCAGAGTCCTCCCCTATTCCGTCGCGTTCTCTCATGGTCATCCCCTCTGGTTCCACGGCCTCCTCCAGCTGAGCAGAGCTCTCCTCCGGGTCCGGTCTTCCCGGTGGGAGGTCGTGGCGGAGGCGTCGGGGTGGGTGGACCTGGGGTTTCCCGGTGTCGGGGTCGAAGGTGATGCGCCATTGGTCGGCTGCGGGGTCGTACCGGTGGGGTTCGACCACGCCGTGGTGCCGCCTGCACAGAAGGGCGAGGTTGTCCAGGGAGGTGGCCCCGCCGGCCCACCAGGGGATGATGTGGTGAGCCTGACAGGCCCCTGCGGGAACGGTGCAGCCCGGGAAGATGCAGCCGGAGTCCCGCAGGGCCAGGGCCTTGCGGATCTGGGGTATCACGAGCCGGTGTTCCCGGCCCACATCCAGGATCTCTGACTGGTCTCCGAGGACCAGGGGAAGGACTCCGGCGTCGCAGCAGGCCAGACGCACCTGCGAGGCAGACACGTCCTGGCCGGATTCGGTGGTGCCGGTCAGGGCGGTGCGCAGGCGGGCCGCCGACACCTCATCCAGCACCGTCCCGTCGGGGCGGGTACCGGTGGCCGCCGCCTCCACAGCCAGCTGCAGGAGCTTTGTGTAGTCGAGGGTGACGACGACCCGCGGCGCCTCACCGCCGGCGACCGGGATCTGTCCCTGGTCCTGGAGAACGGCGACCATGTCGGTCAGGGCGTCGGCCTGGCGCTGGGCGGTGGTGCGGGACTCCCGCTCCCCCAGGGCCGTCCGTGCGGCGAAGTACTGGCCGGCGCTCAGTTCCCCGGAGGTCTTCTGCGCCTTGAGGTTCTCCAGCTCCCGGCGTTCGTCGCCGCGTCCGCGTTCCACGCAGGCCTGCACGACCTTGCGGAGCAGGTCTCCCTCGGTTTGGGGTAGCTGTCCGAAGAAGCGGACCGATCCCTGGCCGGTGTCGGTGAAGGTGAGGTAGCGCTCGCGGACGGCTTGGCGCCTGCGGCGTTCGGCCTCGGCGGCCTTCTGGTCGGCGGTCGGGGCCAGGCCGGGGGCGACCTGGCCCAGCACCTTGTCAGCACTGCGGCTGATCTGGCGGGTGGTGGCCCCGCTGGCGGCCTGGTCGAGCAGCACGCCGGACGCAGCACTCCGCTGCGCCTCGGTCATCTCGGTCAGGGGCATCTCGCGCAGCACGGCGCCGGCTGCGGCGGCCTTGCCGGGGGACACGGTTCCGGCCAGGGCGGCGTCGCGCACCCGGGGGTCGACGGTGATCCGGCTGGCCTGGTGCACCAGGCCGGTGGCCTCCGATGAGCTGCGTCCTTCGGTGACGGCCAGGTAGTCGCTCAGGGGTGTCCCGGTGGTCTTCTCGGTGGCCCCTGTTCTGGCCACCAGGTCGGTATAGACGGCGGCCAGGGCCACCATCCGGTCGGCGAGGGCCCGGGCCCGTCTCATCGCGGCGACCTTCTGGGTGTCGGGCATCCGGGAGTCGCCGGTGTGGTCGATGGCGTCCAGCGCCTGTTCGATCACCCCGCTGAGTTCCCAGAAGTCTCGTTCCATGGAGCAACTCTAAACGATGTGAACGCCATATACCAGATCTTGAATCTAAAAAATAGCGGTTCAGATTCTCGGTGTTTTCTTAGCGATTCCCACCTCACATCCCTGAATCGGTCGGGTCCGGGGCGCGACAGATTTCGGGCCGGCGAGAGGTTCTCCACGTTGCGCCTGAAATACCACTGCCATCGTGGGGATTCTCTCGTCGATCACGCCTGATCCCAGAGGATCCACGTCTACCAGAGACCGCTGACAGAAACTGTCCGGACCCGTACCCCGGCCTTGGGCTGGATCCACCCCTCGATCTGGGGCTCGATGCCCTGGGGTCCCGCGAACACGTCGAGCTTCTCGCCGCGTGCCTCCTCGAGGATCGCGCTCGTAGCGATCAGCCCGTCCCCGGACGCCGAAGGAGCTTCACTCCCCGGCCAGGCGAGAGGCCACCAGCCTATTCAGTGAGACGTGCTGTTCGGCCGCCTCAATGGCGAGCTGCCGGTGCTCTTCCGGGGGGATGCGGACCATGAAATTCCCGGAGTAGACCCGGACGCCCAGGGGCACGGGCAGTTCTTCATGGTTGTGAGCCATGTCGCCCATGACGTCGACGACGAGTCGCTGGATGCCTTCGAACGCCTCGTGGGAGCTGGCCGCCAGCCATGACAACGATGGGAACTCGGCCACAGTCGCCAGGTACTCCTCGTCCTCGGCCGACCAGCGCACCCGATAGCTGTAGTGGTCACTGATGATGGGCATTGGTCCTCCTCCACGAGCTTGTCGATCGCTGCCAGCACCTGGCGTACCCGGTAGGCCTTCGCCGAACCGTCATCGTTCTGAATATTGACTCTCGGGTCACCCGGCCACGGAGTCTTGTAGACCCGGTGGGAGGTTCCCCCTGGCGGGGTGGCCCGAAATATGTGCTCGGCCGCCCAGACACCCATCATGTCGGTCAGCCAGACGATGCGTCGTTCCTCATCATCTTCTCCTCGAACTGCCGCAACTGCCTGGCCTCCCAGGTCATCATGACGGTTCCGGCAGCCTGCGCGATCTGGCCAATGCGGCTTATCGGATACCGGAGGTCGTGGTGGCACCATGTGCCTCAACGGGAAGTAGCATCCACCTTCATGAGATGTATGGACATGGTGAAGCACCATTCCTGATGGTGCGGCTCATTGGCGTAGCTGGAAAATTCTCAGCCCGCCGTCGTCTGGGCGGCGCTGCGTCGCGGCCAGGACGCCAAGCGCAGGCGAATTTTTGTCGAGTTGATGCGAAATGACGGGCATCAAGTCGACAGGGCTTCGGGGCCGTCCTCACATTCCCCGGCGCTCGGCCGTCCGCCCCGGCTCACAGTCAGCCTGACACAGGGGGGCGCTGCGGGCAGACTGTCCCCATGACCCGGCCCGTCGTACTTGTCGTCGAGGACGACCGCGAGACCGCCCGTCTCCTCGGCGAGCTCTTCTCGGAACGGGGCTACCGCGTCGTGACGGCCGCTTCGGGCCCCGACGGCATCCGGCTGGCCCACGCCGAGCAGCCCGACCTGGTGCTGCTCGACCTCATGCTGCCCTTCAAGAGCGGCGACGAGGTGCTGCGAGCCGTCCGCACCGAGTCCGACGTCCCGGTCATCGTCATCTCAGCCCGCCAGACCACCCGCTCCAAGATCGACCTGCTGCAGCTGGGCGCCGACGACTACCTCACCAAGCCTTTCGACGTCGACGAGCTGGTCGCCCGCTGCGAGGCCACCATGAGGCGCACCCGGCATGGGGCCGGGCTGCGCACCGTCCACCGGGTCGGCGAGCTGGAACTCGACGAGACGGCCCGCACCGCCTCGATCGGAGGGGCCGGCCTGGCCCTGACCGCCACCGAGTTCGGGCTGCTCACCGTCCTGATGCGCGGCCCGCGGTTGGTGCACCCCAAGCCGAGCCTGTACCAGCAGGTCTGGGGGCGGTCGGCAGGATACGAGGAGCACACCGTCAACGCCCACATGCACAACCTGCGCCGCAAGCTCCGCGACGCCGGCGGGGAGGATCCGATCCGGACGGTCTGGGGGATCGGGTACACGCTCAAGGAATCTTGAGAAGATCTTGACGGGTTTCTTGACGATTCCTTGACCTGTCTGGGCGAGGCTGCATGCCATGAGCAGCAGCGTGATGAGCGTCAGGGACGTCTCCAAGCACTATCGGCGCACCGTCGCCGTCGACCAGGTGAGCCTGGATCTGGAGGCCGGGCAGATCTTCGGGCTGGTCGGGGAGAACGGGGCCGGCAAGACGACCCTCATCCGGCTGGTCACCGGGCTGGCCCGCCCCACCTCGGGGGTGGTCGAGCTGTTCGGGCACGGCGGGCGGGACGCCGCCCGGCAGCGTTCGCGCACCGGCTCGCTGGTCGAGACGGCCGCCGCCGGCCCCGACCTGTCGGCGGCCCGCAACCTGGAGGCGCTGCGCATCCAGCGGGGCCTGCCGCGCCGCGACTTCGTGGAGCAGGCGCTGCACCTCACCGGCTTGGAGGCCACCGGCTCCAAGAAGGTGCGGGAGTTCTCCTTGGGCATGAGGCAGCGCCTGGGGCTGGCGATGGCGCTGATGGGGCGTCCCGAGCTGCTGGTCCTCGATGAGCCCACCAACAGCCTCGACCCCACCTGGACGATGCGCGTCCGCGACGAGCTGGTGCGCCGGGTCCACGAGGACGGGGCGACGGTGCTCATCTCCAGCCACCTGCTGGCCGAGCTCGACCTGTTCGCCACCGACTACGGATTCATCCACCACGGACGGCTGATCCGACGCGTCGGCGCCGACCGGCTGCACCAGGAGTGCCGCCGCACCCTGCGGATCCGCACCGACGACGTCTCCCGGGCCGCCACCGTGCTGGAGGAGCGCATCGGCGTCCGCGACTTCGCCGTCAACGGCGACGGCGTGCTGACGATCGGCAGCCACCTGGATGAGGCCGCCCGCATCAACCGCGAACTGGTGGACGCCGGGGTCGGCGTCCACGAACTGGGCCTACGCGGGGCGAGTCTGGAGGACTACTTCACCGAGCTCGTCGCCGCCGCGGACTCCACCCACCCCGTCAGGAAGGCCTGATCATGCTCTGGAACATCGTGCGCGCCGACTGCTACCGGCTCCTCCACTCCCGCTTCCTGCTCCTGACCGCCGCCGGGTTCGTCCTGACGATGGCGGCGTTCGCCCTGATGGCCCAGGGGGAGTCCGGGTCCGGATTCTCCTTCGGCGGGCAGACCGGTGTCGGTCCGGGAGGGACGCCGCTCATCGACGGCTTCGTCGGATTCGGCTTCGGCGACCGTCCCGGTTTCTGGGAGCTGATGTACACCGCGACCTGCTTCGGAGCCGTCTCGGTGCTGGCCGTCATCGTCACCACCGTCGCGGTGGCCGGCGGTGACGACCGCAACGGCATCACCCGGGTGGCGGTGGCCGGCGGCCAGTCCCCGATCGTGCTGTACCTGTCGAGGCTGCTGGTCGTCACCGGGCTGAGTGCGCTGCTGTGGACCCTCCACAACGTCATCACCCTGCTGGTGACGCTGGCGGCAGGTGATGCCTCGCTGACCGGGCGCCAGGTGGGTCGGTGGGCCGGGCTGGTCGGCCTGGAGTTCGTGATCCTGGTGGCGCTGATCCTGGCGACCGGGCTGGTGTACCTGGTGACGCGCAACTCGATGGCGGCCGTCGTGATCATGATGGTGCTGTTCATCGCGACGATCATCGTCAACGCGATGGCCGGGCCCGACCCGAACGTGCTCGTCGGGTGGCTGCTGGCCGCCGACCCGGTGTGGCACATGAACCGCATCACCCGGTACTGGGCCGAGCCGTGGGTGCTGCACCAGATGTGGTGGTTCGCCGGTATCTTCATCCCCGTGGCGCTGGTGCTGTCATGGCTGGCGCTGGCCGGCCGCGAGGTGCGGTGAGTCGGGGGTTCTGGAGGCGGCGGTGCTGGGTGTGACGTTGATTGGCGTGCCGTTGCTGGGTGTGACGGCGTGGGCGGCGGCCGGCTGGGTGCTGGCCGGGGCGCTGCTCGTCGTCCTGACGGTCCTGCTGGTGCGCACCCGGCGCTGGCATGCCGAGCTGCGTCGCGTCCGGGATCAGATCGCGGCGCGGTCGCGGAGGGGATCGGTGGAGCCGCTGGAGCTGGCGCTGGGCGATCGGGAGCTTGACGCCCTGGTGGCGCTGTTCGACACACAACTGGCCGCCGAGCGTCGCGAGACGGTCGCCGGGCGGGGGCGGGAGGAGAGGCTGCGCGGCCAGATCGCCGACATCTCCCACGACCTCAAGACCCCGCTCATCGCCGTCAAGGGGTACCTGCAACTGCTGGCCCGCGACGGCATGGGCGGTGCGGCCGGCGAGCCCGATGGGCCCGGGCGGGACCGGGAGCGGCTGGAGATCGTCAACCGCCGGGTGGATGATCTGTCGCGGCTGCTGGACGACTTCTTCGAACTGTCGGTGCTGGACGCCCCCGGCGAGGCCGTCGACCTGGCCCCGGTCGATGCGACGGCGCTGGTCGGGGAGGTGCTGGTGGGCTTCCACACCTCCTTCGAGACCGCCGGGGTGGAGCCTGAGGTGAGCCTGCCCGGCCATCCCGTGATGGTGCTCGCTGAGGAGACCTCGCTGGCGAGGATGGTGCGCAACCTGGTGGCCAATGCGCTGAGCTACACCACCGGCGGGGTGTGGATCGGGCTGACCGAGGTGCCGGGCGACCCGACCGACGGGGAGGCCGGGCAGGAGGTCGGAAGGGCTGGTCGGGTGAGGCTGACCGTCCGCAATGATGCCGCGGGGATGACGCCGCGGGCCGTCGATCGGCTCTTCGAGCGCTATTACCGGGCCGACTCGGCCCGCACCGGACCGCATGCCGGTCTGGGGCTGGCGATCGTGGGGGCGCTCGCCCGGCAGATGGGCGGCGGCGCCACGGCCCGGCTGGACGGCGGCACGCTGAGCATCGAGGTGCTGCTGGACCGGGCCGGTTGAGCCGCGGTAGGGGTGGGGAGAGTTCCGGGAGAGCATCCTGCCCCGTCTACAGCCCGGCGAACCCCTCATCCAGCCTCTCCCGGATGATCTCGCGGGTGGCCTCGTCGCAGAAGGCGGCGTCGGCGGCGGTGACCGCGACGTGATGGAGATCCTCCAGTTCCCATCCCAGCGCCTCGCCGGTGAGGCTGAGTTCGCGGCTGGCCGAGGTACGACTCATGAGGCGGTTGTCGGGGGAGATCGTCACCGGCAGCCCCGCCTGCCACAGCAGACCCACCGGGTGATCACCGACGCTCGGGCACAGCCCGGTCTGAACATTCGAGGAGGGGCACACCTCCAGGGCGATCGCCGCCTGGAGGACCTCTGCGGCGACCTCTCCCAGCTGCAGGATCCCGGAGCCGTAGGACGTGATGTCCTCGGCCAACCGTGCTCCGTGCCCCAGCCTCTCCGCACCGCACTCCAGGGCCGCGCGGATCGATCCCGGGCCGTCGCCCTCCCCGGCATGGATGGTGACGTGCCCGCCGGCCTCGGCGATGTCGTCGAACAGGTCGAGGAACCGCCCCGGTCCGAATCCTGCCTCCGGCCCCGCCAGGTCGACGCCGACCACTCCGTGCCCCAGCCTCTCGGTGACGAGGACGGCCAGTGCCGGGTCGGGGTCGAGCTGGCGCATCATGGTGATGAGCTGGTTGACGACGACGGGCCGTCCGAGCTCGGCGACCTCGGCCATACCCTCGTCGAGCCCGGCCTGGACGGCGTCGACCGCCTCGGCCATCGTCAGCCCCCCGGCGGCGTGCTGTTGCGGCGCCCACCGGGTCTCGGCGTAGATGACGTGGTCCGAGGCCATGTCCTCGACGTACTCGCGAGCCACCCGCTGCAGCGCCTCGGGGGTCTGCATGAGCCCGACCGTGACGTCGAAGGTCTCCAGGTAGCGGGTCAGGGAGCCGGAGTCCGCGGTCCTGAAGAACCAGTCGGCCACCTCATCAGCGGTGCTGCCGGGAGCACTGATCCCCTGGGCGCGAGCCAGGTCGAGGACGGTCGCCGGGCGCAACCCGCCGTCGAGGTGATCGTGGAGGACCACCTTGGGGGAGAGTCGGACGAGGTCGGGGCTGAGCGTCATGGGGCGAGCCTAACGGGAGACCTCAGGGGCGCAGATCCACCGGGCGGTAGGCCCTCTCCTGCTCGCCGGTGTAGATCTGGCGCGGCCGCCAGATCTTGTTGCTGGTGGCCAGCTGCTCGCGGTAATGGGCGATCCAGCCGGGCAGGCGTCCGATGGCGAAGAGCACCGTGAACATGTTCACCGGGAAGCCCATCGCCTCGTAGATGAGACCGGAGTAGAAGTCCACATTCGGGTAGAGCTTGCGCTCTCGGAAGTAGTCGTCCGACATCGCCGTCTCCTCCAGCTCCTGGGCGATCTCCAGGAGGTCCTGGCGCCCGGAGTGGAGCTTGAGGATGTTGTCGGCGTGCTCCTTGATGATCGCGGCGCGCGGATCGTAGTTCTTGTAGATCCGGTGCCCGAAGCCCATCAGCTTGACGTTGGACTTGTGGTCCTTGACCTGGCTCACGAATTCGCGGGTCGACATGCCGGAATCGCGAATGCCCTGCAGCATCTCGATGACGGCCTGGTTCGCGCCTCCGTGCTTGGGTCCGGACAGCGCGTTGGTGCCGGCCGAGACCGCCGAGTAGAGGTTGGCTCCCGAGGAGCCCACCATCCGCACCGTCGACGTCGAGCAGTTCTGCTCGTGGTCGACGTGAAGGATGAGCAGCACCTCCAGGGCCCGGGTGATCTCGTCGTTGAACTCGTAGGCCTCGGTGGGGAAGCCGAAGCTCATCCGGATGAAGTTCTCGATGTAGGACAGCGAGTTGTCGGGGTACAGGGTGGGCTGGCCCACCGAGTTCTTGTAGGAGAAGGCGGCCAGGGTCGGCATCTTGGCGATGAGCCGGTCGGTGGCGTTCTCCACCTGGTCGGGCTCGATTCCGGCGCTCTTCTCGGAGAAGGTCGACAGGGCCATGACGCCGGCCGCCAGCACGGGCATCGGGTGGGAGCGGCGGGGGAAGCAGCGGAACAGGTCGCGCATCCGCTCGTCGATGAGGGTGGAGCGGCGGATCCGCTCCTCGAAGGTCTTGAGCTCCGCGGCGCTGGGGAGATCCCCGTAGATCACGAGGTAGGCGGTCTCCAGATAGGTCGAGTGCGTGGCGAGCTGCTCGATCGGGTACCCGCGGTAGCGGAGCACGCCGTTGTCGCCGTCGATGTAGGTGATCCTCGAGTCGCACGAGGCCGTGTTGACGAAGGCCGGGTCCAGGAACAGGTTCCCGGTCTCGTTGAGGAACCCCGAGGCGTCGTAGCCGATCTGGCCGTCGCTGGCGACGACCCTGTCGAACTCGAACTCGGTGTCGCCGTCGATGAAACGTGCTGTCTCGCTCATCATGTTCCTTCCCGGGGCTCGCCCCGTCGGGTCCTGCGGGCGGCCCGGCGCAGGAGGCCCCGGAAGGGGGCGGGTCCTGGGTGGTGCGGCGGCCCTTGTCGCGGCGTCCCGAAGATAAGGGGAAGCCCTTGCGACGCCAGAACTCGCTGGATCCTCCCACCGGACGGGCGTCGGCTTGTGAAATATTGCACATCCAAGGCTACGGCCGGTTGCACGATTGTCAACGTGGATTCGTGCTCAGCGCAGCGTGCCGTGTCAGCCCAGAACGGTGTACTTCACCGCGATGACCCCGGAACCGGTGCTGGCGATCGCCGAGAAGGCGGCCGTGGACAGGTCGAGGCAGCGTCCCGAGACGTAGGGACCGCGGTCGTTGATCCGCACCACGGTCGACTTCCCGTTGGCCGGATTGGTGACCCGCACCCGCGTATTGAACTTCAGGGTCTTGTGGGCGGCCGTGTAGTCATTGGTGTTGAACCGCTCGCCGTTGGCCGTCAACTGGTCCTCGTCGTAGTAGGAGGCCCGGCACGATCCTGTCGTGGTGGCCTGGCCCTCCCCCGACCGGGACGACGACCTGGATGCGGCCGACGAGTTCTTCCTCGAGGAGGGCCTGCTCGCCGACAGGTAGTCGCTGGTCACCCAGCGGGCGGCCCCCTTGACGACCACCTGGGTGCGCCCGTTGCTCACCGTGCCGGTGTACTTCAGCGCGGTACCGCGGTCGACGGTACCGACGTAGCGGGAGCCGGTGGCCGCCGTCCACAGGTTCAGCGTGGTGGTGGCGTATCTGGTGCCGACGGTCGAGGGTGCGGCCTTTCCGGTCGGTGCAGTATTGCCGACCGGGGCGCTGGAGGCCTTCGAGGTGTTGACGGCCGTGACCTGCGAGGCCGACAGGTAGTTGCCGTGGACCCAGCCCGAACCCTTGTCGGAGGTCACTGCGGTCCACTCCCCGGAGACCTTCCCGGTGCGGGTCACCTCGGTGCCGCGCGGCAGGGTGGCGATGACGCGCTGGCTCGCCCCGGCGCCGGCGCGCAGGTTGAGGTTGGCAGTGGTCCAGGCGGATCCGGCGGCGCTGGTGGTGGTCGTATCCGGTGTGTAGCCGCCACCGGCGAGGTATCTGGTCGACACCCAGGCCTTGCGGCCCTGGTAGGTCACCGGCGTCCAGCCGTCGACAGAGGACCCGGTCGCGGCCACTTCATCGCCGGGGTACAGGACGCCGATCCTCGCGTTCGAGGTGCCGGGCCCGGTGCGCACGTTCACAGCCGCGCTGGCATGAAGGGTGGTGGTCGCGGCCTGGGCGATCGAGCCGACGATCGCCGGCACGCCGGCGGTGAGCACGACTCCCAGCGCGACGGTCGCGGAGAGTCCGCGCAGCTTCTGCAGAATCACGGGGCAACTTCCTCTCGCCATGCGGCGTCGGAACTCGAGACCCCACCAGTCGGCGCGATCCCTGTGTTGCGCTGCACACTAGGAAGACCCTCGACCCCTCCCCAAGCAGGTTGAGAGTTGCCGGCGTGGCGGATTCAGCGGCTGAGGAGGCACCGCGGCGCTGCCGAGGACCCCCGACGGGAGCGCCCGGGGCAGCGTAGGGTCCGCGTCACGGCGCGGTCGACGCGGTGCGCAGGGCAACCCGGGGATCGAGCCCGCAGGAGGCGCGCGGGGGATCAGGGGCAACCCTCGACCCGCGCTCGACGGTGAGGGTTACACAGCGCTGAGCTTCTGCCACCCGGCCCAGTCATAGCACCAGCAGCCGATGCCCTGCTCGGGCTGGAAGTGGCGGTTGGAGCCGGTGTTGACGACGACGTCGCCGGCCCGGGAGAAGTTGAACAGCCACTGGCCGTCGGCCATCGAGGTGCCCACGCAGCCGTGGGACACGTTGGCCGAGCCCTGGGAGCCCGCCGACCACGGGGCCGCGTGGATGAACTCGCCGGTGTAGGTGACCCGCATGGCCCACTTGACGTCGAGCTTGTAGTACTCGGGATCGCCCTTGGGGATGCCGACCGTCGTCGAATCCATGGTGAGAGCGGAGTCGCGCTCGATGATCACCTTGGTGCCGGACCGGGTCGCGAAGTTCGCCTTGCCGGTGGTGATCGGGATCGTCTTGACGGTGCTGCCGTTCTTCGTGACGCGCATCTTGTAGTTGGCGATGTCCACGTAGAGGATCCGGGAGTCGCCGATGGTGATGCTGCCGGAGATGTTGTCCTGGAGGAAGCGATGGCTGGACGTGGGCAGTCCGGCGACCTTCCCGGAGACGGTGATCTTCGTGCCGGCCTTCCAGTACTCCTTGGGCCGCCACATCAGCTGAGCGTTGTCGATCCAGCCCCACGCGCCCTCCTGCTGCGGGGTGGTGGTGATCGTCATGGCGTTCTGGATGGCCTTGCGCTTGGCGGCGTCGGCGACCTCGTTGTCGAACTTGATGATCACCGGCATGCCGACGCCGACGTCCATGTCCTCGTAGAGAAGATTGGTGGTGTTGGTGTCGCCGCTCATCGTGGTGAGCCTGGTGGTGGACTTCGCGGTGCCGGTCTGTCCGGTGAGGGTGGCGACGACGGTGTAGGTGCTACCGATCCGGAAGGGCGCCTTGGGGGTCCAGACCTTCTTCGGGTCGGTGCCGGACAGGGCACCGTCGACCGGCTCGCCGTCGGCATTGGTGACGGCCACCGACGTCAGCGTGCCGTTGGTCACTGCGAAGGTCAGGGCGTCGGTGGGCTGGACGGCGGTCAGCGGGTGCTGCGCACTCACAGCCACCGTGGCGGGGCTGGGCTTCTGGGTCGGAGTCGGGGTGGTGGAGGGCTTCGCCGCTCCGGACGTCTCCTTGGCAGCCTTGGATGTGGAGCTGCACCCGGCAATCGCCAGCGGTACCAGAGCGGCACCGCCGACGATCACGGAACGTCGGGTGGGGAATGACGGCACGGATGCCTCCAACGGATCGATCTCGACGGGAGCCGCTGCACCTGAATTCCCGTTTTTCGGTTCATGTACTGGCGGCCGACTGCAGACTATGATAACTCTTCGTCTGTCCGTCTCCATGTTGCCGACCTGTGAAGCGGCTCTGGCAAGGAGACGTCCCGCTCCGTGACGGAGCGGGACGCCGTGCGGTCGCGTCGAGGACGCTCAGGCCGCAGAGGCCTGTCGGGGCTTCAGCACGAACCACCCGAGAACGGCCAGGATCACCGCGAGCACCAGGGCTCCCACGCCGACCCAGATGGCGATGGTGCCGAGCAGCCACCAGCCGAAGGCGTTGAGCAGCATGCCGCGCAGCGAGTTGCCCATGAAGAGGGTCTGGCGGGCCTCGCCGAGGGCGGTGCACTCGGCGGTGTTCTTCTTGGCATTGTCGGCGGAGCAGGCGATGTACTCCCCGGAGACCTCCTCGTAGGTCTTGCCGTCGGCTGTGGCGTTCATGTGGGCCTGAATGTAGTGGTTGGCGAAGGCCTCGGCCTGGGGGCCGGTCGTCATGGGCTTGTCGGCGTACTTCTCCAGATGGTCCTTCATGTCCTGGCTGGTGAGCGCCTTGCCGCTGGGCATGACGATCTTCTGCTGGGAGAGCTGATCGGTGACGAAGCCGTGGGCGTAGTTGCCGCCGAGCGCGAGGCCGATTCCGGCCACGGCCAGCACGACGGCGAAGATGCGGCTGATGGCCTGGTAGACGGTGCGTGTCATTGAGCTTCCTTACTCGATGGACGTGTTCCCCGCGGACGGGTCGGAGCCGCGCGGGATGGCCAGGTAAACCTACCCTTACCGGTGCTGAGGGTCGAGACCCGGGTGGCCGCGGGAGTCCTGGCCGAGGAGTCCTGCCCGGGGGGTGGTGACGGGGATCGCCGTGGGCGTACCGTTGACCTTGTCCGAACAAATGCCGAGCGTCGGCTGACAATGGAGTGCGGCGTATGTCCATGATCTGGGTGGCTCTCATCGTGGTGGCGATGCTCATCGCCCTCGACAAGGCGATGCTCCCGGGGGCGGCGATCCTGGGGATCGGGGCGCTGGCGCAGCTGATCCCGGCCAAGGAGGCCACCGGAATCACCCTGGCCATGTGCATCCTGGGCGACTGGATGACGATCTGGGCCTACCGCCGTGACGTCGACTGGAAGACCCTGGGCCGGCTGCTGCCCAATGTGGTGATCGGCGTGGTGCTGGGCGCCGCCTTCCTGTTCTGGGCCGACGACACGGTGACGAAACGGGTCATCGGCGTCATCATCCTGGTCTTCGTCGGCTGGAACGTCATCACGATGTGGCGCAAGAAGCGGATGGGCTACGGCGAGGGCGGTCATGCGCCGGTGGCCGAGGACGTCGAGCCCGGCGCGGTCGAGGCCGAGAGCGGGGCGATCCCGGCGCTGGGCGCCGAACCGGGGGAGACGGCGACCGTAGCCGAACCCGTCGTCACCCGGACCGCCTCGGAGGCCATGGCCGACGCCGAGCCGCCCCGCGGGGCGAGGTTCAAGCGGCCGGTCTTCGGCGGCCTGGCCGGATTCACCACGATGGTCGCCAATGCCGGTGGTCCGGTGACCTCGATGTACTTCATGACCGAGGGCTTCCCGGTGCGACTCTTCCTGGGTACCGGGGCGTGGTTCTACCTCGTGCTCAACCTGGTGAAGCTGCCCTTCTCGATCGGGCTGGGGATGCTCACCACCAAGTACCTGATCCCCCTGCTCATCGCGATCCCGTTCATGATCGCCACGGTGGCGTTCGGCCGGTGGGTCTCGGGGAGGATCAACAAGGCGGTGTTCAACACCCTCGTCATCGTGTTGACGGTCGTGACAGGCGTCACGCTGCTGATCTGAAGAGGGACTTGCCCTCGGTGATCGATAACCTTCTCCCATGCGCGGGTCACGGTGGCCTCGACCAGAGACAGGATCCATGATGAAGAACTCGATCCGGCGCGGCGCCGCCGGCCTCATCGCAGCACTGGCGCTCGGCGGCCTCGCCGGGTGCGGCGGGAACGGCGCGGCGACGTCGTCATCGGGCGGCGGCTCCGGCGCGGCATCGTCCGCGGCCCAGAAGGCGAGCACGGCGTCATTCCCCTTCAAGAAGGGAACGGTCGACGCCAAGGACTTCGTCACCCGGATGGGCGCCGCCCAGAAGAAGCTCAAGAGCTATCACTCGGAAGGCACGGTTGTGGCGACGATCGAGGGCCGGGCGGTGACGGTGAAGGTGACCGGTGACACCGATCAGAGCGATCCGGACAAGCCCATGACGCACTCGACGATGACCGGCGCAGGTCAGAACATGGAGACGGTGTCGGACGGCTCCAGGACCTGGGTGAAGACCGGTGGCAAATGGGTCGCCTCCGACTCCGCGCAGAACAGCGGCTTCAACCAGGCGATGGCGCTCTCCCAGCTGGCTGACGCCGCGACGTCGGCCGAGTACAAGGGCAAGGAGTCCGGAGGCCACCACTTCGTCCTGCAGCTCGACGGGGCGAAGATGGCAGGGTCCTCGGGGTCGTCGGCGAGCGCCTCGGCCTCCGGCACGGTGCCCGCCGACTACTGGACGAATGACGATCTGGCACCGGTCAGGACCAGGATGGCGATCACCAGCTCCGGTAACAAGACCACCATCGACATGACCATGTCGAAGTTCGACGAGCCGGTGACGATCCCGGAAGTGAGTTGATCCCGCTGAGCTGATCCGGTCCGTCCGCCGTAGACTTCCCGGGTGCCACTGGCTGGAGATGCGATGAGTGAACCCGACGACAACGAGCCCGAGCCGAAGGACCGCCTCACCTGGGCGCTGGTGTGGGCGATGGGGATCATCGGCGCCGTCGTCGTGATCGTCTGGCTCGGGATGATCCTGTTCGTCAGCTGATCGGGTGCCGTGCTCAGATGCCGAAGAGGTCCTCGACGGGCTCGATCAGATCGGGAGCCGAGGGGTCGATCCGCCGGACGTTGTTGACCCGGGGATCGACGCGGTAGGTGTCCAGGTGCCCGGCGATCCGGGCGGCGTCCTCGCCGGCCAGGCTCACCAGCCCGTTGACGCCGGTCTCGTCGAGCTTGCCGGGCGTCAGCCATTCGTCGAGGTCGTCCTCGTCGAGGAAGACCGGCATCCGGTCGTGCACCTGGCCGGCGGAGTCCGTGGCCGTCGTCGTGACGATCGCCACGGTCACCAGCCAGCCGTCATCGGTCCTGCTGGCGGCGGCCACCGAGACGGCGTTGAGCAGTCGGCCGTCGGCGTGGATCCAGTGCGGCACCTTCTTGCCGCCCTCCTCGGTCCACTCGTAGTAACCGGTCATCGGGACGACGCAGCGAGCCGACCGCATGGCGTTGCGAAACATGCCGTTGGTGGCGACCGTCTCCAGCCGGGCGTTGATCGGCCGGGGGCCCTTCTCCTTGGCCCATGACGGCTTGAACCCCCATCGGGCGGGTTCCAGGACGCGGATGCCGTCGGGGGAGCCGGCGTCCTCGTCGGGACGGGCCCGCAGGACCGGGATCGTGGTGGACGGTGCCACCGAGTAGTGCGGCGTCCACCCGTCGATGTCGTCGCCGATGGCCTGGTAGACCCGGGCGAGGTCCTCGGCTCCCAGTGAAAGCCCGTACCGTCCGCACATCATGGCCTCCTCAGGTGGGACGCCTTCCAGTGTGCACATTTTACTCGCCTGAGAGCTGGATCCGCCGAGGATCCTGTCGGGAACGCGGCTCCAGCTAGTGATTCGTGCATGGCGCTGCGGATCACCCTGCTGGACCGCGGCGACCTGAGCCTGGAGGCACTTGAGAGGGGAACGGCGCCGGTTGCGACGGCGGAGCACCGGGTGGGAATCCGTTGGGATTCCAGGTCGGCGGGGGCGAGGCGGGCCGGGTAGTGGCCCCACCGGCCGCCGGCGATGTCGCCGCCACCGCCAGCATCACGAGCCCTGCGACGAAGAACAGCGACACCACCTGGGGAATCCACAGCCAGCCGATGCCGTCATGGGGAGACAGATACACCACCAGCTGCGTCGCCTCGGCGGCGACCATCATCAGCGCCCCGGCGCCGCCGAGAGCCTTCAGCCGGGAAGGCGCCCCCACCAGCACGATGACGGCGGCCGCCAGGCAGCACGCCAGCTCGGGCACCACACTCGCCAGGATCGTGAATACCGGATTCATCGTGGCCCCCAGCCCTGATCGTGGCCGGGCGCGCCGGAGTCGGACGGCCACCCCTGATACCGGGGATATGAGCCGGGCGGTGGTGCGGGAAAAGTCTGGCCGGTCGGAATCGGCTCCTGCGGGGGCCGCTGATGGTTCCCGTGCCCGCGGACAAGCCCCACGGCCAGCAGCACGATGCCGACGCCCACCATGAGACTGGCGAGAATCCCCAACGAGAAGATCACCTGCAAGGAGCCGCCTGCCATGGAGGTCGAGCCGAGGAGGTTCGCCGAGCCCTGCGCCAGTTCGCTCAGCATGTTTCCCGCCAGTATCACCGCTGCTCCGGCCACCACGAGGGCACGGCCCCGGTGCCGGGCGCGTACCAGGGCGAGGATGAGCACCGTCGCCGAGGCCGCGATCCCGATGAGATTGACGAGTGAGGCGAACTGCGAGTACAACGGCGACGGCACGGGTGTTCTCCCTTCTGAGAGCTGCCGGGGTCCGTCGCCCGCGGGTGACGGAGGGAACCGGGTCAGACGGTGACGTCAGACAATGATGTCAGGCGGTGACCCGCTCCACGAAGGCCAGCAGGTCGGCCTCCACCCGCTCCCGGGTGGCCGGCTCGTTGTGCACCTCGTGGCGCACCCCGGAGTAGATGCGGGTCTCGACATCCTCGTGGCCCGTGTCCCACAGCTGGTTGGCCGCCTTGAGGGCGCCCTCGCCGTAGTTCGCCACGGGGTCCTGCTCCCCGGCCAGGATGAGCACCGGCAGGTCGGCGGGGATGCCCGCCGGCCAGGCGGCGTCATTCACCCGGTCGTAGAGGAGCGCGAAGTCGCGCACGAATCGCAACGACATCGGCGCACCGAAATTGTTGAGCGGGTCGACGCCGTGATCGGCGACCACGGCCGGATCGGCGGCCACCCAGGCGGTGGGACCGGCGTCGGGGCCGCACCGGGAGGTGAAGCCGTCGAACATCTGATCCTGGAAGCCGGTGTCGGGGTCGGTGCCGTCTCCCGCGGCGATCGCGGCGTCGAGAGCCTCGCGGTCCAGGGTCTGCTCGATGCCGTGAATCCCGGCCGCGATACCGCACAGCGCCAGCCCGGCCAGATCCTCGGGGTACCGGGAGGCGTAGCCGCGGGCGATCATCGAACCCCACGAGTGCCCGAAGAACACGAAGGGCAGGCCCGGGTGCAGCTCGACGGCCAGATCGTGGAGAGACTTCTCGTCGACCACCACGGTCTCGACGCCGTCGGGGCCGGTGTCCTGCCACACCCCCGACGCCATCGCCGTGGCGCCGTGACCGGCGTGGTCGTCGGCGGCGACCGCGAAGCCGGCGTCCAGCAGGGTGGTGATCATGTGAAGGTACCGACGGGAGTGCTCGCCCAGGCCGTGGGCGATCTGGACGATGCCGCGGGCGGGACGCACGGGCGAGTAGATCCAGCCGCGGATCTCGTCGCGGCCGTCGTGGGAAAGGAAGGTCACCTCGTTGAGAGCCATGAGTGTTCTCCATCTGCTCCGGCCGCCTCCCCTCTGAGGCGATCAGGGCCAGCCTATCCGCAGTCACGGCGTCGGTGCCCGCCGATCGGTCGCCCTCAGGAGGTGGCTGATGGGCGACGACGACCGGCAGGTAGCGTGTGCAGCACGGCGGCTGCGCCTGGGGCGGCTCGCTCTCGAGGCGTGTCCGGCCTGGCTGGCATCGGTGTCGGAACCAGGTTGACGACAGTGTCGAGACCAGATCCATAACGAGGTGAGGAGATCGGATGCGCATCGGAGTTCCGGCGGAGGTCAAGGACAACGAATTCCGGGTCGCGATCACGCCGGCCGGAGTGCATGCCCTGGTGGGTCACGGTCATCAGGTGTGCGTCGAGTCGGGGGCCGGCGTCGGGTCGGGGATCGGCGACGCCGAGTACCTGGCGGCAGGAGCGGTCCTCAGTGACGACGCCGCGACGGTGTGGACCGATGCCGAGATGGTGCTCAAGGTCAAGGAGCCCGTCGCCGCCGAGTACGACCTTCTGCACGAGGGCCTTCTGCTGTTCACCTACCTGCATCTGGCCGCCGACAAGCCGCTCGCCGAGGCCCTGCTCCGCCACCGGGTGACGTCGTTGGCCTACGAGACCGTCGAGACCGACGACCATCAGCTGCCGTTGCTCTCGCCGATGTCCGAGATCGCCGGCAAGCTCGCCCCCCAGGTCGGCGCGAACTGCCTGATGCAGTCCCACGGCGGCAACGGGACGCTGCTCGGCGGGGGAACCGGTGTCCACAAGGGCAAGGTCGTCGTTCTCGGTGGCGGGGTCGCCGGGCTCTGCGCCGCCCAGATCGCTCTCGGGATGGGTGCCGGCGTCACCGTCTACGACGTCAATACTGCGCGGATGCGTTACATCTCCGACATCTCGTCGGGCCACATCGCCACCGAGTTCTCCACCGGGCTGGGTGTCGCCACCGCCTGCCGTGATGCCGATCTGGTGATCGGATCGGTGCTGGTTCCGGGCGCACGTACCCCGCACCTGGTCAGCAATGAGACCGTCGCGCAGATGAAGCCGGGATCAGTGCTGGTGGACATCGCCATCGACCAGGGCGGATGCTTCGAGGACTCCCATCCGACCACGCACACCGATCCGACGTTCCGGGTGCATGACTCGCTCTTCTACTGCGTGGCCAATATGCCGGGTGCGGTGCCCCACACCTCGACGATGGCGCTCACCAACTCGACCCTGGGTTACGCCACCCTGCTGGCCGATCAGGGCTGGCACAAGGCCATCCAGACCCGGCGCGATCTTGCTCGCGGCCTGACGACCCACGACCGGGAGCTGTACTCGCTACCGGTGGGCGAGGCCCTGAGCATCCCGACCTGCAATATCGCCGACCTGACGAACTAGCGCCCCTCGGCGTGCCCGGCCCGCGACGCGGACCGGGCACGCGCCGGGCCCCCGCTACGGGGTTTCGAAGGGGTTGTCCTCAGCTCCTCAACTCATCAGAGACGGTCCGGACCACCGTGCGCAGGTCGAGCCACCACTGCTGGCGGGGACGCCGGTGCTGCGGGTCGACCAGGGAGTTCATGGTCTCCATCGCGCCCGCGTAGGTGCTTCCGTCGCGGATCCCCATGAACCAGGCGCCGTCCTGATCGGCCGCCAGCTCGTCGTCCACCAGGTTCAGCGCGCGGTAGCTGAGCCGGGTGGCGAGCAGCCGGTCGAAGGGGGACGGCGACCCGCCCTGCTGCATGTGCCCCAGCACGGCCGTGCGTACGTCGTACATCCCGTGCGACTCCTCCTCCATCATCTGGGCGAGGAATTCGGTGGTGTAGTTCTTCGAGGCGTTCTCGTTGCGCACCGCCAGGAACAGCCGGCGTCCCTTCGCGAAGGACTCCCGCAGCCAGTGGACGTCGGTCACCAGATCGTCCAGGCTGATGCCGTCCTCGTTGAGGTAGATCCGCTCGGCGCCGGCCGCGATCCCGCTCATCATGGCGAGGTAGCCGCAGTTCTTGCCCATCGTCTCCACCACGAAGCAGCGCTTGGAGGCGATGCCGGACTCCTTGATCTTGTCCATCGCGTCGACGATGACGTTGAGCGCGGTGTCGGCGCCGATCGACAGCTCCGAGCCCGGCAGGTTGTTGTCGATACTGGCCGGCACGCAGACGGTGGGGATCCGGAAGGCGGGGTAGCGGTCCCGCTCCGTCGTCATCTTGTGGACGCCGTCATAGGCGGAGTAGCCGCCGATCACCACCAGTGCGTCGATCTCGTTCTTCTCCAGGGCCCGGCTGATCGCGTACAGGTCCTGGGTCGCCGGCACCTCGCGGCGGGTCCCGAGCATCGCGCCGCCCTCGCCGGTGAGCCCTTCCACCTGGCTCCAGGTGATCTCGGCCAGGTCCCCGGCGGCCAGGCCGACGAAGCCGTTGTGGATGCCGATCATGGTGTGGCCGCGGGAGATGCCCAGCCGCACGAGGGCGCGCATGGCCGTGTTCATGCCCGGGGCCGGCCCGCCGGCGTGCATCACCCCGATTCGCCTGTAGTCCTTCTCGGGGCTGGTGCGCACCGGATCGGCCAGCTCGGAGAAGATGGCGTCCATCTCGGTGAAGGAGTGCCCGCGCATCCGCATGGCGTCGCGGTACCGCCCGGCCTCGATGAGCTTGGGCACCTCCTGGGTGTCTGCGACGGCCTTGACCAGGGACAGCCGCTCGGAGCGGTTGGACCGGGTGCCCACGACCATCCCCTCGGACTCGGGGGTCGCGGTGAGCACCTCGTGGACGGCGTTGTAGCCCAGCCAGGTCGACGCCCAGCGGTCGTAGGCGCTGGGTTTGCCGCCGCGCTGGACGTGGCCCAGGATCGTGACGCGGGCGTCCTCGTCGAGCCGGTCGGCCAGCACCTGGCGGACGTACTCGGCCTTGATCGGACGGCCCTCGCGGTCGGTGGCGCCCTCGGCGATGATGACGATGGAGTCGCGACGGCCCGACTGGCGCCCCTTGCGCAGCTCGGCGCACATCTCCTCCTCCCAGCCCGGGGCCGGGGGCTGCTCGGGGACCAGGACGTAATCGGCCCCGCCGGCGACCGCACTCATCAGCGCCAGGTAGCCGCAGTGGCGTCCCATCACCTCCACGACGAAGGATCGCTGATGGCTGGCGGCGGTGGAGGCGAGATCGTCGATGGCGTCGACGATCCGGTGCAGGGCGGTGTCGGTGCCGATCGTCATGTCGGAGCCGACGAGATCGTTGTCGATGGAGCCGACGAGTCCGGCGATCATGAGGCTGGGATGCTCCTGGGCGACCTCCTCGGCCAGGTCGCCGCGCTCCACGAGCTCGGCCACCAGTCCGGACCATTCGTTGCGCAGCAGGTTCAGGCCGGTCAGCGACCCGTCGCCGCCGATCACGACGAGCCGGTCGATGCCCCGGTGCAGCAGGTGGCGGACGGCCTTGAGGCGTCCCTCCCGCTCCCGCATCTCCTTGGAGCGGAAGGTGCCGATGACGGTGCCCCCGCGGTTGAGGATCGAGCCGACGTCGTCCCACCCGAACTTCCGGATCCCGTCGCCGCCGTCGATCATCCCCTGGTAGCCCTCGTAGATGGCGTAGACCTCGGCGCCCACGCTGAGTGCCGAGCGCACCACTGCCCGCACCGCGGCGTTCATGCCCTGGGCGTCGCCGCCGCTGGTGAGGATGCCGATCCTTACGCCGCGGCCGTCGGGCAGGACGGGGGTCCGGCTGGTCCGGTCGAAGATGCGCTGTTCGTCACGATCGTCGTTTCGCACGGGACCAAGTCTGCCGGTTGGTCGTCGCCCGTGCGAGGGCCGGGTCCCGATTCGGACGAATTGTCAGGACGTTTGGACGAGTGTAGGGGTGGGGCCGCGACGCCGCCACGGGGCGGACCCGCCCCCCACCGCGACAGTGCTCAGGCGCCGGACGGCTCAGAAGAAGCTGCCGTCGATGTCGGCGACGGCCACGACCTTCTGATTGACGAACTCCTTGAGCCCCAGGTCGAGCAGTTCGCGTCCGTAGCCGGAGCGCTTCACCCCGCCGAAGGGGATGTCGGGCGCGACGCCGGTGGGCTGGTTGATGAAGACCATTCCGGTGTCCATCCGCCGGGCGACGTCCTGTGCGCGTGCGATGTCGCTGGAGAACACCGAACCGCCCAGCCCGAACGGCGAGGCGTTGGCGATCCGCACGGCGTCCTCCTCGTCGGCGGCCCGGTACAGCTGGGTGACCGGTCCGAAGAACTCCGTCCTGGCGGTCTCCGAGCCCTCCGGGATATCGGTGAGCAGGACGGGCCTGACGAACGCCCCCTGCTCGGGGACCGGAGCCCCGATCGTCTCGACCGTGACGCCCTCGTCCCTGGCCGCTTCCACCTGTTCGGCGAGGGCATCGGCGGCCTGCTGGGAGGACAACGGCGCCAGCGTGGTCGCCGGATCCATCGGGTCCCCGGCGACCAGCCCCGCCACGCCCTTGCGGTAGTGCTCCAGGAACTCGTCGTAGACGGAGTCGACGACGATGAGCCGCTTGGAGCTGGTGCAGACCTGGCCGGCATTCCAGTGCCGGCCGAGCACGGCCCAGTCCGCGGCCTTGGCGACGTCGGCGTCGTCGAGGACGACGAAGGCGTCGGAGCCGCCGAGCTCCAGGGTCGACTTCTTGAGGTTCTTGGCGGCGATCGCGGCGATACTGGCCCCGGCGCCCTCTGAGCCGGTCAGCGCCACGCCGCGGACGCGTGGGTCGCCGAGGATCTGCTCGGAGGCGTCGTGGGAGGCGTAGATGTTGGTGAACAGTCCCTCTGGGGCGCCGGCCCTGAGCATGAGGTCCTGGAACTCGGCGGCGGCCTGCGGGACGATCGAGGCCTGCTTCAGAAGGACGACGTTGCCGTCGGTCACCAGTGGGGCCGTGGTGCGCACGATCTGGTAGTAGGGGAAGTTCCAGGGCTCCACGGTGTAGATGATCCCCATCGGATCATTGACCAGGGCCACGTCGGTGTCGCCGTAACCTTCAGCCTTGATATAGCGCGGCGCCAGAAGCTGGGCGCCGTGGCGGGCGTAGTACTCGAAGATCTGCGCGGTCACCTCGACCTCCGCCTCGGCCTCGGAGATGAGCTTGCCCATCTCCCGGGTGAGCACCTCGGCGTAGTGGCGATGGTCGGTGCGCAGCAGATCGGCGGCCTTCTGCAGGAGGTCTGCGCGCCGCCTCGGCGATGTGGTGCGCCACTGCCGGAAGGTGGCGTCGGCTTTCTCGATAGCGCCGTCGATCTGTTCGGCGGTGGCTGTCGGGAACTCCTTGACAGCCTCGCCTGTGTACGGATTGGTCGTGGCGTACGCCATGTCATCGCTCCTCAAATGGTGGCCGGAGCGTGTCGCCGGATCCCGGGCGGATGAGCTCGTGATCCGGCCCGCCCCTGTGTTCCGTCTGTCCCCACCCAGTCTGGTGGCCGTGATCGGACGATCAAGGGGCGGCGGCGATCATCACCGGGTCGTCGAGTGGGTAGTTCCGGCGTCATTGTGACGGTGTGGGGCGAAGTCGCCCCACAGAATCACAACGTCCGGGCCACGGCGTCCGGGGTGTGGGGAGGTCGGGATCAGAATCCGCGCAGCGAGGGCAGCGGCGCGGCGCCCCCTCCCATCCGAAACGGCGCAGCACGGCCGCGACCTGTGCGGCGACCTCGCACGGACGGCTGAACAGATCCGACCATCCGAAGCGGAGCGTGACCATGCCCATCAGCAGATGCTTGACGTCGCGCCGGGCGTCGCGGATCTCGCCCTGTCCGCGGTGCCCCAGCATGCCGTCGAGTTCGGCGATGGTCCGGTACTGCTCGTAGACGACGTCGGAGACGCTGTGCTCCGAGACCGATCTCTGCCTGGTGCCGACCGGCAGCCCGTGGGGGCGCTCCACATCGCGCAGGTAGCGGGTCTCCAGCGCGCTCTGGGCGCCTGTCGTGACCACCGCCAGGCATTCGGCGACGGCACGTCGGTTGGGCAGCCGGGTCGCCCGTTCGAGGGCGGCTGTCAGGCGCTGCGGGGTGGTCTTGCGGTCGCTGAGTGCCTTGCCGAGCAGGGCGCTGATGCCGTCGGCGGTGGCGAGCGAGCACAGGTCCAGGACTGTCTCCTCCACCGAGGAGTGCGGCGGGTTCCCGATCCGGGCGCGCGTCCCGCGGTGGAAGGCCCACGGCCATGCCGTCCCGGTGGCGGGGCGGCGCCGGTAGTGGGCGTCCGCCGGCGCCCAGATGTCGATCCTGGACGGTCGGGGCGAGATGCCGACGAGGTACGCCGCAGCCTCGCCGCCGACCGAGGATCCGGGGCCGCCGATGAGCAAGCCCGCCCACGCCAGCTGCTCCCATCCGGTGGGACATGTGCTGTAGACGCCGCGTGCGATCCGGATCCAGGTGCCGCGATCCAGGAGCCCTCGGACGCCGTCCGTGGTGAGCCCTCCATCGAGGGCCTGTCGACGGGTGATCACGCCCGCCTGATCACCTGCCAGCCGCAGCAGAGGCTGCGGGATCTGAGTCGTGGGCTTCATGACAGGCAATCGTGGTGGGTGAGTCGGGCCCGGGGAAGAGTCTGCGGCGCCCGGACAACACCTCGGGCCGTTCGGACAACACATCCGGGATCGGGACAACACTTCGGACAACACCCTGTGGCGATCCGATGGGTAACACGTCCAATGTCTGTGGCGCGGTGCCGTCACCTGCTATTGCCCCGGCGTCATTGTGACGGTGTGGGGCGAAGTCGCCCCACAGGGTCACAGTGTTCGGATCACGGCGTCCAGGGCGTGGCCCGCCGACTGACGTCGTTGTTCAGCACTGGCTCGTGGAGAAGGCCGAGCTGCGCACGATGATCTTCGTGACGTCGCCCCCCGAGACGAGGAAGTCCATCTCCGAGCCGTCCGAGGAGATCGCCAGTACCTTCTCGACCGCCTCGTACGGGTAGCTGCTCGTGACGTCGGTGAGCTTGCTGCCGTAGATCTGGATCAGCCGCGACAGTGACGTCCCGATCCCCGCCCCGCTCTTCGTGCGGTTCGAGCCACCCTCGATGGTGAAGGCCTGGACCGTGCCGTCCTTGGTCCAGATGTCGGGCACGAAACCGCTGTAGGACGAGTACGGCGGGGTCGATCTGGTGCATGAGCCGCTGAGATCGCTGGGAAGCAGCTGGGTCGTCGACAGGTCGTCGACGGCCTTGGTGATGTGCAGGGCGCCGAGACCGGCGGTGTTGAGCTCCGCGGTGCTCACCAGCCGGAAGACCACCTCTGGATCGCAGAACTTCTGGTTCATCACCGCCGAGGTCTCCACGGACTCCTTGCTGCCCAGCCGCATCAGCGCACTGCATTCGCTCTCGGTGGTGATGACGCCGTCCGGCAGCTTCTGCCACTGTCCACCGCGCGACGTCATCACCAGGTGGCCGCCGTCCTCGGAGGCCGACCGTCCGTCGATGGAGAAGTCGGACGCAAAGGCGACGGCAGTCCGACCGGTGGCCGTCAGCGAGACCCATGACACGTCCAGCGTGTTGTCGCCGTAGAGCTGTTTGACCAGCTCGGCCGTGGGCTTCGAGACGCCGTCATTGACGACGGTCCGGGAGCTCGAGGTGGAGAATCCACCGGCGCCGGCCGCGGAGGTGGCTGCGGCCGGCCCGGTGGCCGTTCCGGAATCACCGCCACGGGCGTAGCGGATTCCGAATCCGAGGCCCACCGCCACGACCAGCACGGCGGCCACGATGCCGATCGTGCGCCCGCGATGAGTCCCCGTCTGCTGGGGCTGCTGGGCCGGTGGAGCGGGCGACTGGGGCGCCGCGGGGAAGGGCTGAGGGTACGGGGTGGGCTGGGAGGTCGGCGGGTACGGGGACTGCTGGGGGTATCCGTAGGCCCCGGTGACCGTCTGGCCCGAGATGGCCGAGCCCGGGGACTGGGGGTACGGGGACTGCGGCGGGTAGGGGGACTGCGGCGGGTAGGGGGACTGCTGGGGGTATCCGTAGGCCCCGGTGAAGGTCTGGCCCGAGATGGCCGAGCCCAGCGTCTGGGGGTACGGCGACTGCTGCGGGTACGGGGACTGCTGTGACAGGGGACCGGCACCGGGCGTCGCTCCGAAGGGCGTGCCCACGACCGTCGGTCCTGGCGGATTCTGCGCCCCGAGGGAGGGCTCACTCTGGGCGGACGCCTGCTCGGCGCCCGGCACCCACGACGGCCAGGCCGAATCCGCCGAGCCTCCGTGACTCGCGACGCCGCCTGTCGGCAGGGAGGCCTGCTTCCACAGATCGGTGGTGTCCTGCTCGTCCGCGCTCCGGGGCAATCTCTCGTCATCCATCGACGCCAACCTCCTGTGTGAGAGACCCCAGCATCTTCGCACACAGTTCACACGGTGGAGTCGGACGGACCCACCGGATCGCATCCCGGAACGCGGGCTCACCCGAACGGGGGACACGGGCCTGAAAGGCGACGCCGACGTCTCTCCAGTGTCCTGTGTGCTTGCTTTGCGTCTCTATCTCCGGCGTTGGCCCTCTAGCAGGAGGGCCAACGCCGGAGATAGAGACGCAAAGCAAGCACACAGAAATGCGTGATGGAAAGAGGCAAGGAAGCTATGTGGCGCGGGTGGCCCTCGCCTCCGCCGCTCGATGACGCCCTGCACTCCGCCGCTCGATGACGCCCTGGCCTCCGCTGTCGCTACTTGATGACGTAGACCTCGATGTTGTTCTCGGCCTTGGTGCACAGCACGTACTGCCCCGAGGTGCACTCCAGGGTGTACTCCTTCTTGGTCGCCGGGCTGTACGCCGTCACGGAGAACCGGTCGCCGTGGTCGGCGGGTACCGCTGCTGCGACGTTCTCGGCGAAGGGGCACGAGGTGTTCTTGCCCCCCACCGCCACGGTCGGTGAGCACGCCTTGGCGCCGGCGGGCAGGGCCACGGCCGTCGTGGGTTCCGCGGTCGGTGTCGTGGGATCGCTGGACGAGGTCTCGCCCGACCCCTGGGTGCTCGCCGAGGAAGGGCCACCGCTGGCGTCATCGTCCTTGCCCCCCAGGCCGATCGGGCTGAAGACGACACCCAGCACGATGGCCACCGCCACGACCGCGAGTATCAGGGGCAGCCACCGTCGTCCACTCTTCTTCGGCGGTGCGGACTGCCCGCCACCCGCCGGTGGGGCCGCCATCATCGGCGCTGCCGGGCCCGGCTGAGGCATCTGCGGTTCCGGGTAGGCGCCGGGATAGGAGGCGCCGACCGCCGTCGGATAGGGGGACGTCCGGTAGAGGCCGGGCGGATAACCGGATCCGCCGACGGTTCCGGGGGAGGAGAAGGTGCCGCCCGACGGTGCCGAGCCGCCCTGTCCGGCGGGTGGGACGCCCTGGCCAGCCACGCCCTGACCCGACCCGTAGGGCCCGACAAGGGTGCCGGGGGACTGCTGGAAGGGTGCGGGGGACTGCGACGGAGACATCGCATCCCACCCCTGCCCCGCGATATAGGTCGCCGCCACTCCGGTACCGGCCGCAGCGGCGGCCCGGGACGCCCCGGGAGCGCCGACCGACGGGGTCAGGAGTTCGCCGGGGGCCTGCCCGTCGGCCAGCCGGCGCAGTTCGAGGGCCAGGATCTCGGCGGAGACAGGACGTCCCGCGGGGTCCTTGGCCAGGCAGCAGGAGATGATCTGCCACATCCGGTCGGAGAGTCCGTCGGGGCGGGCCGGCGCCTGAGCCATGTGGGCATGCATCACGGCCTCGCGGCTCGGGGCGGCGAAGGGGGTGCGCCCGGCGACCATCTCGTAGAGCATGACGCCGAATGAGTACAGGTCGCTGGCCGGGGTGGGAGGGCGACCCAGGATGATCTCGGGGGACACGTAGTTCGGGGTCCCCGCGAAGGCGGTGGAGGTGGATGCGGCGGAGTCCAGGATCTTCGAGACGCCGAAGTCGGTGATCTTGGGATGCCAGCCGCTGGTCGAGGCGCCGCCTCCCGGGGCCGAGATCCTGGTCGCCTCGGGATCGTCGGGGCCCGGGCCGGCCTTGGTGAGCAGCACGTTGGCGGGCTTGACGTCGCGGTGACAGATCTTCGCGGCGTGGATGGCCGCCAGTCCGTCGGCGATCTCGGCACCCAGACGCGCGGCGTAGTCCTCCTGCATCCGCTGGTTGTGCCCGGCGTGCTCCTTGAGCTCGGAGCCCAGGTCGGGGCCCTCGACGTACTCCATGACGATTCCGAGCGTCGCCCCCTCCATGACGACGTCGCGCACCCGCACCACCGCCGGATGGGTGATCGAGGTGAGGATCTGGCTCTCGTCGAAGAAGCGGCGCCGGATGTCGGAATCGGTGGCCAGATGCGGGTGAAGCATCTTGACCGCGACGACGCCTCCCTGCTGGTCATGGGCGCGCCAGACCTGGCCCATGGCGCCGTTGCCGATCACCTCGTCGAACTCGTAGCGGCTGCCGAGTCGGTCCCCCGGTGCGGTCATCCTCGACCTCCTTCCTCGCCGGGTCGATGGCCCCTGAATGTCATGTCAGCCTAGAAGATCCCGGCCACAGCGCCAATTGAGAGGGTCGTCGGGATGGTCCAGGGAGGTTCCTCACGCGGTCGCCTTCTGACGTCGCAGCACCAGGGCGGTCGCCACCCAGGCCACCAGGCAGATCGCGACGACGGCCCCGCAGCCGATCAGCCAGCTCTGCAGATCGTGATCCCACAGCCGGTCCTTGACCGCTCCGGGGCCGTCCAGCCGGATCTTCTGGAGGTCGATCGTGCCGGCTGCCTGGGCGTAGCCCCAGCGCCCGGGCATGGGCAGGGCGAGGATCTCCATGAAGGTGCGTCCCGAGACCTCGATGATTCCTCCGCACAGCACCAGCTGGGCCATCACTGCCACCACCATGGCAGGCATCACCTGTTCGCTCGTCGAGACCAGCGCCGATATCAGCAGGCCGATCACCGCCGAGGAGAAGGCGGTGCCGAAGACCGCCACACCCAGTTCCGGCCAGCCCGGCATGAGGATCCCGTCACCGGGACCGTCCTTGCCGATCATCACCACCCCCAGCAGCAGGACGGTCTGCAGCACGCTGAGCACCAGCAGCACGGTCACCTTCGACATCAGATACATCTGCTGGGACAGGCCCACGGCCCGTTCCCGCAGGAAGATCGGACGTTCGGCGATGAGTTCGCGGATGCTCGCCGAGACACCCATGAAGGAGGCGCCGATGATCAGGATCGTCAGCAGGGTCGAGGCCTCACCGGGATGATCTCGCCCCTGGGGCCCGAATCCGGCCGAACCCGGGACCGCCAGCGCCATCAGGGCGATGAGGACCGGCATCATGAGGCTCGACAGCACGAAGTTGCGGTCGGTGAGCATGATCCGGAACTGCCGGGAGACCAGCGTCCGCCACTGCCTGGCGGCCGAACTCACCCGCACCCGGGCCTTCCCACCGCCCTGCTGCGCATTCTGCTCGGGAGGGGCGGCGTCGGCGGCCAGCGGGCTGCCGGCGAACCTCTGCTGCCACACATCCGGCTCACCGGTGACCGCCTCGAAGACGTCGGCGTAGTCGTCCATCTGGAAGTGCGCCATGAGCTCGGCGGGTGGCCCGAAGTAGGCGATCTTTCCGCCGGGGGCCAGCAGCATCACCTTGTCGCAGGCGGCCAGGTTGGCGACGCTGTGGGTGATGACGATCACCACCCGGCCGGTGTCGGCCTGGCGGCGCAGCAGCCTCATGACCGAACGGTCGAGGTTCGGGTCCAGGCCGGAGGTGGGCTCGTCCAGGAACAGCAGACTGGGCTGGGTGAGCAGCTCCAGAGCCACCGAGACCCGCTTGCGCTGGCCCCCCGACAGCCGGGAGACGGTGGTCGAAGCATGCTCGGCCAGGCTCAGCTCGCCCATCACCCGGTCGATCTCATGATTGCGCTGATCGGCCGTGTAGTCCTTGGGCAGGCGCAGCCTCGCGGCGTAGTCGAGGGCCTGGCGGACGGTGAGGCGGCCGTGCACCAGATCGTCCTGGGGCACGACGCCGATCCGTCCGCGCAATCCGTCGTAGTTGCGGTAAAGATCCTCGCCCTCGTAGACGACGGTTCCGGCGGTGGCGGGCTGGGAGCCGGTCAGGGCCTTGAGCAGGGTGGACTTCCCGGCTCCCGAGGGACCGATCACCGCTACCAGGGAGCCTGCCGGCAGACCGAAGTTGACGTCGTCGAGGAGCTGTTTGCCGGTGGGAAGGGCGAAGGAGATGTGGTGGGCGGCCAGGGTGGTGCGCGGAGGTGCGACCAGGGACAGCTGGCCGTCGCGGCAGACCAGGGAGGTGCGGCCGACGGTGAGCCGGTCGCCGGGGCCCAGGTGACCGCGGGTGATCCGCCTGGAGTTGATCCAGGTGCCGTTGGAGCTGCGGAGATCCACGACGTCGAAGCCGTCGCCGGCGGGCCGCAGCTCGGCGTGGGCCCGGGAGACGAGCGGGTCGTCGATGCAGATCGCGGCATTGGGATCGCGGCCGACGGTCCAGGTGCCGCCGGCGGGTCGTGAAGGAGTGCCGGGGGCCTGATCGGCCATTCGGCCGGGAGGCGCGGTCGGGACGTTCGGGGCGGTCGGGACTGGGGGCGCTGATGGTCCGGTCTGGCCGGGTCCGGTGCTGTCGGCCATCCTCCGCCCGGAGGGCGGGAACGGCTGTTCTGAAGGCATCGGAGCGGTCAGGGGAGAGGACTCGGCCGGTGATGGGGCACCCCAGGCGGCGGTGCTCGGTGAGGAGCCCGGATATCCGGGGCGGGGGGTGGGGCCCGTTGGGGGAGCGGCTCCCCGCCGGGGCAAGGACGGCCCGGTGGCAGCTGATGGCCCGGCCGTTGACGGCGGCCTGCGGACCATGATCGTGCTGAAGGGGGAGGACTCGATCGGATTGTGCGAGGAGGCGGCCTCCACGGTGAGCGGATAGCCGTCGACCGCGCCGATCATGAGGGTGAACGGAGCCACCAGCACCGCACCCGGGGCCCCGGGGCCGGTATGGCCGTCCAGCCGACGCCCGTTGAGGAAGGTGCCGTTGCTGGAGCGATCCTCCACCCCCACCTGGTTGGCCCCCAGAGCGGTGAGGACGAGGTGGGCGCGTGAGACCCGGGAGTCGTCGACGGTCAGCTGGGCGAGGGGATCCCGCCCGACCGTCACCGGCGAGCCGGGGGTCAGCAGGGCGCTGCGGGGCCCGCATCTGACACTGAGGACCTGAGCTATCAGGCCTTGCTGCGCCGGGGGGAGGGAACCGATCGAGCGGGCCCCTGGGGCCCGTCCGCCGGGCATGGTCCCCGCCGAGGGGGCGTACGGCGGCGGCTGGGTCACGATGTCTCCTGTCAGCGGTGGCGAGGTTGGTGGCCGACCGGTCTCGGGCCGATGTCCTGGGCCACAGGCTAGACCGTCCCTATGCCACTTTCCGGCTCTGAGGGTACCCGGGGGCACCTGGGGGGCAGTTCTTCAGGCCGGAAGCCTTGTAGGACGTGTGGGAAATGACGCCCCGACTTCCTACACAACTTCCGGGGCCCGGGCCCCGGGCGCACCTCATTCCTCGGGGACGGTCTCCAGATCCGCCAGCCAGGCGTTCGCGACGGCGTCTGAGGGCATCCGCCAGTCCCCGCGCGGAGACAGCGAGCCTCCGGCCACCACCTTCGAGCCGTTGGGCAGGGTGGAGCGCTTGAACTGGTTGCCCACGAACCGGCGCAGGAACAGCCTTGTCCACTCCTTGATGTCACCCAGCGAGTACTCGTTGCGGTCCTCAGGACGAAATCCCGGGGGCCAGGCCCCCGCCCCGGCGTCGGCCCAGGCGTGATGGCTCATGAACACGATCCGGCTGGGCCGAAGACCCCTGCGCAGCAGGTGGAACAGGGTGAAGTCCTGGAGCTCGTAGGGCCCGATCTTCGCCTGGGTGGACTGGATCTGCTCGCCGGGACGCGACGGCACCAGCTCCGGGGAGATCTCGGTGCCCAGCACCGACTCCAGCACGGCGTCGGTGGCCTCGTCGAACTGATTCGAGGAGATGCACCAGCGGATCAGGTGCTGGATCAGCGTCTTGGGCACCCCGGGGTTGACGTTGTAGTGGCTCATCTGATCGCCCACCCCGAAGGTGCACCAGCCCAGCGCCAGCTCCGACAGGTCGCCGGTGCCCAGCACGATGCCGCCGCGCTGGTTGGCGATGCGGAACAGGAAGTCGTAGCGCAACCCGGCCTGGACGTTCTCGAAGGTGACGTCGTAGACCGGTTCGCCGTCCCCGGCCGGATGCCCCATGGCCTTGAGCATCTGCGTGGCGGCGGGGCGGATGTCGAGGATCTCGCAGGGCACCCCCATCGCCTCGCACAGCGCCAGGGCGTTGCTCTTCGTGTGGTCGCTGGTGGCGAATCCGGGCATCGTGAACGCCAGGATGTCGGAGCGCGGCCGTCCGGCCTGGTCCATCGCCTTGGCGGCGACCAGCAGGGCGTGGGTGGAGTCCAGGCCCCCCGAGACCCCGATGACCACCTTCGAGCCGCCGATCGCCTCCAGGCGGCGTCGCAGCCCGTAGACCTGGATGTTGTAGGCCTCGTAGCAGTCCTGCTCCAGCAGGCCCGGATCGTTCGGCACGAAGGGGAAGCGGCTGATCGCCCGCTCCAGGCCGATGTCGGTGCGCGGCGGGGAGAGGGCGAACGCGATCCTCCGCCAGCCGTCGAGGGCCTCGTCGGGGGTGCGGGCGGCCACGGCGCGGGCGTTGTCCCTCGCGCGGAGCGCGACGCCGTTGTCGTCGAAGGATCCCTGGCGCATCCGCTCCTGGCGGATGGCGTCGAGGTCGACGTCGGCCAGGCAGTAGCCGGGCTCCGGGTCGAAGCGCGGAGTCCTCGCCAGGAGCTCCCCGCACTCGTAGATCATCGTCTGGCCGTCCCAGGACAGGTCGGTCGACGACTCTCCCGGCCCGGCGGCGGCGTAGACGTAGGCGGACAGCTGCTTGGCCGAGGCGGCGGCGCACAGCCGGCGGCGCTCCCGGGAGCGTCCCACGGTGATCGGGGATCCCGAGAGGTTGAGCTCGACGGTCGCCCCGGCCAGGGCGGCTTCGGCGCCCGGCGAGACGGGCACCCACAGGTCCTCGCAGATCTCCACGTGGAAGGTCAGCCCCGGCAGGTCGAGGGCGTCGAAGAGCAGCCGGGTGCCGAAGGGGGCGGTGGATCCGAGGCCGGCCTCGTTCGGCGTCGGGCCCGGCAGCGCGGAGGCGACGCGCGGCAGCCGGATCGAGGAGACTCCGGGTAGGTCGGCGCCGGCCGCGAAGTGACGCTTCTCGTAGAACTCCCGGTAGTTGGGCAGATAGGACTTCGGCACGACGCCGAGCACCCGGCCGCGATGCACCACCACGGCGCAGTTGTAGAGCCGGTTGCCGTGGCGCAGCGGGGCGCCCACGACGATCACCGGCAGCAGGTCGGACGACGCCGCCCGCAGCGTCTCCACGGCGTCCAGGACGGCGTCGAGGACGACGTCCTGGAGGAGCAGGTCGTCGATGTTGTAGCCCGACAGGCACAGTTCGGGGAAGACGGCGATCGCCACGCCGCGGCCGTCGAGCTCGCGGACGGTCTCGATGATGCCGGCGACGTTGGAGGCCGGATCGCCGATGTGGACCCGGGACGTGCAGGCGGCCACCCGGGCGAATCCCTGGTCATAGGCGGAGTGGAAGTTCACGCCCCCAGTCTGGCATCACGCTTCGTCCGCGAGAACCCTCACCGGAACGTCAAGGGCCTGGTAGGTCGACCTCGCCCGGGAGTCGCGCGTCACGAGGACAGCATCGTGCTCACGTGAAGCCAGGGCGACCAGCCCGTCATATGTTGCTCCCCCGGCGACGCCTGAGGACGCGAGTTCTCGGGGCGCGTGGCGGGCGGCGGACGCAGAGAGGATCAACGGCTCTGTGAAGTTCTCCTCGATCAACGTCACCGCATCCTGCGGGGAGACGCGCGCATCCCCGGGCAAGCGGGTGAGGACCGAGTACGTCTCCGCAAGTGCGTGCCCACTCAGGGTCAAGGTTCTGCCTGAGGCCCATTCGGCGACGGCGCGGTGCTGCACGTGAGATCTTACGAGGAGGGGGATGGCGACACTGGTGTCCACAGCCAGTCGGGGCGAAGGGGTCATCGCCGACCCGCGTCGATGAGCGCGTACATCGCCTCGTCCGTGACCTCGGTCTGGCCATGGGAGACGAGTCGGCCATTGTCCTCTCGTTCGAGCCGTGCTGTCCGACCGCCGGGGATCAGTTGGAGGCCTGCGCCGTAAGCCGAGATGTCCACCGTCGTCCCGGGTGTCAGTCCCAGGGCGTCGCGTAAAGGCTTGGGAAGCACGACGCGTCCTCCCGAATCGATGATCGTCTCCATGGGAAAAGAATACCAGTGAGTTCCCATTTGTCCGTGGCACCTTCGCATGTCTGGGTGAATGACAAGCATTGGTGGATCGGGCGGTGAACTCACCGCCCGATCCACCAATGCTTGGGCGTCGATGCTACCCAGGTAGCATTGGGGTATGAAGCTGAGTGTGAGCCTGTCGAAGGAGCAGGTGGAGACCATCGACCGGTACATCCGCGCCACCGGGATGAGGTCGAGGTCCGCGGTGATCCAGAAGGCCATCGGCATGCTCGAGACGACCGGGCTGGGAGACGACTACGCCGCCGCCTGGACGGAGTGGGAGGCGTCGGGAGACGCCGAGGCATGGGAGTCCGCAGCGGCCGATGGTCTCGCCGATGATCCGCGGTGAGATCAGGCTGGTCGACCTGGATCCGGCACGCCCCGCGGAGGTGAACAAGCGGCGACCGGCCGTCATCGTCAGCAACGACGCGGCGAACCGGACGGCCGGACGACTGGGGCGAGGGGTGGTGACGGTGGTACCGGTCACCAGCAACATCAACCGGATCTTCCCGTTCCAGGTGTTGCTGCCAGCCGATGGGACAGGCCTGCGGCGCGATTCCAAGGCACAGGCCGAGCAGGTCCGCTCGGTGTCGGTCGAGCGGATCGGCCCGGTGCTGGGCGTGGTTCCGGCAGACCTCATGACCAGAGTCGATGACGCCCTGAGGCTCCACCTGGAGCTATAGGGACTCCCGGCCTCGACATTGTGATTCTGTGGGGCGAACTCACCCCACAACGTCACAGTGTCGGTGGCATACCGGGGCCGATGGGCGCGGCACGAAGCAGCACCTCAGGCCGTCTCGAGTTCGGCGAGGGTGGGCGGGTTCGCCCCATCACGGGAGACCGTGATGCCGGCGATGAGGGCGCAGCGTTCCAGGACTGCCTCCAGCTGGGGCGCGGTGATCCGGCCCAGGGCGTCGCGGTTGTCGGCACCGAGCAGCCCGGCGCTCCACAGCCCGTCGATGAGTCCGGCCATGAAGGAGTCGCCGGCGCCCACCGTGTCGGCCACCGTCACTTTCTTCGCGGGCAGGTGCACCTCCAGACCTGAAGCGGTCCGTGCGATCACGCCGTCGCCGCCGCAGGTCATCACCAGCAGCTTGGGGCCGAGATCCAGCCAGCCCGCCAGTACCTCCTCGGCGTCGGCCCCCTCGCCGAGGTAGGCGAGGTCCTCGTCGGAGGCCTTGACGACGTCGGCCAGCCGCACGAATCCCTCGACCACCTCGCGGGCCGCGGCGGGGTCGGGCTGCAGGTCGGGGCGGATGTTCGGGTCGTAGGTGATCGTGGCGGACGGGCGGGCGTCGATCACCGCGCTGCGGACGACGTCGACCCCCGGTTCGATGGTCGCCCCCAGCGAGCCGGTGTGCAGCACGGGGCAGTCGGCGGGCAGGTCGACCCGCGGCAGCGACCAGTCCAGGTCGAAGACGTAGGTCGCCTTGCCGTCCTCGGTCACCGTCGCGGTGGCCGTCGACGTCCTGGCGGCGTTGCGGACGATGTCGGCCAGCCCCACCTTGTCGGCGGCCAGATGGGCCTCGATGACGTCGCCGCGCTCGTCGTCGCCGTACCAGGTGGCCAGCTCGACATCGCGCCCCAGCCGGGCCAGCCCGATGGCGACATTCATCGGCGATCCGCCGGGATGCTCGCTGACGGTGCCGCCCTTGTGGACGACGTCGATGAGGGCCTCCCCGATGACCAGTGCGGTGGGTTGTGATGCGGCGCTGCTCATGACGGTTCCTCCAGATCCGGGGCGTGATGCTAGAGGCCAAGTCTGCCCTGTTCGCCCGGCGCGCGCGCCATCGGGGAGGCAGTGGTCGCGCCATCGGGGAGGTTGTGCCCGGGTATCGGGGGGATGCGGCACTCGCTCAGTCCGAGGAGGCATTGCGCAGCCGGTGGGCAGGCATTGCGCAGGCATTGAGGTAGCCTGTCAGCTCAGGCCCTCACACGTGACAGGTCGTCACTGCAGATGAGCCGGGAGGGGAGCCATGACCGACCTGGAATCCGCCGAGCGCGGCGTCGCCGAGATGCTCGGTCGCCGTGACGACCGCTGGTACCCGCGCTTCCACATCGCGGCCCGGGCCGGATGGATCAACGACCCCAACGGACTGTGCCACTTCAACGGCCGCTATCACGTGTATTTCCAGCACAATCCCTACGGCCCCGACTGGGGCACCATGCACTGGGGCCACGTCTCCAGCGCCGACCTGGTCACCTGGCGCCGCGAGCCCATCGCGATGGCCCCCGAGCTGGAGGCCGAGCGCGACGGCGTCTTCTCCGGATCGGCGGTGGTCCTGCCCGACGCCCAGGGCACCCCGACCCTCGCTGTCCTCTACACCGGGCACCGGTGGCTCGACGACGGCTCAGGCCGCGCACGCCAGGTGCAGTGCCTGGCCACCTCGACCGACGGCGTCGCATTCACCAAGCACGGCATCGTCATCGACTGCCCCGAGGGGATCACCGACTTCCGCGACCCGAAGATCTGGTGCACCGACGGGTGCTGGTACATGGTGGTCGGGGCGCAGACTCCCGACCGCCGCGGGGAGGTCTGGCTGTACAGCTGCGAGACCTCGACCGTCGAGGGATTCACCGGCTGGCGGTTCCAGCAGGTGCTCCACCGCGATCCCGAGCACGGCGTCTTCATGGCCGAGTGCCCCGACTTCTTCCCCCTGACGGCCCCGGACGGCCGGCGTCGGTGGGTCCTCACATACTGCGCGATGGGAGCCCGGGCGGGCGAGGACTCGAGTTCGGCGGATCGCACCAACCTGGCCCGATATGTGGTCGGCGACTGGGCGCCGGGCCGGCCCTTCACCGACGTCACCGCCCCGCGGCCGTGCGATCAGGGGCCCTCCTACTACGCCTCGCAGTCCATGGAGACCCCCGACGGCAGGCGTCTGGCGATCGGCTGGATGTCGGCCGTCGGAGGGGTCGACGGCCCGCCCGAGCCCCCGCAGGCCGCCGACGGCTGGTGCGGCCAGCTCACCGTCCCCCGGGAGCTCTCACTGGGCGACGGCGACACCCTGCTGGTGGTCCCCGCTCGTGAGCTGGTGGGGCTGCGCACCCGCACCCGGGATCTGGGCCGGATCACGCTGGCCCCGTGGCAGGTCCGACGGCTGGACGAGGACGTCGAGGCCGCCGAGATCGAGCTGGGGATCGATCCCGGCAGCTCGCTCACCCTGGCCGTCGGGCTCACCGGCGATGGTCGGGCGGCCCGGATCGGGTACGACTCCGGGACCGGCCGGGTGAGCCTGGAGCTGGGGGAGGGCTTCCTTCGATGGGCTCCCGTGCGGCCTGAGCGGGCCGAGCAGCCGGTGGGTGCGGCCGGATCCGCCGGCACGGTGAACCTGAGGGTTCTGGTGGATCGTGGTTCGGTGGAGGTCTTCGCCGACGGCCGGGTCATCAGCTCGACGGTCTTCCCGTCCGCCGGCCCCCGCGCGATCAAGCTGGGCTGCGGGCCCGCGCCGGCGTCGCTCAGCTGCCGGATCCACCGTCCGGCCTCGATCTGGGAGACCCCGGACCGTTGAGCGGACGCACCCCCGGGTGCGCCGTCAAGGAGGATTCCGGAGCCGGATCTCGTATGCTGATCTCCTGGATGTTGACGCACACACCAGGAGGGATGACGCGGTGACGAGGGGCAGCAGGCGGATATGGCGCGGACTGGTGGTCTGCGCCGTGGCATTGCCCATGCTCGCCGGATGCGCGGCCACCGGGGCGTCCGGCTCGGCGTCCGTGGCCCGCAGCTGTATCGACTCGGTTCCGGGGTCGGGGGATCTGCGCGACCGGGCCCCGGGGATCGGGCTGAGCTGCGCGGCCCCGCAGGCGACCACCCGGCCCGCGGGGGCGCGGGAGAGTGCGCCGGCATCGGCCTCCCCGGCTCCGTCCCCGGCGGGAACCCCGTCGGCATCAGCCGCGTCGGCCTCGTCTCCCCCCTCTTCCCCGTCGGCCCGGCCGACTCCGAGCTCCTCATCGAGCCCGTCCGCCCCGCCGGCCTCCCTGAAGGTCGGCCAGGCCTCGCCGGCCGGGGCCGGCCGCTATGTGATGTGGATCAAGGCCGAGAACCACGTCTATCTGGTGGAGGAGGGCGCGGTGACCCGGGTGATGCTCACCACCGGACTGCCCTGGAAGACCCCTCCGGGCACCTACAGCGTCAAGTACAAGCAGCGCAACAGCTCGTCGCTGGACGCCGGGCACGCCTGGACGCTGCCCTACTTCGTGGCCTTCTGGCGTCGTGCCGGGGCCTCCGGGGACATCGCCTTCCACGAGTTGCCCCACGATGCCAAGGGGAATCTGGCCCAGCCGCTCAACACCCTCGGCTTCCCGGGCTACGCCAGTGACGGATGCGCCCGGATGGCACCGGTGGATGCCAGGGCGATCTGGGACTTCACCGAGGTGGGCACCAGAGTCGTGGTGCGTTGAGTTCAGGCCTCACATCAGGTCCTGAGCCGGTGGCTCGCATCAGGTCCTGAGCCGGTGGCTCGCATCAAGTCCTGAGTGATCCGCCTCCGACGCACGATTTCGTCATCCCGCCCCCTGTTGCGACGCCGGTCGGGGCCCTGTGCTAGCTTGTGTGGCGGGAAATTCCATGCGACAAAGGATGCCGGATGATTGAGGTTTCCGGATTTACGAAACGTTACCGTGATGTGATCGCCGTAGACAATATCGGCTTCAGTGTAGAGGACGGTTCGCTGTTCGCCCTTCTCGGTGAGAACGGGGCGGGAAAATCGACGACCATATCATGCCTGACAACACTCCTTGATTTTGACTCCGGGGATATCGAGATCGACGGATTGCGTCGTCCCGCCGATGATCACAGAATCCGTGAGCAGACCGGGGTGGTGTTCCAGGACTCGGTTCTGGACCCGCTGCTCAGCGCCAAGGAGAACCTTCTCCTGCGGGCCTCCTTCTACGGCTTCGGGAGGTCGCGGATCGACGAGCTGACCGAGATCGTCGGCCTGGGCGAGTTCATCGACCGGCGCTACGGGGTGCTGTCCGGCGGACAGAAGCGCCGGGTCGATATCGCCCGGGCCCTGCTGCACCGGCCGCGGACCCTCTTCCTGGACGAACCGACGGCCGGACTGGACCCGGGGAGCCGGGCCCAGGTGTGGCACTCCATCGACGCGCTGCGCGAGGAGTTCGGTCTGACGGTCGTGCTCACCACGCATTACATGCAGGAGACCGAGGCCGCCGACGACGTCCTGGTGCTCGATCACGGCAAGGTGCTGGCGACCGGGACCCCGATCGAGCTGCGCGCCGCCCACGCCGTGCCCCACCTGCTCCTGGTCCCGGCGGCCGGGCACCGCTCCACGGAGCTGACCGACCTCCTGGAGAAGTGGGTCCCGGGGGGCGACTGGCGGGCCGAGGGCGGCGCGATCATCTCGCCGGTGCCCGGCTCGGCGACCGCCATGGACATCCTCGAGGACGCCCGGGGGCTGTTCTCCGACTTCCAGTTCATCCAGGGATCGATGGACGACGTCTTCCTGAATCTCACGGCAGGAGAGACGCGGTGAGAACGACCCTGGCATTCGTGCGACGCAACCTCACGATTTATTTCCGTGATCGGGCCGGAGTGTTCCTCTCGCTGCTGTCCGCAGTGATCCTCCTGCTGCTGTACACGCTCTTTCTCGGGTCTCTCCAGATCGACAGCATCAAGGAGTCGCTTCCGGCGGCCTCCGATGACGACATCCATGCCTTCGTGAATTGCTGGGTGCTGGCCGGAATCGTCATGATCACGACGTTCACCACGAGTTTCGGAGCCATGGGAGTCTTCGTGGACGACCGGGTCTTCGGGCGATTCAAGGACTTCCGGGTGGCCCCGATGAGGCGTTTCCAGCTCATCCTCGGCTACCAGGGGGCAGCCTTCATCGTGTCGAGCCTCATGAGCCTGGTGATCATGGTGATCGGCGTCGCGCTGCTGATGGCGGTGCACTCGGTCGACGTCATCTCCTGGCCCGGTCTGGCCCTGGCGGCCGGATACGTCCTGCTGCTCTCTGCGGCCTTCTCTGCGGTCTCCTCCTTCGTCCTGACCTTCGTGAGGTCCTCCAACGCCTACACCGCCGTGAGCACCATCGTCGGAACCCTCCTCGGCTTCCTGGCAGGGGCCTACCTTCCGGTCGGGCTGCTCTCATCGACGGTCCGCGACGTCATCAACGCGCTGCCCTTCTCGCCCGCCGCGATGCTGCTGCGCGAACCGCTGGCAGGGCGGGCCCGCGACACCCTCGCGGGCGGCGTCTCCCAGGCTGCGACCTCCCTCGACAGTTACTACGGGTTCACCCTCTCGGTCTCCTCCTTCGACATCGGAACGCTGTTCACCGTCGTCGCGCTGATCGTCGTCCTCATCCTGTTCACGACGCTGGGCGCCCTGCGGATCGGCCGGGTGCTCAGATGAGCGGCGGGCAGCTCCATCTGTTCCCCGGCCAGGGGAGCCAGGCGCGCGGCATGGCCCGCGCGGCCCTGGAGAGGTCCGCAGCGACGCGCCGGTTCGTGGAATCGGCCTCGGAGGCCACGGGGCTCGACCTGCGCGAGCTGTGCGTGAGCGCCTCCGTCGAGACCCTCACCCCCACACAGATCCAGCAGCCCGCGCTGACCGCCGCCGCGCTGTCCTGCTGGATCGCCGCCCGCCCCGACGGGCGTGACTCCGATGAGCCGGATGCCGACGACCGGTTCACCGGCCATTCCATCGGAGCCCTGGCCGCGGCCGCGGCCTCGGGCCACCTCGACCCGGTCTCCGCGGTGCGGCTGGCCCAGCTGCGGGGCCGCCTGATGGCGGCCGCGCCCGGCCGGGGCGGCATGCTGGCCGTGGTCACCGGCAAGGAGCGCTCGGAGACCGCCCAGCGCAGCCGGGCCGACGCGCTCGCCGAGCGACACGGGTTGGACGTTGCCGCGGTCAACGGCCCCACCCAGGTGGTGCTCTCGGGGGCACTGGACCGGATCGAGGCGGCGCACGAGGCGACCGGATCGCGCAGCACGATGCTGAAGGTCAGCCACGCATTCCACTCCCGGCTGATGGAGCCGGCGCAGCAGGCATGGGCCGACGCGCTCGCCTCGACCCGCCTGGCGAAGGGTCGCGGTTACGTCGGCTGCACGACCGGCCGGCTGGCCGCCTCGCCCGAGGAGGTCCGGCAGGACCTGGCCGCCGGCCTGCGTCGCACCGTCCGGTGGATGGCGGTGCTGGAGGCGACATCGGCCTGCAGGTCGGTCGCCGTCTACGGCCCCGGCCATGCCCTCGCGCGCCTGATGCGCCCCTACCTCGACAACCGTCCCGTCCGCAGCCCCGGAGGTGGTTCCCGATGAGTGATGACGGCAGGCCCCTGGCCCTGGTCGTCGGCGCGTCCCGGGGAATCGGCCGCGCCACCGCGATCGAGATGGCCGCTCACGGCTACGCGGTCGCCGGCTGGTACCGCAGCGACGACGCCGCCGATGCCGAGACCCGAGGTCTCATCGAGGACGGCGGTGGCTGGTACCGCGGCCGCCGGACAGACATCGCCGATCAGACCCAGGTGCGCGACGGGTTCCGCGACCTGAGGACGCTGGACGCCACCCTCGCCACCGTCATCGTCTGCGCCGGCATCACCCGTGACGGGCTGGCCGGGACGATGAGCCTGGAGGCGTTCACGGGAGTCCTGGACACCAATCTCACCGGTTCCTTCCTGGTGGCCCGGGGCGGGCTGCGGGCGATGCGCAAGCGCGGCGGCTCGATCGTGCTGATGTCCTCGACGTCGGGGATCCGGGGCCAGGCGGGCCAGGCGAACTACTCGGCCAGCAAGGGCGGGATCATCGCTATGGCCCAGGCTCTGGCCAAGGAGGGCGCCCCGCTCGGCGTCCGCGTCAACTGCGTCGCACCCGGCTTCGTCGACACCGACATGTTCCGGGCCATGAACCCTGCGACGCGCAGTTCGGTGGTCGAGCGCATCCCGCTGGGACGGGTGGGGAGGGCCGAGGAGGTTGCCCGCGCCGCGCGCTTCCTGGCCGGCCCCGAGTCCTCCTACATCACCGGACAGACCTTGGTCGTCGACGGCGGAATGACCTCATGACGGCCCCGGGGACCGTGCCGGCCAGCACGCCCCCACACATCACCTCATGCATCACCCACCCACCCACGGAGGTACACCATGGAGACCGAGTCACAACGCGACGCGGCCGCTCGCCGGTTCGAGCTCAACACGCGGCTGCGCGCATCCCTGCTCGAGGGTCTGGAGCTGCCCGATCCTCCTGAGCACGTCGATTTCGACGAGCCCCTCTTCGGCCGCGGACTGGGACTGGACTCACTGGACACGCTGGAGATCGTGAGCCTCCTCGAGGAGGAGTTCGGCGTCGAGATCAGCGACGAGAACCGCACCGTCTTCGGATCGATCAACAAGATCGCCGACACCATCGAGGCGGAGATGTCATGACCCCGCCCTCGCCGGTGTGCTACTCCGCTGACGAGATCCGTCGGCTCCTGCCGCACCGGCACCCGTTCTCCCTCCTCGACCGGGTCGAGGAGGTCATCGCGGGCAGGAGCGGCACCGGGATCAAGAACATCACCATCTCGGACCCGGTCTTCAGCGGGCACTTCCCGGACCGGGCCATCTACCCCGGCGTCCTGCTCATCGAGATCGCCGGGCAGACCGCCGGGATAGTCCAGCAGGCTCCCGCGCCCGACGGGCATGCCCGGGCCGGTGGAGATGTCAGGGCCGATGCTGCCGACGGCCCCGGGCCGGCCGCCATGATGGGAGTACTGGGGCGGGTGAAGCGGTTCACCTTCCACCACCCGGTCGTTCCCGGCGACGTCCTGGCCTGCCACGTCGCGTGCCGCACCGTCTTCGGCGACATGTTCGAGTACGGGGCCCGGCTCACCGTGGGATCCCGGCTGGTCGCCGAGGGCACCGTGGCCGTGGTGATGCAGCCCGGAGAATCCGCCTGATGGCTGCGGTGGTACGTCCATATCGGGCCGACGACGCCGAGGAACTCGTCGGCCTCCTGAACCGGAACGGCTACGGGCCGGCGGCCCTGGGACGGCCGTTGGACGCGGCCGGCCTGCGCGCGGTGCTGCGGGAGCGCTGCGTCACCGACCTGCTGGTGGGGGAGGACAGAAGGAGGGGGGAGGACGGGGGAAGGATCGTCGGCTGCCTGGCCTTCGGCCTCGGATCCGGCCGCCGCTCCTGCGAGCCCGGAGCCCGCTTCGCCGGGCTCTACCTCGTCGACCGGCGCCACCGGAACTCGCTGCTGCCTGGCCGGCTGTTCCGCGACGGCTTCACCCGGATGCTCCAGGAGACAGGGGTGCGGACGCTGCGGCTGGAGGCGTCGCCGTCGAACTCCCGGGCGCTCGGGCTCTACCTGCGGGCGGGATTCCGCGCCGCACCGACCGCCCGCCCCGATGAGGAGGGATATCTCGAACTCGTCAGCCACCTGCCAGGAGTCATCAGGGACCTGCTGGACGCCAATCGGGAGCTGACAGGCCCGCGGTCCACCGCGGCCGTGAGCTGGGAGATGCTGAAGCCGGGCCGGGCGGCGACCGTCTCAACCGGAGTGGTGCTTCGCGACGGGCGCTGGGTGGTGACCTACCCGGTCGTGGCCGGGCACCTCGAGTTCTCCGTCGACGTCGACCTCGACTCCGGGACGCTCCTGTCGTGCCGCCAGCTGGCCGGGGAGGCGCTCAACCTGCCGCCCGGCCGCCCCGTGCCGGCCGGGGCGGCCGCCTCGCTGCTCATCGACCGGACCCTCCCCTCGGGGGCCCGGCTGAGCGTCGACGACGCCGGTACCGTGCGACTGGCCGGACGCGGCGGCCACGAGCTGCTGCGCGAGAGATGGCCCTCGGCGCTGGGCGCCGAACCGCCCGGGGTGCGCCGCCAGGGAGCCCACCGGGCGGTGCGCGCCACCCCGTCGGACGACGGGAGCGCGTGGACCCTCACCGCTCCGGGGGATCCGATCACCCGGACGGTGCGGGTCGATGCGGAGGAGATCAGCATCACCAGTACCCCGGAGCCCGGCGTCACCGTCGTCGCCTCCCCCTGGATCCGGACCCGCATCGGCCACCGCGGGGTGAAGATCGACGATCAGTGGCGGGCCGGGCCGATCATTCACGGCCTGTGGCCCGAGGAGTGGACGGACTTCGAGGCCGCCTACCAGGGCCCCGAACCCGCCGCGCTGTGGTGGAGCGACGGCACCCTGGCCGTCACCTCGACGTGGAGCGGGGCGCACCCCCGGCCCGAGGGACTGGGCGCCCCGCACCTCACCGGGGAGGCACCGGGAACACCCGTCACCTGCACCCTGCGCATCTCCCGGTCCGTCGACCTGCCCGGATCCGGGCCGCCCGGCACCGCAACCCGCGTCAGGCCGGTACGGCAGCCGGTCCGTCGCGCTGTGCTCGGCTCCCCTGGGGGAGACGAGCTCAGCCTGACGGCCCGGCCTCAACAGGGCCATGTCGTCCTCGACGGAGCCGATCACCGGCTGACCGTCGCCCCGACCGTCGGAATGGTGCGGTGGGAGTACCGCGGCACCACCGTGCTGGCCGGCGCCCACCCGAACAGGGCGCCGCTCGGCGCACTGATCTCCCACCGCGCCGGGCTGTGGTGCGCCCGCGGGGCGAAGCGTGACACCGACGACCAGGGGATGGAGTGGATCGATGACGACGATCTCGGCGTCCTCCAGTGGTCTCAGGAGACCGGCGCCGGGTGGTCGCTGGCGATCCACGATGAGAGCACCCTCAGCGTCACCGCCCACCCGGGTCCCGAACCAGGAGCCGGTCTGCAGCGCGACCGCTCGGCCGTGGCGGACACGTCGATCATGCTGACCCCATCGATCCGGCGGGGATCGCCGATCGTGATCAGCGTCGGCGGACGGCTCTGGCGGATCGATAACGCCCACTGCTCGTGGCGAGGCAGCGTCAACGCCGTCGCGATCGAGCTGGAGTCCGGGCTGGGCCTGGCGGTGCGGGGACCGCGCGGGCACGATCCGGAGATCTTCATCCGCCGCCTCGGAGACGCCCTGGTGCTGGCGGCGGTGGGTTCGGCAGGAGCCCCACTGACGGCCGACCTGACGGTGACGACCTCGCTGTCGCGGGCCGAGAAGGCCCTGACGGGGGGCCTCGGCGATGGCTGAGCGGCTGATGTTCATCGCTCCCGGATCCCACTCGATCGGCGAACTGGCGAATGCGGTGGTGATGGCCCGCCAGCTGGCCGACCGGCCCGTCACTCTCCTCACCTCGCCCCGGTTCGCCGGATATGCTCGCGGATCGGGCCTCGACGTCCAGGAGATCCCGCGCGGACGCCGCGCCGCCCCCTTCGTGCGGCAGCAGAGCGCAGCCCCCGACCTGGCCGCCGTCATCCTCGCCGACCACCACCTCACCAGCCTGGAGCGGATCGGATTCACGATCGCGGACCTGGCCGACGGGGCGCCGCTGATCTGCCTGGACTCGCTGTGCCTGGGCCGGGCCGGGAGCCGTCTCGAGCTGGCCGTCGCGCAGCACTCGATCGGCCCGGAGCTCCACCACTGGTTCCCGCCCGAGGTGCGGACCGAGCCGGTACCCGACCAGATCCCGCTGCTGCGTCCCGTCCCGGTCGCCGGCGACGCCCCGGGAGGTGTCGCCTTCGACCTCTACGGCGGCACCCTGCGGCCCGCCCGCGGCCGCGACGCGGTCCTCGCGAGCCTGGGGATCGACGCCGGCCGCACCGTCGTGATGACCGCCGTCTCCGGATGGGCGAGCCGGGCGACGACTCGAGCGCATCTGGGCGCCCCGGATCGCGACCATGACGCCTACGCCGGGCTGAGGACGCAGTGGCTCGTCGAACTGTGCGGCAGGCTCGGCCGCCGGGTCACCATCGTCTCGCTGGGAGGAGCGCAGACCGGGCCTCGGGACGCCGGACCGGTGGAGGTCGTCAACCTCGGCGGCCTGGGGATGCAGAACTTCACCGATCTGGTCGCCGCCGTGGACCTGTACCTGTGCGACAACCTCACCTCCGGGGCGATGGCGCGGGCCGCGCTGCTCGGCACCCCTGTGGTGGCGCTGACCAACGAGCACGGCATCCGGGACCACTCGGCATTCGTCGACGACTGGGTCACCCGGATGGAGCGGGTCCTCCCGCATTTCGACTTCCGCTACCTCGTCAACCCGTTCGGGTGGGTCCGTGAACTCGAGCCGCTGCGCGCCGGCAACCCGTACCTCGACGCGCTGCCGCAGGCCCCCGCCTACTCGTTGGACCGTCAGGAGGAGATCTGCCGGGAGGCGATCGAATCCCCGCGGCGTCCGGCCCGCGACGCCCTGATCGGCCGGCTCTCCGAGCTGCCCACCGTCGCGCAAGTCCTTGACAGCGCCCTCGACGGCGTCCTCGACCGTGCCATCAATGATGCCCCCGACCCCGCGCGACCGGTCGCGGGCCGACAATCCTCCAGCCCGACCCGTAAGGAATGAAGAATCATGTTGTCCATCGAAGACAGTTACGACGCCATCCGGAGCACTGTGGGCGTGATCGACGTTCCGGGCAGGACCGTCATCGCGATCTCCGGCCCCGGCAGGTCCGAGGCGGTGCGCCGGCTCCTGGCGGTCTCCACCGAGTTCGCCGCCATCGACACCTGCACCGACTCGCTGCTCCTGGATGAGAGCGGACGGGTCGCGGGCTTCGCGACCGCACTGATCGGCGCCGGGACCACCCACCTCGTGGTGGACGCCGAGCCCGCCTGGGCGGAGGTCCTGGAACGCACCGTCGCCGGCCTGGACACGACCGCTGTCTCGGATCCGGACCTCCACGCGCTGCACATCGAGGGGCCGCGCTCCTGGGAGGTCGTCGGCGAGTACACCGTCGGCACGCCGGTCGAGGACATTCTGCTCGGGGAGACCCTCTCGGGCCGCTGCGGGGACGAGCCGGTGCTCATCGCGCGTACCGGGTCGACGGCGGAGTACGGGTACCTGGTGCTCTTCTCGGGTCCGGAGGTGCGCGATCGCCTGGAGGCCGATGCGCGAAAGCTCGGCGGCGGTCTGATCGATCCCGGCGTGCTGGCCCGGATCCATGCCGAGACGAACTTCCCGGTCCTGCCGCAGCAGATCGAGGACGCCACCGTGCTGGAGACGGGCATCGCCTGGTTCGCCTCGCTGGACCGCGATGACGAGTTCGTCGGCGACGCGATCCGTGAGGTTCCCGCACCTCATCGGCGCATCGTGGCAGCCCGGCTGGACGGCGAACCCCCCCAGCTGCACGCCGAGGTCCGCGACGCGGGGAGCACGATCGGCAGGGTGCAGGTGGTCGCCCCACGGGCCGGACGCCCCGACAGTCTGGTTCTGCTGCTGCTCGACGACCCCTTCGGAGTGCCGGGGATCGACCTGGAGATCGAGGGGCGGACCGCCCGGACGCTGGCGCGCCCGGCGATCAGCCCCCGCTCCTGGTCCGAGATCATCGGAGGGTGAGCGGCGCCATGTCGATCGTGATCACCGGATACGGCATGATCTGCGCCGTCGGCGAGGACGCCCCCCGGGTCTGGCAGAACCTGGTCGCCGACCGCACCGGGATCGGGGAGAACACCATCGTGCCCCGCCCCGGCGTGATGAGCGACCGCGCCGGCCAGGTGCGCTCCCTCCCGGAGCCTGACCGGCCGCTGAGGGACCGCTCACTGCGTCTGGGGGAGAGGGCGCTCGCCGAGGCGCTGGAGCGGGCCGGCATCGCCGACAGCGGCTACCGCACCGAAAGGATCGGTCTGAGCCTGGGGACGTCTCTGGGGGCCGCCCGCCAGGGCGAGCGGTTCCAGCGGCGCTGGCTCAGCCGCGGGATCGAGCACACCCATGCCCGGGAACTGCTCGAATACCCGCTGCACGCCGTCGCCGACTCGCTGGCCGCGCAGTTCGGCATCGAGGGGCCCCGGCTGGTCCATTCCAACGCCTGCGCCGCGGGATCGGTCGCCATCGCCAACGGCTTCGAACTCGTGGCGGACGGGCTCGCCGACGTCGTGCTCGCCGGCGGCCTCGACCCCCTGGCATATCTGTCCTTCGGCGGCTTCTCCAGCCTGGGGGTGCTCTCGGCGCGCAACTGCGCGCCCTACACCCGCAGCGACGGCATCACGCTGGGGGAGGGGGCCGGGTTCCTCGTGCTGGAGCGGGAAGAGACCGCCCGGCGTCGCGGCGCCCACGTCGTCGCGCGGCTGCTGGGCTACGGCCTGAGCGCCGACGCCTACCATCCCACCGCCCCGGATCCGCGCGGCCGCGGGGCTCTGGAGGCGATGCGGCAGGCCCTGCGGATGGCCGGGCTCGACGGCCGCGACGTCGACTACGTCAACGGTCACGGCACCGGAACCCCCGCCAATGACGCCGGCGAGATCAAGACCATCAAGGCGCTGCGCGACGTCCCGGTCCCGATGAGCTCGTCGAAATCCATGATCGGGCACACCCTGGGCGCCGCCGGAGCGATCGAGGCCGTGGTCTCGGTGATGACGCTGGAGCACCAGCGCATCCATCCCACCTATGTGCCGCCGGATGCCACCGCGCAGGAGTCCTTCGCCGCTCTGGAGGCGGCCGGCCGGGTGGACGTCGTCGGTTCCGGAGCGCGCGATCTGGCCGTCGACGTCGTCGTGTCGAACTCCTTCGCCTTCGGCGGCAACAACGCCAGCCTGGCCCTCGGATCCCCGGAACCGGCCGCTGAGACGCCGGCCGTCCGTCCCCCGGCCGTCCTGCCGCGCGAGGCGGTCGCGGTGACCGGGGTGGCCGCGCTGGCCGGAGGCGCGGCCTCCATGGCGCAGATCGACCGGGCCGTCGCGCAGGACGCCGTCCCGGCCACGGAACGGGTGGGCGTCTGGGCCGGCCATGACTACCCCGTCTCCCGCGCCGCGACGGCGGCATTGCGGGCCGGCCTCAACCCGAGGAGTGTCCGCCGGTTCGACAGGCTCGGCCTGCTCGCGGCCCACGTCACCCGGCAGCTCATCCGCGATCACGGGATCGAGCGCGGCGAACTCGCCGGGTGCGGCCTGATCCTGGCCACCTCGACCGGTCCCCTGGAGACCATTCAGCGGTTCCAGGGCGGGCTGCTGACCGACGGTGCGGGAGACAGCAGGCTGTTCCCCAACACCGTGATGAACGCCGCCGCCGGCCACGTCTGCATGGCCTTCGGCCTGCACGGGCCGACCGCCACGATCTGCTCGGGCTGGACCAGCGGCGTCGCCGCCCTGCACCTGGCCCGGCAGACCATCCGCAACGGCGCCTGCTCCCGGGTCATCGTGGTCGCCGTCGACGAGGCCTGCGACGCCCTGGTCGCGGGTTACTCCCGCTTTCCGGGATTCCTGACCACCGACGTCGCCCGGCCCGGTCGCGACACCGGTGTGATCCTCGCGGAGGCCGCCGCAGCCGTCCTGCTGGAGCGCACCGACGGGCCCGGCGCATCCGCGCGCCCGCCGCTGGTGAGGATCGATGGCGTCGGGATGGCCGGCGGTGCGCAGGGCCCGGGCAGGATGGGCGGGCCACGGGCCTGCCTGCGCGCCTACCGGGCCGCCCTCGACCAGGCCGGGATCGGTCCGGAGGACCTCTCGGTGGTCGTCTCGGCGGCGTCGGGGCGCGGCGGTATCGACGCCGTCGAGAAGCAGGCCCTGGCCGAGCTGGGGCTGGGCGCACACACTCGGATCCTGGTCCCGAAGGCGGCCACCGGCGAGACCCAGTCCGCGGCCCCCCTCATCGGCCTCGGCCTGGAGGCGGTCCGTGCCGGTGGCGGCCGTGCGCTCATCAGCGGGTTGGGGGTCGGCGGTTCCCACCAGAGCCTGATCGTGCGCCCCTGACGCCTGACCGCCCTCTCGGATGTGCGGGGTCCTTGGCCGGGTCGGGGAAAATGGGGGCCATGTCGACGATCGTCTTCCTCCACGCCCACCCCGACGACGAGTCCTCCTCCACCGCGGGCACCATGGCCCGGGCCGCCGCCAGGGGGGATCGGGTCATCCTCGTGGTGGCCACCGGCGGGGAGTGCGGGGAGCCCGCCGCCGATCCTGCCCCCGGCGAGACCGTCTCCGAGCGTCGTCGCCGCGAACTGGAGCGCTCCGCGGCGACCCTCGGCGTCGCCCGGGTGGTGTCACTGGGCTACCACGACTCGGGCATGACCGGCTGGGTTCAGAACAAGGCCCCCGAGGCCTTCATGAACGCCGATCTCGACGAGGCCGGCCGGAAACTCGCCGACGTCCTGGACGAGGAGGACGCCGACGCCCTGGTCGGTTACGACTGGCACGGCAACTACGGCCATCCCGATCACGTCATGGTGCATCACGTCACCTGGAGCGGGGTCGAGCAGGCGGCCCGCCGTCCCCGCGTCCTGGAGGTCTCCATCAACCGCGACCACCAGGAGGAGGTGGTGAGCATGGCCCGGCTGCGCGGCCTGGAGGAGGGCATCCACATGCCCGACCCCACCATGCCGGGCGACGACGGCAACCCGATCGGTTCACTCGCCTCGGACCTGCGCTGGGGGGTCGACGTCCGCGGCCTGGTTGACGTCAAGAAGGCGGCGATGCGCTGCCACGCCAGCCAGGTGACCGACATCGAGGGATTCACCTCGCTTCCCCCGGAGCTGTTCGAGGCGACCTTCGGTTGGGAGTTCTACCGGGAGCCCGGGGTGGTGGGCTCTCTCGACGTCAGCTGGCCATTCGAGGGAGGCCCGTGGCCCGGTACCCCGTCGCACTGCACCTGTGATCTCGAGGGCCGGGGATGGCCGGTCCGGAGGAACTCGTGAGGGACGTCGGCGAGGCCACCGAGTCCGGACGGGTGGCCCGTGCTGCCGGGGTGCTGACCCTGGGAGCCTCCGTGGTCGGGGTGATCTGGGGGCTGACGCTGGCCATCTGGACGGCCGTCGGCACCGATGACACCGGGGCGGGCTCCGGGCTGCCGGTGCGCGGCTGGGCCGGCGGGCTGCTCATCGGCCTGCTGTGCGGAGCCGGGACGGCGGTGACGCTGATGGTCCCGGTGCTGATGGCGGCGGCTCTGACCGGCTCCCGGCTGACCGGGGATCCGCGCCGCCAGCGGCTGGCCGGTCTGGTGGTGGCCGCGGCCGGACTGGCGGTGGCGGTCGGGGCCCAGTACTGGCTGGTGATGGACTGGTCGATGGTCCTCACGATCACCTGGCCGGCAGTGCTGGTGGCGCTGGGCCTGGGAGCGCTGGCCGGTCCCTTCGTGGTGGAGGGGCGGTGGCAGCTCCCGGGCAGGGGGACGGCCGGTAGCTGAATCCCCCGCCGGAGCAGATCGTCGCCCCTAGTCTGGAGCCTATGAGCAGTTCTGAACCGCGCCCCGAGTCCGGACCGACCGTTCCCTCCGTCCTCACCTGGGGTACCTGGGCCGCGGTGGTGCTCGTCGCCGCCCAGCTGGTCCTCGGCATCCTCATGCTCAGCGGTTCCTGGAGCCTCATCGAGGCCCACGCCGGCCTCGGTTACGCCGGCACTCTGGCCGCCGTGCTGGCCGCCGTCTCGGCCGTGGTGTGGAAGCGCAGGGGAGGCTCGGCCGGTGTCATGGCCCACGCCGTCGCGATGCCGGTGCTCATGATCATCCAGATCGGGCTGGGATCGGCCGGCGTCAAGTGGGTGCACGTCGTCCTCGGCGTCCTCATCCTCATCGGCCTGATCGGGCTGCCGATGAGCCTGCGCTCAGCCCGGCGTCAATCCCTCTGAACAGGCCTGGCGGGAATCCGCCTGGATAGCACAGCACAGCGAAACCGGCCCCGTAGAACCCCGTAGAATCAGTGCGGATCGACGATCGAGGGGAGAGCGCTCCCCGGAGGGGGTGCGCGGTGGCTCGGAAGGTGACCTCCCAGGACGTGGCGCGGGAGGCCGGCGTCTCTCGTAGCGCGGTCTCCCTGGTGCTCAACGGGCGCGCGGAGGGCGCGATATCGACCGCCAACCAGCAGGCCGTGCGCGAGGCGGCCGAGCGGCTGGGCTACCGGCCGAACCGGATCGCCCAGAGCCTGCGCGATCAGACCAGCCACACCCTCGGCGTCATCACCGACAGCGTCATCTCCGGGGCCTACGGCGGGCCGATGCTCGCCGGCGCCTCGGTGCGCGCCGCCGAGTCCGACTACGTGCTGCTGGTGATGGGCTCGGACGGGCGGACCGACCGCAGCGGCGAGTTCATCGACGCTCTGCTGGCCCGCCAGGTAGACGGGCTGCTCTACGCCGCCGAGGGGATGAAGGCCTGGACGCCGCCGGCGCCCTTCCGGCGCGAACCCCACATCCTGCTGAACGCCTTCGATCCCGACGGGGCCTCGACCGGGGTGGTGTGCGACGAGGAGGAGGGCGGCTACCAGGCCGTCCGGATGCTGCTGGAGGCCGGGCACTGCGAGATTCTGGCCCTCACCGGGACTCTCGAGGTCGAGGCCACCAGGAGACGCGACGCCGGTCGTGAGCGCGCCCTGGGCGAGGCCGGGGTCCCCGCCCGGGCACTGGTCTGCGGATGGGAGATCGATCGCGGACTGGAGGTGGGCGCCCGGGTCCTCGACAGTCCGGACCGGCCCACGGGCGTCCTCTGCGCCAACGACCGGGTGGCCGCCGGAGTGCTGCTCGCGGCAGCCCGGCTGGGGCTGAGGGTGCCCGAGGACCTCTCGGTGGTCGGCTATGACGACGATCCGAACGTGGCTCCCCAGCTGGGCCTGAGCACCATCGGCATCCCGCACTGGCAGATGGGCGAGCGGGCGGTCGACCTGCTGCTCGAAGCGCTGGGCGAGACCCGCCTGCCGGGAGGCGAGGTGGTGGTCCCGACCCCGGTGCTGCGGCGCGGATCGGTGGCCCCGCCCAGCCGGTGATTACTTCACGGCTCCCGCGGTGAGCCCCTCGCGCAGCGGACGCTGCCCGAAGATGAAGACGATCAGGGCGGGGATCATCGACAGCACGACGCCGGCCAGCACCGTGGACATCGAGCCGGTGCCGAGCTTGCCCTGAAGGCTCACCAGACCCAGCGGCAGGGTGAAGTTGTCATTGCTGATGGTCATGATGAGCGGCCGGAAGAACTCGTTCCAGATGCCGTTGAAGGCCAGCACCCCCACCACCGCCAGGCCGGGGGTGGCCAGCGGCAGGTAGATGGAGCGGAAGGTGCGCCACGGGGAGGCGCCGTCCACCTGGGAGGCCTCGGCGAGGCTCTCGGGGATCCCCATGAAGTACTGGCGCATGAGGAAGGTGCCGAAGGCGGTGGGCAGCGCCGGCAGGATGAGCGCCCACAGGGTGTCGGCCAGGCCCATCCCGCGCACCAGCATGAACACCGGCACGATGGTCACCTGCATCGGGATCATCATGGTGGCCAGGATGATGCCGAACAGCAGGTTCGAGCCCTTGAACCGCAGCCTGGCGAAGGCGTAGCCGGCCAGTGCGGCGGTGGCCATCTGGCCGACGGCGCACAGCCCGGTGACCAGGGTCGAGTTCCAGAACAGCCGGATGACGTCGATCTTGGAGAAGACGTCCTGGTAGGCGGCCAGACTGAGATGCCGGGCGCCCGTCGAGTCGGCCGGGGAGAGGGACTCGATGAGGGTCCACATCACCGGCCCGAGGGTCAGGAAGAGAGCGATCGCCAGGACGACGATCCGTCCGATGAGAGAGGCGGAGAGGCGGTGGTGCGTCCTCACCGGCAGTGTCTTGTCCGTGGTTGACATCATCGGCCTCACATGTAGAAGACGAACTTGGTGGAGAGTTTGAACTGCGCCCAGGTGGCCAGCATGATGACCAGCATCAGCACCAGGCCGATCGCCGCCGCCAGCCCGAAGTGCAGTTCCGTGAAGGCCGACTGGTAGATCACCATGACGGCGGTTCTGGTGGAGTCGCCGGGGCCGCCGCGGGTGAGCACGTAGGGCTGGTCGAAGATCTGCAGGGCCGAGATGATCGCCATCACCGACGCCACCAGCATGGTCGGGCTCACCAGCGGAAGGGTGATCCGGGAGAACTGGTTCCAGCCCGACGCCCCGTCGATCGAGGAGGCCTCGTAGACGTCTGCGGGGATGGAGGACAGGCCTCCGATGAACAGCAGGAAGGTGAATCCGAAGTTCTGCCAGACGTACACGATGATCGTGACGACCATCGCCCCCGCAGCCGTGGACAGCCACTTCACCGGGCCGAGCCCGATGAGGGCGAGGATCTTGTTGATGGTGCCGAAATCCTCGTTGAACAGGTAGCTCATGATGAGCGAGACCGAGGCCGCCGAGAGGATGAGCGGGAAGAAGAAGGCCGAGCGGAAGAAGCCGCGCAGCCAGCCGGGCATCTTCGTCTGCACCAGGACCGCCAGTCCCAGGGCGACCACGATCTGCAGGATCACGGCGACGATGACGAATCCGAAGGTGTTGAGGAAGGACACCCGGATGGTCGAGCTGGTGGCGATGGTGGCGAAGTTGTCGAGGCCCACGAACTTCGGGGTCGAGATGATGTCCCAGGAGAAGAAGGCCAGCACGATCGAGGCGATCATCGGGACGACGGTGAACAGCCCGACGCCGATGACGGTGGGGGCCAGGAACCAGCCGGCCATCCGGCCCTGCTTGCGGCGGTTGGCCTCCTTGAGGGAGCGGGCGGCCGGAGGGGTCGCGGGGACGGTGGCGATGACGGTCTGAGCTGTGGTGGTTGCCATGGTGATCACTCCTCGCCGAAGGCCTGCTCGAGGTCGCGCTGGAGATTCTTCAGTGCGACCGTGACGTGTTTCCTGGATCCCGTGACGGCGCTGGTGACGTTCTTGATGAGCGCCGACTCCACGGCGGCCTCCTGGGGCGGCGCCGGAATCGGGGCGGAGGTCGGGAACTTGTCGACGGTGTTGTAGAAGATGTCCCAGTGCCTGGGCCCGGCGTTCTTGTAGAGCTGGGTGTTCCAGGAGCGCCGGGCGGCGGTGGAGTCGGGCTTCCTGCGCACGATCCTCATGCCGTCGAGGGTCGAGCAGAACTTGATCCACTCCCAGGCCTCGTCCTTCTTGTCCGAGGACTTCATGATGGTGTACCCGGTGGAGCCGAACTGGTGCTGCTGGGTGCGCCCCTTCGGGAAGTAGGCGGCGTCGTAGTCGGTGCGCTTCATGCCGGCCTCGATGAGACCCTCGACCCAGTAGCCGCCGGCCGGCGTCATGCCGATGACGCCCTCGCTGAACCGGCTCACCAGCTCGTTGCCGCCACCCTGGACGGGGGAGGAGGCGAGATTCTCGGCGATCAGCTCCTGCATGAACTCGAAGGCCTCGATCACCTTGGGATCCTCGGCATTGGGCTCGGTCCATCTGAAGCCGCCGGAGCGCTGGGTCTCCTTGGGGTAGAACTGGTTCCAGAACCATCTTCCGCCGGTGAATCTCTGGGGCTTGATGAAGCTGGTGTCGTTGGTGTAAAGCCACGGCACGATGCCGCCGAACAGCCGGTTGGTCCAGAAGAACGGCCGGAACGATCCTGTGGCGGCCTTCTTCATCGCCTTGAGATAGCCGTGGAAATCATCCCAGGTCCAGTGGATGTCGGGGTAGTCGAGCCCGGCCATGGTCATCGCCTTGGAGGACATGAACATATTGGCCGCGTTGTAATCCATCGGCAGCTCGTAGAGATTCCCCTTGTACATGAAGGACTCCACCAGAGAGGGATGGACGTCATCGAAGTACTCCTGCATGTCGGCCTTGTCGCGCATCACGAACTCGTCCAGCGGATAGGCGAGCCGATCGGCGAAGAGCTGGGTGCCCTCGGTGGCGACCATCACGACGTCGGGGGCAGTGCCTGCGGCCACCAGGGTGAGGACCTTGGCGAAGAAGTCGCTCTGATCCTCCCCCTGGACCGGAGTGATGCGTGCCGGGATGTCCGGGTGCACCTTGTGGAAGGCGTCGATCAGGCCCTGGTTGGCGGCGGCGTCCTGGGCGGTGCCGTTGATGCACACCGAGAGCGCGTCCGAGTTGCGGCCCGGGATGTCCAGGCCTGAGAGGCGCCTCCAGGACAGACCGGTGCCGACCGCCGCGGCACCTCCCAGCCCGATGAACGCCCGTCGTGAAAGGGATGACATCCGTGTCTCCTCGTTGAGTACCTAACACGTGTGAGGTGATGTAGAGATTAGGCCGTTCGGCAGACCCGTGTCAAGGGTTCCGGGCAATATCCGCATCACGGCCCCGGCGCGAGGTGTGACGGCGCATTCTCAGCCGGCGATCGGTGCTGTCGAGGCTCCGATGACACGGATGAGATCGGCCGGGGCCAGCTCCACCGACAGCCCGCGCCGGCCCCCCGAGACGAGCATCGTGTCGTGATCCAGGGCCGAGGAGTCGATGCAGGTCGGCAGCCTCTTCCTGGTGCCCAGCGGGGAGATACCGCCCACGATGTATCCGGTGGCCCGTTGCGCGTCGGCCGGATCGGCCATCGTGGCCCTCTTGGCCCCCATCGCCGCGGCGAAGGCCTTGAGATCCAGCATCCCGCTGACCGGCACCACGCCCACCGCCAGCGGGGTGGGCACCCCCGAACCCTCCAGCCGGACCACCAGCGTCTTGAACATCACCTCGGGGGGCAGGCCGAGCCGGGCGGCACCCTCCTCGCCGTAGTGATGGTTGGTGGGATCGTGCTCGTAGGCGTGCAGGGTGTGTTCGACCTTCGCCCGGGCCAACGCCCGGGTGGCCGGTGAGGCGGCGTCGGAATGCGGCATGCCCCGATTATCGGCTCCTGCGCTCCAGGAGTTCGGCGATCTCATCGGATCGGGGAGCGGTGTCGGGGCCGTGCCGGGTCACCGCGATCGCCGCGGCCGCGTTGGCCAGTCGGGCCGCCTCCGGCCAGGGCCGCCCGGTCAGCCGGGCGGCCATCAGGGCTCCGGTGTGGACGTCTCCGGCGCCGTTGGTGTCGACCGCCCGCCGGGGAAATCCCGGCACTCCCGTGGCGGCCCGGCCGTCCGCCAGCACCGCGCAGCCCCTGGGCCCGTCGCGGGTGACCACGACGCACCCGGCGGGCAGCCGGGCCGCGCACCGCTCAAGGGCCTCGGTGCTCAGCGGGTCAGACCGCCGATCCTCCGCGGCCGTGGGGCCGGGCCGCTCTCCGGCCGCCAGGGCGGAGGACTCCTCGGCGTTGCCGGTCCACACGGTGGTCAGGCGGAGCATCCGCTCCAGCACCGGCCCGGGGAGTTCGGCGGCCGCATCGCCGGGATCCAGCACGACGTCGATGCCGGGGGCCAGACTCTCGAGCCAGGCGAGCAGGGGGTCGCGGGTCGACGGAAGAGCCAGCGAGTAGCCGGTGACGCAGACGGCGTCGCCCGGCCTCGGATCGCAGGTCTGAAGGGAGTCGGTCGTGATGAGCCGCTCGGCGCCGCTGGTCGTGACGAAGGTGCGTTCCCCAGAGGGCTCCACCAGCACGATGCAGGTGCCGGTGTCCGGCCCGCCCGCCGGCGAACTCACCCGCACCCCCTCGTGGGCCAGCACCTCGCGGATCAGGTCGCCGTCGGGACCGGTGCCCACCGTTCCGGCATGCACCGCCCGGGCTCCGCAGCGGGCCGCGGCGACCAGTGTGTTCACCGCTCCTCCGGCGTACCGGACGTAGCTGGTCGCCATCGTGTTGCCGCCGCGGCGGGGAAGCGCCGGCACCTCGGCGACGGCGTCCACCAGTGCCTGGCCGGTGTGGATGAGCCGTCCGCCGGTCGGCTCTGGGCGGGTGGTGCCGGAGGTCACTGCTGGAACCCCGCCCAGTGCCTCAGCCGGCCGGTCATGCCGGGATCCTGCCTGACCGGACTGCCGTCGACGGTGAGGATCGGCGCCACGCCGGTGGTGGAGTCCAGCAGCCAGGCGCCGTCGACGGATTCCAGCTCCTCGGGTCGCAGCAGCCTGCTGCTGGTCTCCACGCCGTCCTCATCTGCCCCGCTGAGCGCGATGTCGACGGTGATGGAGCCCAGGATCCCGGTGGCCCCGGTCGGAGTCGTCACCAGGGCGCCGGCGTCGCACACGACCAGCCCCGATGTCGGAGCCTCCAGAAGGTAGCCGTCGAGACTGGTGAAGATGACGTCGTCCACACCCCGGGCGGCGGCCTCGCGCTCCGCGGCCATGTTGACGGCCGAGGACAGGGTCTTGACCCCGCCGAGCAGCCAGGGGGCCTCGGCGAAGGAATCACTGCGATATCCCCGTGACAACAGGGTGACGTCGATCCCGTCGCGGGCGTCGATCCAGGACTCCGGCGTCCGCGATATCGTCGCGATCCCCAGCGGGGCACCCGGAAGCACCCCCGGGCCGCCTGTGATCATGAGCTTGAGGACCGCCTCGCCGGGGAATCGCCAGGCGCCCATGATCTCCTCGATCAGGCGCTGCCAGGCCGTGGTATCGGGGGTCGGGCCGCCGATTCCCGCGACGGAGCGCGACAGCCGGGCCAGGTGCTCGTCGATCTGCTGGGCGGTCGAGGTCCCGTTCGCGGCGGTGACCACCCGGATCGACTCGAAGACGCCGTCACCCCTGGTCAGGCCGAGATCGTCGGCGGTGGCCACGGGTACGGGACGGGGGAGGGGGCCGCGCCCCAGGACGGCGACGAGAAGACTCTGCTCGGCAGGCATGGGGTCAGGCTATCCGCAGGGCGGGGGCGGGGCACGGCCGTGTGGAGACAGGGCTCCGGAAAAGTCGGTCGTGTGTGCTGTGACTAGGGGTTGAGCCAGGTTCGGCGTGTCTGGTGGGCGGGCGAGGCCGCCATGGATTGGATGGAAGTACTCCTACAACCCGTCCAGCCATAAGGACCCCGCCCGCGATGCCATCCTCTCCCAGCGCAGTGTCTGCACGCACCCTTGACACGCCCCCACCCGATGCCCGGCTGGCCGATCACCTGGCCCGTATCCCCGACCCCCGCAAACCCCGCGGCAAGCGATACCCCTTGCCAGGACTGCTTCTGGTCGCGGTCTCAGCGGCGATGGCCGGCTGCCGGGGATTCACCGCCACCGGCGAATGGGCCGCCAGACTGACCGCCGCGGCGCTGGAGGAGTTCGGGCTGAGATCGGCCCCCGGCGAATCCACCCTGCGCAAACTCTTCGCGCGCATCGACGCCGCGATGCTGGACGCCGAGTTGTGCCTGTACGCCTGGACCCGCACCACCACCGTCGAGGGGCGCCGGGTCATCGCGGTCGACGGCAAGACACTGCGGGGCTCCCGCTCAACCACCCAGCGGGCCCGCCATCTGGTCGCCGGCCTCGACCACGCCTCCGGCACGGTCGTGGCCCAGGAGGAGGTCCAGGCCAAGTCCAACGAGATCCCCGCCCTGCCCGCCATGATCGCCGCCCTGGGCTCTCGGGCCGCCGGGGCGGTGATCACCGCCGACGCGCTGCACACCCAGACCGCCTCCGCGACCGCGATCCTGGCCGCCGGGGCGGACTACGTGTTCACCGTCAAGTCCAACCAGCCCACCCTGTTGAGGAGACTGGCCGGCCAGCCCTGGAAGCACGTTCCCGTCGGCCACGTGAGCGTGGAGAAGCTCCACGGTCGCCGCACACGGCGGAGCTTGAAGGTGATCCAGGCCCCCCGCGATCTGGGGTTCCCCGGCGCCTCCCAGATCGCCCAGCTGCGCCGGATCTCCACCAGGGGCGGCAAGAAGACCGTCGAGGTGGTCTACCTGATCACCTCCGCAAGGCTGCCGGCCGCCTCCCCGGCCCGGATCACGACCTGGATCCGGGGTCACTGGGGCGTGGAGAACCGGCTCCATTGGGTCCGCGACGTCACGTTCGACGAGGACCGCAGCCAGATCCGTACCGGCCAGGGCCCGCACGTGATGGCCAGCCTGCGCAACCTGGCCATCAGCATCCACCGGCTGACCGGGGCCACCAACATGGCCCAAGCCACCCGTCAGGCCGCCTGGGACCCACTCGCCACTTGCAACATGCTCCTCACACTCTGAACACAACAACACCACAGGGAGGAGACGCGACTTTTCCGGGGCCCTGCGTGTGGAGAAGGGCGGCCGGCGGGCCGTGATGTGAACGTGATGCACGCGAGATCAAGGCCGGCGAGCGCGCTGCCCAATTGTGCATATCGCGGGTCCGACTGTTTACAGTGTCATTCAATGACCTAGAGTGGAGGGGTATCAAGCCTCGTCGAGGTCGCCTCGAGGGGGGTCGTGGCCACCGCCCGGAGTCAAGGGGGGAAAGCGAATGGCACAGCAGCTTCACAGTGAAGAAAAGAGTCGAGACACGTACCACCACGGAGACCTGCATCATGCACTCGTCGCCGCGGGGCTGGAACTGGCCAGGTCCGGGGGGGCCGAGGCCGTCGTGCTGCGCGAAGCCACTCGGCGCACGGGTGTGTCGCCCAATGCGGCCTACCGACATTTCGACAGCCGGGAGGCGCTCCTCGACGAGGTGGCCGTCAAGGCGAGCCGGAAACTGGCAGAGTCGATGAGAACTTCGGTGGCCCGAGCCCGGGCGGAATATGCCGGGGCCGATCCGAAGACAATCGCCACAGAGGTGATTCTGTCTGCCTGCCGCGGGTATATCGGGTTCGCGCTCGTTGAACCCGGTTGGTTCAATGTTTCCTCGGCGATTTCCGACAGGGCGATGGCTTATCTCTACGTCGGTGAGTCGAAATCGGGCCCGGACGAGGATGAGGACGGTCCCCGCACGGCCCGCGAGGTGCTCGCGGATTCACTGCAACTGCCCGAGGGGTTGTCCTGGGCCCTCGGCATCGGCTCCGCGGACCTGGAGCTCATGCTGCGTTCCATGCTCTACGGGTTCAGCGTGCTCATCACCACCGGAGCCCTGCGCATGGAGGATCACACCCAGCTGGAGGGGCGTCTGCTCGGCCTCATCCGGACCAGCGTTGCCGGGGCCATCAGGCAATGACACCCTGTCATATGTGACAACAGCACAACCGCAGACGATCTCGACGCACCGCCAGGTTCTGAACCTGGCGGTGCCCGCGTTTCTGTCCCTCATCGCCGAACCCCTGTTCCTGATGGCCGACTCGGCTGTGATCGGCCATCTCGGCACCGCGCAGCTGGCCGGTCTGGGGGTCGCGAGCACGGTGCTCACCACGGCCACCGGCCTGTTCGTCTTCCTGGCCTACGCGACGACGGCGGCCAGTGCCCGGCGGATGGGCGCCGGTGACCGTGCGGGCGCGGCACAGGCCGGCATCGACGGAGCCTGGCTGTCGATCATCATCGGCGTGCTCGTCGCCGCCCTGCTGGTGTTCGGTGCGCCGGTGGTCGTCGGCCTCTTCGGCACTGAGCAGGCGGCCGCGGGCCCGGCTGTGGAGTATCTGCGGATCGCCGGGGTGGGGATTCCCGCCATGCTGGTGACGATGGCGGTCACCGGGGTGCTGCGCGGCTTCCAGGACACCCGGACGCCGCTGGTGGTGACGGTCGTCGCCTTCTCGGTGAACCTGGCGCTGAATCTCTGGTTCGTGCTGGGGCTGGGGTGGGGGATCGCGGGATCGGCCTGGGGCACGCTGATCTGCCAGGTGGGGATGGCGCTGGCACTGGTGATCGTCTTCGTGGTGCGCACCCGGGGGGCGGGGGCCTCCCTGAGGTTCCAGCCGGCGGGGGTGCTCGGCTCCCTGCGGGACGGCGTCCCGCTGCTGATCCGTACCCTGGCGTTGCGGATCTCGCTGCTGGTCACCACCTGGGTGGCGGCCCGGCTGGGGGTGGTGGCGCTGGCCTCCTACCAGGTCTCGATGACGGTGTGGAACTTCCTCACGATGGCACTGGACGCCCTGGGAATCGCCGGGCAGGCGCTGACCGGCGCCTCCCTGGGTTCGGGGGACCGGCGCCGGACCCGTGAGCTCACCACGCTGATGGTCAAGTGGGGGGCCTGGGTGGGGGTGGTACTCGGGGTCGGGGTGCTGGCTCTGCATCGCGTGCTGCCGATGGCCTTCAGCCAGGATCCGGCGGTGCGCGCGGCGATGGCCGCCGGGCTGATCGTCATCGCGGTGATGCAGCCGCTGTCGGGGGTGGTGTTCGTGCTTGACGGCGTGCTCATCGGAGCAGGCGACGGACGCTGGCTGTCCGGAGCCCAGGTCGTGATGCTGGTGGCCTACCTGCCGATGATCCTCGGCGTCTTCCTCGCCTCGCCCACCGGTTCTGCCGGGGTGGTGTGGCTGTGGATCGCCTTCGGCGGGTTCATGCTGGTGCGCGGGCTCATCCTGGCCTGGCGGGGCAGGGGAGACGCCTGGATGAGGCTGGGGGCCTGAGCCCCGGATCGGTGAGCGATCAACGAGGCAGGATCCCCGGCTCTTCAGGATCCAGGGTGTATTGGCTGGATGTGGCTCCAGAAATCGCTCGCTATGGATGCTGAAGAGCCATCAACGCTCACACCGCGTCAACCGGGGCCATCGCGATGTCCGCACCCGCCCCGCGCCAGCGGTCGAGGTGCAGTACGCCAGCCCCGAGGGATCGGACGGTCGACCGGATTCCCCGCCTCGTAGCTGTACGGGTTTCGCTGAAGGGCGGGTAATAGCGAGGATCGAGTCAGCTTGGTTGCGATGGCCGACCATGCTCATCATTCTTGATGATACGGTTCGCAATCTCATCCCCAAGAGCGGTGTTCTGAAACCAAGATATGGCGCCAGGAGTAGGAAGTTCCGTTCCCCACTCACGGATGAATTCATCATCTATTTTGTCTGCTGATTTGTCTGGACTCAAGCACCATGCAACGAAGTTCCCGTCAGGATCGACCCCTCCGGCAGTAGCGAACCCCTCTGTCAGCATGGCTCTGATCAAGGTCAGTGCCTCGTCTCGTTCCTCCGTAGCGGTCCCCGGACGCATCTGCACAACGCTCGACAGCACCCATCCCGGATCGGTCCAGTCGACCAGCCCCTCAATCAGCACTTCTCCGATGATCTCGTCGACCTCGGACTTGCTATCTGACATGAATCTTGATCCTCTTCTTTGCGCCGGGATTCTGGATCTCCACAGTCCTCGCTCCAGATGCTGGCTTATCTCTCAATTCTGAGGAGATGTCATCAGAATGACATCCAGGTGAATCGAGCATGTTTGAGTGCTGTGCCCCCACCTGATTCCTCCGATGGAGCAAATCTTATCCGGCTCTTCATGATCCAGGTGTAGTTGTGGCTGGACGTGGCCCGAGAAGTCGCTCGCTATGGATCCTGAAGAGCCCGTATGCCCGTTTCGATCTGTGGGCGTACCCGGCCAGGCTGCGGACGGCTTCCCTTGGCTGTGTGGCTCGTCGGGGTCAGGTGATTTCCCGGAGTAGGAAGTCTCTGGGGCTGGCTGCGGCGATGGTCTCGGCGAGTTGGTGGCGGGCCAGGCCACGGGACGCAGGTCAAGGGCGAACCGGTCCCGGAGCGTCTCGGCCAGACCGGCATCCACGCAGAGCGCGTCGTAGTTCCAGTAGGGCACCCAGGCCCCGACCGGGGTGAGGTTGCGCCGCTGCAGTGTCAGCGACCCGGTCTGCGGAGCCTGGGGAATCCCACAGGCATGGCACCAGCCCTCGACCCCGAACATCGGATCCAGGCCGAACGACTTCTCGGGCCACGGCCAGCCACGATTGCGCCTGGCCTCAAGTTCGACAAAATTTCTCATTTCGTCCTCCAGCGGGTCCACAGACTCCTATCAGTCTCAGCGGTGGACACGTTTAAATGCTGACATCGCAATAACGTTGAAGCATATAGCTGTACTATAGGAGTCTGCACCTCTTCAGCTTGTAATAGGCGTCTTCTCCACGTATCGTGGCACCTATCCTGATCCCAATTTTTTCACGACGTATCGGCACCCAGAATCGACGGTCCAGAATATCCTCACTTATCTGATCCGTGTCTGCTGGCCATATACCTCCGTATGGTTCTTTGCACCAGTATGCCTTAACAAGCTCACTCCGTAGGAGCATTCCCGTAACCCACATGGCCCGTCGTGTAGAAGACTCCAACCCCAGCATTGGATGGATGGTATTCAATTCCCATGCCAACTCATATAGGGCCGGATAGTCTTCTATGGATGCTTCGAGAATTGTTCTTATATCGATCATCGTGGCTTCTTGAGAACTGGGTTTCCCTTGAGTGAGACACGGGTAATATGTCCATTGTGGCTCACTTTTAGATAGGGGTCATTATGTAGAGGGTCATCAATCTTGAGATTCCCCTTCTCGAGCGCTATCGAGTCATCATTGGGCTTCTTTGGAAGCCATCGTTCTCCTTCTGCGTTCTTTAATGGTCGCTTCTCTCGGTCATCGGGAATTATCTCTTGCACTTCGTCCGGAGTCGCACCACTTAGAGACTCTGGACCTTTCAGGAGTCGGTGGCACGATGGGCTGGACCTTGCTGATGGCCCGGGTCAGGTGGCGGATGTGGGGCCGTCGCACTGCTGGTTGGTGGTGCTATAGCTGCCACCATCCTTTCTCGAATTCAGATTACCGTACGTATCTTCTTGCTCTTGCGTCTGAATTAAATGCTTTCCGATGCAGTCGCCTTTCCTTGTGTTATCGAACCAAGCAATGGCGCCAGGTGTTGGTAGCTCGTTATTCCAATCAGATTGCCATTCGTCCTGGATTCGCATGAATGATTCCTGTGGGCTCATCGGCCACGGTATGAATATTCCGTTGTTGTCTATAGTTCCCGCGACTATCAGTTTGTCATAGAGCATCGCCTTGATGATTCGTAGAGTCTCGAGAAATTCCTGTTCCGGTGTGCTTGGCCTTAGTTCAGCGACACATGATCTGACCCAGGCGGGATAATTCCAATCAACAGTCCCCTCAATCAAAATCTGCTCTATAATCTCATCCAATCGGTTCACCTTCTTCTCACATGGATTTTGCGCATTTTACTCTCTCCTGGAATTCGTATATCTATAGTGCTACCCCCGGATTTTGAATGATTGCGAATCCCGACTTCAACCCCATCTGATCGTCGAATTGATTCACCTTCAGCATGGCCGCTCCAGTGGGCGTCAGTGTGTTCGCCCTCTGTGAGCTGTTTCCATACGTCTTCTAGTTCCTCCTCGCTATCGACCTCATATGATTTCGATTTTTTCGCGTCGCCTCTTGGGAGATCGCCAAGGATGTCGTCGACGGATCGAGGTTCTGATTCGTTCTTGTGGACGATGGCGGTGTGGATGCGTTCTTTGATCTTGTCGGCGAGGATACCGATGGAGATGCCGATCCCGATGGTGATGCCGGTGTCGATGGCGGCCTCGGTGATGCCCACGGCGATCGGGATGACCCAGATGAAGGTGCAGGCCCGGCAGGTGAGGTAGGGGTTGGGTGGTGGGGGTAGGGGTGTGACGGTGGCCGGTCGGGTGGGGGTGTGGTATCGGGCTTTGGTGGTGGCGTGGCGGGCCGGTGTGCGGGGTGTGGTGTAGCGGGTGGCGCGATGTCCTCCGCCGTTGTAGCCCCCGCCGTGGTACCGGCTGCCCCCACCGGAGCCGCCGCCACGACTGCCGGAGCTGCCGCCTGAGCTGCGGGTGGGGGTTTCGGTGATGACACCCGACTCGCCGAGTGATCCGCTGCTGCCGCTGCAGGCGGTGGAGGAGCAGTACGCCAGCCCGGTGGGGTCGGGACGGTCCACCGGATTGCCGGCCCCGTAGCTGTACGGGTTCCACTGGGCGGGATCAGAGGTGTCGAGGATCGGGTCGGGTTGGGTGAAGGTCCCGGTGACCGGGTCGTAGTCCCTGACGCCCAGCCGCAGGGTTCCGGTCACGGTGTCGGTGATGCCGGCGGCCATGCCCCGGTCCCCGGACCAGCCGGCGGGCTGGGGGCCGCGCAGCCCCCCGAACGGATCAGCGCGGCGGGCCAGGGGTGCCGGGGTGTCGGCGGCGTCGACCTGCCACTCGGAGCCCGCCCCGTCCGACCAGCACCAGGCGAGCCGGTTGCCCCCGGTGCCGGCGGTGCGCCGGGCGATGGTGGCGACCTGGTAGGTGTAGATCCTGGTCGCGGTGACCTGATCATTGGTCAGCGACAGTTCGGTGCCGCCGGGAAGGTAGACCGTCTGGACCCCGTCGATACTGGTGGCGGCCCGGTCCCCCTCGGCGTCGTAGGCGTAGGCCGACGACCTGGAGCCGACCCTCAAGAACAACCTTCAGACTCTCCACAAGACCCAGGGCTTGACACCAGGTCGTAGTCCATAGGTAGTCCATGGACTGCCAGGTCAGATGCCCCTCCGAGGATCGGCCCGTGCCCGCCCCACCGCGCGCAGGTTCCCTGACGGCGTCGCGTCGCGCAGGCTCGTCGCCCGTCCCAGCACGGCATAGGTGAACACAAGGATGTGGACGTTGTCGTCGGCGGCAGTGAGGGGTAGTACCTCTATGGAGTTGTCAAGGAGCGTGGGCGATACGACCGTTGCGGACGTGCCCTGAGATCAGCGGGCCAAAACCACTGCTTGCGCTGGACTTTGACGGCTGGCTCTCGGATGACCGTGATCAAGTAATCAGTGGACTCCAGATAGTCGGACGCGACGCCATCGCGTTCCCCGATCCGACCACGACCACAGGTCACCTGTTGCGGCGGGCCTCCCTGCGGGCTTTGGCGCGACGGCGCAGGTCCCGTTGGTGAAGACGATAGCTGGCCTCCTTGCCCAGGACGGGGTCATCGGCGACTGACTCGACGACCTTCCAGCCCTGTTCCCGACCGACTCGGATGATGTCGGGAATGAACATGACCCGCACGCCGTCGCGGGAGTCATCAAGCAGCAGCTCCACCAGGCCGTCGAACTGCTCCTTGCCGGCCGAGCGGCCCAGAGCGTCTGCGAGGCCATCGCAGAGCTGAGTCTCCGTGGTGTGCGTCTCATACAATCCGCGGAGCCGATCCCAGTATGGCCGAGCCTCCTTCACGCCCATCAGGCGAGCCAGGTGTCCCATAATCGAGCCTGGATACCCTCCTCGCTCAAGATGCCTGAAAATAACCGGCAGCGCAGCGGAATAAATTTCGTACTTTGTGCTCAGAAAGTAGATTGATGTCACATCATATCCCACACCTCTCAGGTCTGCGAGAATCGGTGATTCGGCCTCCGCCAAGTCTCGTTCGCGCTGGGCTCGTTCCCTCTCCGCTTTTCTTTCCCTGGCCTGATAGTCTTTGTCGTTAGATAGTTGTTCCAGGAATTCCCCAGCATCTGAAGCGTGGGTGTATTTCTCTGCCATTATGGTATGTACCTCAGGTGGAATCTGTCATTCTCGTCGATCATTTTCTGCAACTTCGGTGACAATCTTGTCTTGTTCTCGCCGCCTCGGACGTACAGGTCGAAGTCTTTTCCTTCGTCCTGCGCGTGCTGCCATGCATCCTGGAGCTGATGACTGTACCAAAGGTATTTCACGTTCTTGACTTCAGTGATTGCAGTCCTATTGGTTCCGTCTGAGATGCGGTTGTGGTCGTTGACTCTGTAGCGCTCTCTGGGTCCGATATTGTATTTCGCGCGGACCCTCTTCTCTCCGGACTGTCCGACCAGTACAGGACCACGTCCGCCTGTGGCTGCATCGCTGAGGGAATCAACGAAATCTCGATTGGTGATCGCGGACCAGATGAGATAGTCGATCATGTACCGGGACACGGTCGTTTCGGCGAGAAAGGCCTTGATTGTCGCTTCAACCGGGTCACCGCTGGGTGAGTAAGTGTAGGTCTTGTCGAGTCCCCAGCCAAATGGTCCCAGGGGGCTGCATCCGAGGCAGAGGAGGTAGGGGTTGGGTGGTGGGGGTAGGGGTGTGACGGTGGCCGGTCGGGTGGGGGTGTGGTATCGGGCTTTGGTGGTGGCGTGGCGGGCCGGTGTGCGGGGTGTGGTGTAGCGGGTGGCGCGATGTCCTCCGCCGTTGTAGCCCCCGCCGTGGTACCGGCTGGCCCCGCGCCCCCCACCACCGCGGCCGCTGCCGCTGCTACCGCCGCCGCGGCTGGGGCGGTGGGTCTCGTGGAGGGACCCGCCGGTCTCGTTCATCGACCCGGTGGTGCCACCCCCGCAGGCCGTCGAGGTGCAGAACGCCAGCCCCGACGGGTCGGGACGATCCACCGGATTACCCGCCCCGTAGCTGTACGGATTCCACTGGGCGGGGTCGGTGACGTCGAGGATCGGGTCGGGCTGGGTGAAGGTCCCGGTGACCGGGTCGTAATCCCGCGCGCCCAATCTGAGGGTTCCGGCCACGGTGTCGGTGATCCCGGCGGCCATGCCCCGGTCCCCGGACCAGCCGCCAGGCTGGGGGCCGCGCAGCCCGCCGAACGGATCAGCCCGGCGCACCAGGGGCGCCGGGGTGGTGGCGGCATCGACCTGCCAGTCGCTGCCCGCCCCGTCGGTCCATTGCCAGGCCAGCCGGTTCGCCCCGCCGGTGGCGGTGCGCCGGGCGATGGCCGCGCCCTGATACTGGTAGATCCTGGTCGCGGTGACCTGCCCGCCGGACACCGACAGTTCAGTGCCGCCGGGCAGGTAGACCGTCTGGGTCCCGCCGATACTGGTGGCGACCCGGTCCCCATCGGCATCGTAGGCGTAGGCCGACGACCTGCCCCCGTTGGTGTTGGTGGCTGCTGCCAGGTGATTCTCGGCGTCGTACTGGTTCTCCACGGTCCCGGTGGCGGTGCCGGCCAGCACCGACCCGGAGACCCGCCCGGTCGTGTTGCCCCCGGCGTCGTAGCCGAAACTCGTAGTCACCGGCGTGGCGCCGGGGGCGGCCACGGTCTGGGAGACCGGCGCGTGAGGCCGGACACCGGTGGCCGCCGGGTAGGTCCACGTCGTGACCGTCCCGGAGACCTGGTCGTCCTGGCGGGTCCGGTTCCCGGCCGCGTCATAGGCCCACGACAGCGAGTAGGGCGCCGGCCCCGACGGGGAGGCCGGCGCCGACGCCGGACACGTCGCCGAGGCCACCGAGTAGGCCGTGGCCAGGCGCCCGGCGAAATCATGACCGAAGCACTGCGTGTCGGTCGCCGCCCCGGCCTCCGGCTGGGCGGCCGAGATGCTGCGGGTCAGCCCCGAATCCGTGTAGCGGTACGAGATATCGGCGTCCGCCTTCGCGGCGTTCTCCCGGTCCAGGCGCAGCCGGGCCAGCCGCCCGGTCGCCGGATCATGATCCATGGTCTGCCAGGTCAGATGGCCCGCCGAGGTTCCCGAGGCGATCTGGGCCAGCCGGTCATCGGCGTCCAGCACCGCATCGGCCACATACGCCGCGTTCCCCAGCAGCACCGTGTGCCGGTCCACCGCGTCATAGCCGTACCGCAACTCCTCGGCGGCCAGCGGACCGGCCCCCGGCAGCACCGTGCGCCGCGGCATCCCGTTGGGATAGTAGACGAACGACTGGGCATAAGTACCCGCCAGACGGGCATCGATCAGACCCGCCACCGCCGGCACAGTGGTCGCGGTGGCCGTCGGCCGCCCCGCCGCATCGCGGGCCGTGGTGGCCTGGACCCACCGGGCCCCACCGGCCAGCACCCGCGACGCCGAACCCAGATAGCCGACCATCGGGGTGTCCCAGTCCCACTGGGCCCGCAAGTTCCCCGCCGGCGTCGCGTCGCGCAGGCTCGTCGCCCGCCCCAACGCGTCATAGGTGTAGGCCAGGGTGCGGCCGCCCGCATCAGTGGCGGTGATCTTGCGCCCCGCCGCATCGAAGGTGGCCGTCGATGTCCCGGCATCAGGATCGACGGCCTTGACCTGGTTGCCGCGGGCGTCATAGGTGTAGCGCCACACCGATCCGGCGGGATCGGTCATCGAGGCGATCTGGCCGGCCGGGGTCCGGGTCCACGCCGAGGTCTGGGCCGGCCCAGTGGTACTCGACGTCTTGTAGGCGATCTTCTGCACCGTTCGGCCACGGATGTCGGTGACGGTGGTCGAGGGCATCGATCCGGCCGGTGGGGTGACGGTGACCCGGTCCCCGCCGTAGGACCAGGTCGTGGCCCACTTCTTCGTCTGTTTCGAGTACAGGGTCGCCGCGCTCTGGCGCCCGGCCCCGTCGAAGGTCGCCACGGTCTGGGAATCGACCTCGGAATCCAGCACCTGGACCCAGGAGGAGGTCGGAGCCCCGGACTTCAGCACGCCACTGCTCTCCACACTCGCCAGGCCGCGGCTGTCATAGCGGATGCCGGAGACGAGCCGGCCGACGGCCTCGATCGGGTTGCCGTCGGCGTCGATGTGCCGGTCGATGGTCTGACGCTGGGTCTGGCGGGAGCGCCCGAGCCCGTCGAACAGTTCGGTCGAGACCAGTCGTGATCCAGTCGTCGACAGCGTCGATGTCGTGGTCGCGGCCGGTGTCCCGACCCCGCCGGCCTGGTAGGTGTAGGACACCGAGGGGCTGGTGGGATAGGTGGCTTTCGATCTGCCCGGAAGCCAAGTCGTGGTGGTGCGCCCCAGCGCGTCGTAGGTGGTCTCGGTGGTCTCGCGGCCGGGTTCCACGGTCTTGGTGGGGGTCCCGAAGCGCGGATCCAGGGTGGTGGTGGTCACGTGGGGTTTCAGTGGCCCGGCGCCGTCGGGATCGGGACTGGTCGTGGTGGTGCCGGTCACCAGGCCGGTGGCGGCGTCTGTGGTGTAGGAGGTGGTGGTCACCGCGCCCAGCGGGTCGGTGAGGGTCAGTGGCCGGCCGAGCCCGTCGTATGTGGCCCGTGCTGCGACCTGGCGGGTGATCGCCCCGTCAGAGGCGACCGTTGCCAGGGATTCGGCGGCCGACAGATCACCTTTCACCGCTGTGCCCAGGGCCTGTGCGTCGTAGTAGTAGCGGGTGTCCTCGATCACCTGGGAGGCGCTGGCAGCCTCGAAACCGGCGCAGCTGGTGGCGCGGGTTCGTGTGGTCGCCGGAAGACTCAGCGGACCGGAGGCCGATGTGGCGTAGGTGGCGCGGGTACACAGCTCGTCCCCGGATTTCGCGACGTCACCGGCGTCGTCGACCGAGGTCAGGTTCCCGTACTGATCGGACGTTTCGACGGTCTTGTGGCTGCGCCGGCCCCCGGCGGCCAGCACGGTGTGGTCAATGGTCGTGGTGGTCGGGGCGTAGCCAGCCGCCCGTCCCGCGGGATTGGTGACGGTGGTGGTCAGGCCGCCGATGGTGGTGACCGTCTGATCGACCACGGGCCCGGAGATGCCGTTGTATGTGGTGGTCTGGCGGGGGGTTCCGGCCTTCCACCAGTCATCGGTGTCCGGCCTGTCCCAGGTCGAGGAGACCGACGCGCTCCTGGTGCCTCCGGTGGGCCCTGCCCGGTCGCCGTTCAGCCCTCGGTAGTACACCGTCTCCGACTTCAGGGAGTCGGCCTGGCCCGGTTTGCCGGTGATGGTCGCGACGCTGGCATAGCCGGCGAACTGGCTCCACGTGCGGTACTTGGCCGGTGTGAGCGCCGAGTCGTCGTAGCGCCATCCCGGTGCCCCGTAGGAGTAGTTGGTCTCCACGTCGGGGGTGGTGGCGTCGGTCGTGTCGTGCTCGGCGACCCTGGCCACGGGGTAGCGGTGGAACCATGTCAGCACCGGTGCTGTGGCCCCCGGCGGGGTCCACCACGTCGGGAAGCATCGCGATGTGTTCGACTCGGGCTTCAAGGAGGCCACCGAGGCCTGGGTGCACTGGGCGGTCTGGTAGTCGACCATGGTCTGGCCGCCCCCGGGCTCGGTGACCGCGACGATCCGGTACTTGTAGAACGGGGCGGCCACTGCCCCGGTGGTGTCCTCGACCCCGTCCACCCGGTTCGGCAAGGCCTGACCGCCGAATGAGGTGCCCCCGTCGGGCAGCGCTCCGCCCGCCCCGGAGTGGTCGATGCGGGACAGCCACAGCGCCGGGGCAGTGCCGTCGCCGGGGTCGGGGAAGGAGTGGGTCAGGGTGTAGACGTCCACATCGGTGTACCCGGAGGAGGTCTTCATCTGCGAGGCGATTCGCGCCAGCCTCTTGGTGGTGAAGAATGTCGGGGCGAACAGTGTGGGGCACGAGGTGGCCGACGTGCAGATCTGGTCGACCGGCACGTCGGGCCAGTGAGAGGCGGTCGCCGTCGACGGGGCGCCGCACGCGGCCCCGTCCAGGCATCGGTCCGCGGTGGTGAACTCCACCCTGGCCGGGGCGCTGGTGGTCGCGGCGCCCTCGCGGTAGCCGTAGACGATCCGGGTCAGATAGCCGCCACGGATGTAGGCAGCCGATTTCGTGTTGAGGTTCTGGCCGTAGCGGTTGGATTCGGTGGCGTAGAAGGCGGCCATCGCGTTGCCGTGGGCATCGATCACCTGGTCCAGGTTCCAGCGCCACGCCTGGCTGCAGGCCGATGCCGCGAACGAGGTGGCATGGCAGGGCTCGCCCGGCTGGTTTCCGAAGACCGGGGCCGTCCAGGTGGAGTTGGTGGCGGTCTTCTCCGACCCGGCGACCCCTTGGCCGAAGATGTAGCGGGTGCCGTCGGGGGCGGTGACCTTCCAGTACTCCCCGTCGTTGTCGCCGTTGGCGGCTCCGGTCAGCAGTTCGAAGCGGGTCCCGTCATCGTTGCGCAACCGCCACCGGGCCGATGTGCCGTCCTGGACGAGTTCCCCGGAATGGGTGCCGAATGAGGCGGTCGCATTCGCTTGGTCCCAGCACAGGTCGCCGGTCTTCGCCGCCGTGTTGGAGCCGGTCATGTCCTCGGCGCACGGCGTGTAGCGCCGTTCGATGAAGCCCTGGGACAGGTCCCAGCCCTCCCCGGCCCACGAGGCCTGATTGTTCGTCGCCACCGTGCGCCCGTCCACCGAGGCCGCCGAGTAGGCCAGCCCCACGCCCGAAGCCGTCCCTGCCGGAGCTGGAACCGTGCGCACCGGGTAGGACCAGGTGAAATCCCCCGACGACCCGCCCGCGCTCCACGCCGAGGCCGCGCCCAGCGACGTCGCCGCGAAATCGCCACCGGTCCCCGACGCCCCAGTGGTCAGAGCCATCACCGTGGTCCCGGCCGCCAGGGGCACCACGCCGGTCACCTGTCCCCGCGACACCGCAGCAGTGGGGACTTCGGTGCCGGTCTGGCAGGCCGGCCTGTCGGGTGTGGTCGCCGCGCAGGCCGGCAGGCGGACCAGGCGCGCCCGGGATGCCGCGGTGCCCAACCATGCCACATCCAGACTCAGCGCCACCGACCCCGGCGAGGCGGTGGCCAGGCTGACCCGCCACGACGGGGCTCCCGCAGTGGCAGGGGCCTGTGAGGTCACTGTCACACTGGCCGGGGCCGATGCCGCGGCCGCCGTCCGGCCGGCCCGGGCTCTCAGGCCCGCGGGGGCCGCGGCGAGGGTTCCGATGCGGACCGGCAGCGAACCCGCTCGCCGCATCGTGGCCGCAGGGGCCACCGAGGCCGCTCCTGCCGCCGGCAGAGGGGCGGACGGGGCCTTCCACGCCGGTGCCGGCAGGCTCGCGGCACGATCGGTACCGGCCTTCACCTTCTTCGCCGCCGTCAGCGTCATGCCCGTGGTCGCCGGGCGCTTTCGCCGGACCTGGTCGGCGTGGGCCGGGGCGGCGGGCATGCAGGTGGCCGCGACCGTGGCGGCCACGATCCCGGCCAGCGTGACCATGATCCGGCGGGCGGGGGTCGACAGGGCGGGAAGCGGTGAGCGCGTCATCGTGGGGACTCTCTTGTCGAGGGCGGTCACGGACCCCCAGGCCGCACATCGGCGTCCGGCCTGCCGTGATGGACAGAAGCATGGACCAGATTCCGCGTACAGCGCAAGTAGACGGGCTGATCACACTCCATCCACTGTCGAAAATGGTTGTTTTGCCAGGTTCGTGTGCTAATGGCTAGGCTCCGGTCGTCGGAGAACCCGGGCCGCGACGACGCGACCGTACTCGAGAGGCCCCCTTGTGATGACATCCCTGCTGCGCCGCCGCCTCACAGCGGTGGCCTGCCTGGCCGCGCTGATGTGCGCACCCACCTCCGCCGCGTGGGCCGGCCCGGAGCCTGACCCCAGTGTCTCGGCGACAGCCGAGCCACAGTCCGGTGACAATGAGCCGACCGGGGTCCCGGCGACACCGGCTGAGGCCGAGGCGCTGGCCCAGGCGAAGGCCAGCGGGGCCACGGTGCCGGTGGCGGCCTCCACCACCCAGACATCACTGGTGGCCGCCCGACCCGATGGCACGCTTGAGGCCACGATCACGCCGGCTCCCGCCCAGGTCAAGCAGAACGGGGCGTGGAGGCCGGTCGATCAGGACCTCACCCCAGCTGCGGGGCGACTGGCTCCCCGGGCCGGCGCGGTCGACGCGTCACTGGAGGCCGGTGGCGGGACCGTCCTGGCCCGCCTGGCCGACGAGGCGGGGCGCTGGTTCCAGCTGTCCTGGCCCACAGTTCTACCCACACCTGTGGTCACCAGGGGACACCGCCGTATACCGCGACGTCGCACCAGGGGTGGATCTGGTGGCCCGGGCCACCGGGACCGGTGTGGCGACCTACCTCGTCATCACCAGCGCGGCAGCGGCCGACGCCGACGTGGTGGCGAACCTGGCCTACACGTGGGCTGCCTCGCCGGGCCTGTCACTGAACGCCTCACGTGAGGGATTGACAGTCACCGACGGTGAGGGCGGCCTGGTGTTCACCGCGCCCGGCCTGGCGATGTGGGACGCCTCCGACTTACCCGCCCCCGCCCGCTCCGATGCCGCCGCGGTGGCCACCACGGGCGGGGACGGCCACCGCCGACAGATCACCGCGGCCGTCGACGGGCACCGGCTGGCCCTCGGCGTGGACACCGCGATGCTGGACGACCCCGGCACCGTGTTCCCGGTCGTGGTGGATCCGGCCATGACCGTGGGGCAGGCCGCCTGGACGATGGTGTGGAACAACGGCCAGACCTTCTGGGGCAGCGCCGAACAGGCCCGCGTCGGCTACGACGGCTGGAGCGACAACAAGGTCTCGCGGGTCTACTACCGCTTCAACCTCGCCTCCCTCAAAGGCCGGGTCATCGCCTCCGCGACCCTGGCCCACCGCAACACCCACTCGGCGAACTTCAACTGCAACCTGTCCACCTACGGCCCCGGCGTTCAGGCCTGGACCACCGACCCCATCTCCTCAGCCACAACGTGGAGCAAACAGCCCGCCGCCAAGATTCTGCAGAGTACTGCCACCGTGGCCCACGGCCATTCGAGTTCATGCCCCGGCTACTCGCGCACAGAATGGAACGTGACCCAGGGCGTCAAGGGCTACCAGACCACCGGAGCGATGACCCTCATGCTGCGCTCGGCCAACGAATCGAACAGGGACGGGTGGCGCCGATACGCCACCATCGCGGGCCAGGCCCCCGCGCTGACCGTGGTCTACCACGTCACCCCCAACACCCCCGCCAGGGCGAACGTCGCCCCGCTGTACAACGGCACCCCCTACACCTCGGCGAAGACCCTGACGCTGTCAGCGGCCATCGCCTCGGGCGACAAGACCGACTCGAAGCTCTATGCGAAGTTCGGGGTCTCGCCCTACGGATCAGGAACCTGGACCACATTCAACTCCGGATACATCACCGGGGCGGGCACGGTCAACGCCACCTGGAAACCGCCGAAAGAGGGCGCCTACTCCTACCGTGTCCAGGCCTGCTCCAATTCCGGCGGCGGATGCTCGGGCTGGTCGGGCTCCTACGCCGTGACCGCCGACTGGACCGCCCCGGTGGCCCCGGTGATCACCGGCGAACAGAATCCCGTCGCCAACCAGGCCACCGGCTACGCACTCACCTCACCCACGTCCGACGTCACCGGCTACCGGTGGGGGATCACCAATCCGCCCGGCACCGCGGTGCCCGGCACCAGCGCCGGGGTGACGGTGAAGCTGAAACCCCCGCTCGGCCCCACCACGCTCTACGGGCTCGCTGTCGACCGGGCCGGCAACCAGTCCCCGACTGCCCACCTGGACCTGAAGGCCGCCGGCACCCAGACCCTGGCCCACAGATGGCTGCTGGACGGCGACGGCACCGATACCGGGGACCCCGCCGTGCTCCTCAACCTGCCGCTGGACGGCCAGGGCACCGGACTGTGGACCGGCGGCGTCACACCCCCCGGCTGCCCCGCCGCCCAGGGACAGGCCTTCCACCCAGGCGGCCAGAACGTCCGCCTGCTGGACTCCACCGGGTTGGGACTGATCTCCACGCAGGCGTTCACCGCCGCCGCCTGGATCCGCCCCGAATCCGCCGACCTGGCCGCGGGAGAGCACTTCGCACTCTGGTACACCGCCCCGGGTCACCGCGCCTTCATGATCTCCATCACCGACGGCCACTGGACCGCATCGGTCGGTGACGCCACCATCACCGGCCCCGCCGCCGAGGCCGACACCTGGGCCTACGTCGGCATCGCCTACGACGGGGCCGGACGCGCCAACCTCTACGTCGACCTCGACGATGACACCTACCAGGCCACCGGCATCACCCCCGCCCAGGGCAAGACCCTGGGCATCGGCTGGGGAGGCACCACCTGGACAGGGGCCATCGACAAGGTCACCATCCACACCACCTACCAGGAACGCGCGACATTCCGGGCAGATCGGGAGCAATGCTCCTGACCCGCTGATCTCAGGGCACGTCCGCCAAGGTCGTATCGCCCACGCTCCTTGACAACTCCATAGAGGTACTACCCGCCACTGCATCTCGATGATGGTCGTCGTCGAACTGTTCGACGTGCTGGGGCGGTGGCGGGTCTGATCGATGCCCGTCTGGCGGGCACTTATACCCAGTCGTTCGTCTACAACCCGAATGGCACCCTCAAACGCACGGTGCTGCCGGGGGCGGGTCCGTTGGCCGCCGAGGAGTTGCGGTACGGCTATGACGCGGTGGACCGGCACACGGTGCTGCTGGGGAACGCGGCGTATGTGGCCGATGCGGTGCTGGACGCCGATGACCGGCTGGCCCAGATCGCCTCGGGAACCTCGGCGGGCCATCTGACCTGGCAGACCATGGATCATGATCCGGCGACCGGGCGGCTGGCCCGGCTGCGCCTGGACCGGGAGAACGCCGCGAAGGCGGACGCCGATATCTCGTACCGCTACACGGATTCGGGGCTGACCCGCAGCATCTCGGCCGCCCAGCCGGAGGCCGGGGCGGCGACCGACACGCAGTGCTTCGGTCATGATTTCGCCGGGCGCCTGGCCACGGCCTACACGGTGGCCTCGGCGACGTGTCCGGCGTCGGCGCCGGCCTCCCCGTCGGGGCCGGCGCCCTACTCGCTGTCGTGGGCCTATGACGCGGCCGGGAACCGGACCCGCCAGGACGACCAGGTCTCCGGGACGGTCACGACGTGGACCTACCCGGCGGCTACTGCCGCCCGGCCTCACGCGCCGGTCTCCCAGACCGTGGCCGCCCCCGGCGCCACGCCGGTGACTACGAGTTTCGGCTACGACGCCGGGGGTAACACGACCGGGCGGGTCTCCGGATCGGTGCTGGCCGGCACCGCCACCGGCACCGTGGAGAACCAGTACGACGCCGAGAATCACCTGGCAGCAGCCACCACCACCAACGGGAACAGGTCCTCGGCCTACGCCTACGATGCCGACGGGGACCGGGCCGCCACCAGTATCGGCGGGGTCCAGACGGTCTACCTGCCCGGCGGCACTGAACTGTCGGTGTCCGGCGGGCAGGTCACCGCGACCAGGATCTACACCTATCAGGGCGCGGCCATCGCCCGGCGCACCGCCACCGGCGGGGCGAACCGGCTGGCCTGGCAGTGGACCGACGGCAGCGGCACCGACTGGCAGGTCGATGCCGCCACCACCCCGGCGCCCCTGGTGCGCCGGGCTGATCCGTTCGGCGGGCTGCGCGGCCCCCAGCCTGGCGGCTGGTCCGGGGACCGGGGCATGGCCGCCGGGATCACCGACACCGTGGCCGGAACCCTCAGATTGGGCGCGCGGGATTACGACCCGGTCACCGGGACCTTCACCCAGCCCGACCCGATCCTCGACGTCTCCGACCCCGCCCAGTGGAATCCGTACAGCTACGGGGCGGGTAATCCGGTGGATCGTCCCGACCCGTCGGGGCTGGCGTTCTGCACCTCGACGGCCTGCGGGGGTGGCACCACCGGGTCGATGAACGAGACCGGCGGGTCCCTCCACGAGACCCACCGCCCCAGCCGCGGCGGCGGTAGCAGCGGCAGCGGCCGCGGTGGTGGGGGGCGCGGGGCCAGCCGGTACCACGGCGGGGGCTACAACGGCGGAGGACATCGCGCCACCCGCTACACCACCCCCCGACGGGCCCCCGCCCGCCACACGGTCTCCAAAGCCCGATACAAGGCTCCGGCCAGACCCGCGGCCGTCACACCCCTGCCCCCACCACCCAACCCCTACCTACTGTGCCTCGGATGTGTTCCGTTCGGTGCCATCGCCCAGGGCGCGGCGCTGGGCGCGGTCGGAGGAGTCGTCGGCTACCTCATTCTTCAACTCATCCTCGGGGAACCCATCACCGGCAACGGCATCCTGGCCTCCGCCGGGATCGGCATGATCTTCGGAGCCACAGCCCCCTTCATCGGTGGATGGCTCGGACGCATCTTCGGACCCAAGGCACAACCGGCCCCACCGAGATTTATCACCACGAGCAAGGGCGTGACGATCGACCGCGCCGCGGTGAGGAAAACTATCAGTGTCCAGAAGCAGGGTCGCCACGTGCGTGGAGCTAGTCAATATGGTGGAGGAAGCTACTTCAAGTCAGCTGAAGATGCCCAGGACGTGCTGGACGCATTTCATAATGGAGATGCTCAGGTCTTGGGCGTCAAAGGAAATGATATAGTCGTGAGGGTGAATAGCGTTACAGGATTCAATCAAAATCCGAGGCTAGGATACATAGATCAACCGACGCATGTATTCTTCATCAAGGGGACTAAGTCTCCAAGTGTCGTACCATATAATCCGAGGTGGAAACCATGACACTACCAACTCCCGAAGATCCCGCCCGGGCGCCGATCTGGGAGAACTACGCCACCGCGCAGACCTCGCAGGCCTCCCTCGGCCTAATCCCTGAGCACGCGTACGCCGTCGGGGTCGAGGTGAAGGGACGGCACCTGAGGCTCCGCTTCCAGTTGTCACACGTTACCGAGGCCGGGGAAGAGGATATGAACGATATCGTCAGCGAACTCGAAGCCCTGGTTGGACAGGACATTTTCGTTGATTCAACTTTTGAAATCACCACTCATCCGAAAGTGGATCCGCATGATGGAGTGCGGTGGGTGTACCTCGCAAGATGGTAATCCACATCCAGAGGCTCAACCGAAAATCAACGACAGCGAATTGAGCAGTACGTCGACGTTCACGTCGCCCGCGGTATTGCTCGGCTGACCGTGATCGTGGAGACAGGTCGTCGAGTCAGTCGCTGATGATCCCGTCCTGGGCAAGGAGGCCAGCTATCGTCTTCACCAACGGGAACTGCGTCGTCGCGCCAAGGCCCGCAGGGACGCCCGACGCAACACGTGACTTGCGTCTGCAGAGGGAAGGGATGGAAGCGGAGACGTCTCGTCCTGTCAAGTGGTGACGATTGACAACTTCAAAGAGATCACCGGACTCCCGTAGCTGGGGCCTTCGCCTAGCCCGACCCCCTGCTGGACGTCTCCGACCCCGCCCAGTGGAATCCGTACAGCTACGGGGCGGGTAATCCGGTGGATCGTCCCGACCCGTCGGGGCTGGCGTTCTGCACCTCGACGGCCTGCGGGGGTGGCACCACCGGGTCGATGAACGAGACCGGCGGGTCCCTCCACGAGACCCACCGCCCCAGCCGCGGCGGCGGTAGCAGCGGCAGCGGCCGCGGTGGTGGGGGGCGCGGGGCCAGCCGGTACCACGGCGGGGGCTACAACGGCGGAGGCCACCGCGCCACCCGCTACACCACACCCCGTCGGGCCCCCGCCCGCCACACGGTCTCCAAAGCCCGATACCGCACCCCCGCACGACCCCGGAGTGTCACACCCCTGCCCCCACCACCCAACCCCTACCTACTGTGCCTCGGATGTGTTCCGTTCGGTGCCATCGCCCAGGGCGCGGCGCTGGGCGCGGTCGGAGGAGTCGTCGGCTACCTCATTCTTCAACTCATCCTCGGGGAACCCATCACCGGCAACGGCATCCTGGCCTCCGCCGGGATCGGCATGATCTTCGGAGCCACAGCCCCCTTCATCGGTGGATGGCTCGGACGCATCTTCGGACCCAAGGCACAACCGGCCCCACCGAGATTTATCACCACGAGCAAGGGCGTGACGATCGACCGCGCCGCGGTGAGGAAAACTATCAGTGTCCAGAAGCAGGGTCGCCACGTGCGTGGAGCTAGTCAATATGGTGGAGGAAGCTACTTCAAGTCAGCTGAAGATGCCCAGGACGTGCTGGACGCATTTCATAATGGAGATGCTCAGGTCTTGGGCGTCAAAGGAAATGATATAGTCGTGAGGGTGAATAGCGTTACAGGATTCAATCAAAATCCGAGGCTAGGATACATAGATCAACCGACGCATGTATTCTTCATCAAGGGGACTAAGTCTCCAAGTGTCGTACCATATAATCCGAGGTGGAAACCATGACACTACCAACTCCCGAAGATCCCGCCCGGGCGCCGATCTGGGAGAACTACGCCACCGCGCAGACCTCGCAGGCCTCCCTCGGCCTCTACCCCGACCATGCCTACGCGGTCGGGGTAGAGGTGAACGGGCGGCACCTGAGGCTTCGCTTCCAGTTGTCCCGTCTTACCGAGGAAGACGAGGAGGATATGAGAGATATCGTCAGCGAACTCGAGGCCTTAGTTGCGCAGGAGATCTATGTCGACTATTCCTACGAGCTCACAGATCGTCCAAGACTCGACCTGCATGACGGCGTCTCATGGATCTATGCCACAAAAGCAAAATGAGAGAGTTCGTTGCACTTGAGGCCAGGCGCAATCGTGGCTGGCCGTGGCCCGAGAAGTCGTTCGGCCTGGATCCGATGTTCGGGGCCGGAGGCTGGTGCCATGCCTGCGGGATCCCCCAGGGCCCGCAGACCGGGTTCCTGACACTGCAGCGGCGCAACCTCACCCCGGTCGGGGCCTGGGTGCCCTACTGGAACTACGACGCGCTCTGCGTGGATGCCGGTCTGGCCGACACCCTCCGGGGCCGGTTCTCACTTGACCTGCGTCCCGTGGCCTGGCCCGCCACCCCTGCCGGGGACGCATGGCAGATCGTCATACCCACCGTCGGCCGAGCCTGGTACGACCCCGAGGATCTCCGGCGCCAGACCATCGCCCGGCACCGGCGCACAGGCGCGAGGTGCCCCGTCTGCGGCACATGGAAGTGGCTGCCCCTGGCCCCCGAACTCCTCCCCCCGCTGCACATCACACCACCCCTGGCCGATGTCGACATCGCCGCCAGCCCCGAATGGTTCGGCGACGGCCTGGAAGCCTTCCGCCAGATCCTGGTCCGCCGCCAACTCGCCGAGATCATCGCCGCAGCCAGCCCCAGAGACTTCCTCATCCGGGAAGTCACCTGACCCCGACACACCCACCGCCAAGGGAAGCCGGCCACAGCCTGGCCGGGTACGCCCACAGATCAGGACGGGTATACGGGTGAAGCCCTTTCATCTCGAGGAGAGCAGGTCATCGACAACATAGAAACGACCGACCCGGTCATCCACCGGGACCTCCACTCAGCCCGCCGCCTCCTGGACGCCGGCGATCTCCGGCAGTACCCGGCAGGGAACCCCGTCGGCCGCTCCGATCCCTCGGGGCTGGTGCTCGGTATTTCCACCGCCTGCAGCTCTGGGAGCACCGGATCTCTGGGTGAGTCTGGCGTCATCACCGAAACCCCACCCACACAAGAACGTCGTGAGAGGTCGTTGACCATGGAAAACACAGTAAATCTCGACATCATAGACGAGACATTCATCGGCGTCCTGGCCGACTGGCAGGGATTCGATGGATTTGCCACGCGCCTCCATAACAGAGGATATGTCGTTCGTTCAGTCCGCGGGCACAAGTGCCGGACTATCGACACGATGATCGACGAGTTCTCCGCAGCGCTGCAGTTCCCATGGTACTTCGGGGAGAACTGGCCTGCCTTCGATGAGTGCATCTGCGACCTGGACTGGATGAGCCTGTCGCCCGAGCGGACCGATTTCGGCCTCGGTATAGTCATCGCCATCCCCCATTCCGAACAGATGCTCAAAGACGCCCGGTCTATTCGACTCCCTGATCTCGTGGACGTTCTCAACGGCGCCGCACAGGAGTTCGGCACTACTTTGGACGCCGGAAACTGGTGGGACCATGGCCCGATCACTTTCAAGGTCATCCTCCACGGCGAGACACCATCCGACCTCGACCGCTGGCGCGGAGCGGGTGCGGACATCGCGATGACCCCGGTCGACGGCGCGTGAGCGTTGATGGCTCTTCAGCATCCATAGCGAGCGATCCCGCGGGCCTTGGCCGGCCAAAACTACGCTCCGGATCGCGAAGAGCCGGATAGATTTTGCTCCATCAAGGGAATCGGCTGGGAACACAGTCTATGACCATTCAGGACACCGGGAGGTAGCAGGTGCTCAAGCTCAACAACGCAGCGCCCGTCAGCCGTCTTTACGTAGACTTTGACTACTATATTCCTGTCACTATCACATGGGACTCATACTACAAGGCGGCAGTCCCGCCAATTCCGGTCGTGGCTACCGGAAACGACATTCTCGTGGAGTTCAGTCAAGACCCCGAGAAGGAGTCAATAACCCAGATCACTCTGGTGACTACGGGCAGGGCCGATGTGGATGATGTGTCGGCGCTTCCGTCGTTCTATGTTCCGGGGGCCGCGGTACGCCTTGACAAGTACAGTGACGAGAGCGGATGCGCAGACCTGCATGTCACCGCCCATCGGGACTGTATCGACATACGGTTGAGCGACCAGGATGTCTCAAGTTGGACAGGTTCATGGCCGGTCATTTTTGGCTGCAGCGGAATTGGCGAGGTCTTGCACATGGTGGTTGCGTGGGACAAGGAGGGCCGGGGGACCGCTGTGGAGGGAATCCTGCCTCGTTGAGCGTTCGCCGATCCGTGGCCCCGGTATCCAGCCTCATCTAGGTGGCTCCTCCGCCGCGCCGTGCCTCATCGGAAGTCGACGTGGACCGCGTCGACGGCGTCGTAACGCTCCGGGGCGCTGGTGAACACCACCACCTGGTTGGCCTGCGAGCCGCTGGAGACCTCCTTGAGCATCCGACCGCAGCGCACCCGGTCGGAGTACACCAGGGCGTCGTCCAGAATCACCGGGACGCCGTCCTCAGGACTCACCAGCCGCGCGGTGGCCAGTCTCACCACCAGCCCCAGCTGTTCCTTCGCCCCGGTCGACAGCTGATCCCAGGCCAGCCACTTCCCGCCCAGCTGGCGCTGCGTCACCGTCAGTGAATCGTCCACCCGCACCGCCAGATCGGCGCCGAAGACGCCGCGCCCGAGTGTCTCGATCTGGCGGGTGAACGGCTCCAGATACCGCCGGCGCTCCTCGTCGCGGTGCCTCACCAGGGTGTCGCGCAGCAGCCGTGCGGCGTCCGCCCTCTTCGTCAGGGCCGTCACCTCGATCCTCAGCCGGTGCACCCGGCCCTCCATGTCGTCGAAGCGGTCCTGGCGCCCCGAGCGGTCCATCCCCCTGAGCTGACCGTCGAGCCCGGCCCACCGGGTGCCGGTGCGCCCGAGCCGATCGGAAGCCTTCTCGAATCGCGCCTGGGAGGCCCGGGCGGCCTCGCGGACTTCATCGGGGGAGTGCTCGGCCAGTTCCCCGGACACCTTCTCAAGCTCCCCTTCGGCCTCCCAGTGGGCGGTGTCCTCGGTCTCGACACGGGCGTCCAGATCCTCATCGGTGGCGATGCCGCGGGCCTCCTCGAGCCTGGCCGCCAGCCTCTCGGCCTGCCCACGGGCCGCGGTGAGGGTGGACGCCGCCGCGGAATCCGCCTCGCGGGCCGCGCTGCGCCGTTCACCCACCGCCTCGCGAGCCGCCCGGGCCGCCTTCTCGGCCAGTTCGGCCTCGTCGTGGGCCGCCTCGCACCGGGCGGCGGCCTCCTCCGCCTGCCCGACGGTGAGCCCGGCGTCTCCCACGTCCCCTGAGCCGGCCTCAGCCCCGGTGTCGTCCGCGTCCGCGTCGTCCCCTGCGGCATCCCCGACCCTGGCGGCCACCCTGGCCCGCAGCTCGGTCAGCCCGGCCACCGACCGCTCCTGGGAGTCGTCCTCCCACTCGTCGACGTCGGCCAGCTCCCGCTCCAGTCGCTCGCGCAGACCGGTGGCCAGACTCTCGTCGCGTCCCCGGGCCGCCAGCAGCTCCCTGGCGGCCTCCAGGGTCGCTGCGCCCATCGGTTCCAGTGCCTGAGTGAGCTCGCGCTCGGCGCGCTCCACATCGTGGGCGAGCTTGTCGACGTCGGAGGCCGGGGTGACGGTGATCCGCCAGGCATCCGCGACCTCGACGACCGCCGGGCGGTCCACCACCCGGTCGACGGCGCCGCCGTCCCCCTCATCCTCGATCGGGCGCCCGTCAACAGCCAGCGCCGGGGCGTCGTCGTCCAGCCTCTCGATCCTCATCCGGGGGCTGGCGACCTCGAGCTTCGTGCGGGCGGCGGCCAGCCGGGCCGATGCCTTCTCGGCGGCCTTCAGCCCCTTCGCCGAGGCGAGGTTTCCCTCCAGCCGGCCCTCGGCCTCGCGCAGCTCGATCCGCACTCCCGACAGCCGGCCGATGATGGCGTCCAGCCGAGCCAGCCGGTCGTGGTCGCGCAGACCGGACACCGTGGCCCGAGCCTCCTGCCAGGCCCGGCGAGCGTCGAGACGCGCCTTCTCACAGGCGTCCCACCGCTCGTCGGCCTCCCGGTACTCCTCCTCGACGTCCCCGGCGGCGTCATGGGCCTTCTCGGCCGCTGCCTTCGTTTCGCTCACCTGTTGCCTGGCGGTGTCCACCTCCTCGACGGCCTGCCGGCGCGCCTGGCGCGCCGAGGCGGCGGTGTCCAGCCTCTGCTGCGCGTCGCGCTCGGTCCGCCGCGCCTCGGTGACCTGCTGTTCGAGCCCCTCGAGGGCCTTCAAAGCGGTGGCATCGGCCGCCGACTCCTTCTCCAGCCTCCCGACATCCCGCCGCTGGGCGCGCAGGTCTTCCTCGGCGGTCTGGAGCTCGGTGACGACGGTGTCCACCTCGTCGAGGTCGCGCCTGGCGACGGCCAGCTCGGCCTCGGACCGCTCCAGGGCCGTGGTGGCGTCCTTCAGCTGCTTGCCCGGCTTCCCGGTGCCCGTCCAGTACTTCGCGAACTCCTTCTCGGCGGCCTCCAGCAGGGTGGTGTCATCGGCCCGATGATCGCCGGGGCCGGCGTCCTCGATGCGACTCGCCCGGTCGAGGGCCGAGGTGAGTGCCGTCGAGGACTTCAGCGAGAGCGCCTCCAGGCTGTCGGACTGCATGTGCCGCAGGGCGCGCCACAGCGTCTGGTCGGTGCCCTGCCAGATCTCGGCCATCGTGTCGGTGGCGCGCTCATCGGTGAGCACATCCCCGGCCCGCGGCCCCGAGAGGAACTCCAGGCGGGCGGCCGGCTGAGCTAGAAAGCGCTTGGAATGGACGAGCCGGACGCCGCCGACTGTGAACTCGGCCTCCACGATCACCGGCAGATCGGTGCCGTAGGGCTGGGCCGCCTTCACCTCGGCGCGCTTCGAGGTGGCCTTGAATTTCGGGTCCAGCAGCATGTCGAGGGCCTCGACCATCGACGTCTTGCCCACCTCGTTGAGCCCCTCGGCGATCACCAGGCCGGTGTCGGGCAGCTCGAGGGTGCGATCCTCCACGGACTTGAAGTTCTCCACATGGATCCGGTGCAGTCTCATCTGTGTGCCTCCCCGCTGTGTGCCTCCTCGCCTGCCGGGTTCTCGGCGCGTCCCGGCGGTGAGGCCATCGCCAGACGTCGCAGCAGCCCCAGGGCGTCGATCGCGGTCGGGGAGGAGGCGGCCGCCTCCGACAGCTCTGTGGCCGCCGAGGCCGCCCAGCCCGGCAGGTCCATGCCGTCCAGGTCGCCGCCGTCAGGGGTGACGACCAGATCGTGGCGGTCCGCGCTGGGCTCCAGACTGGCGAAGACCTCCTGGCGGTCGGCGAGCAGGGCCTCCAGGCGGGCGTTCTGGGCCACCGACAGGTGACCGTGGAGGTCGTAGCGGACGATGGTGCGCGTCGGGTCGCTGAAGCCAGACAGCTCGGCGGCCATGGCGTCGATGTCCTCGTCGGTGGCCATCTCGCGGCTCACCCTGGCGTGCAGCCACCGTCCCACCTCGTGGGGGGTGGCGGTGACGCGGCCCCCGGAGACCTCGACGACGTCGACGGATCCGCGCCCCGCGTCGGTGAACCGGGTGGTCTCGTGGGTGCCGCAGTAGCGGATCGCCGCGTGCGGGTCCTCGGGCCAGCGGATGTGCCGGTCGCCCAGGGCCGCGTAGCGGATCGCGCCGCTGTTCACGGCCTCCTTGATGGCCGTCGCATCGACCTCGGTCTCCTCTGAATCCTGGCCCGACAGGCCGGGCAGCTGGCCGTGACCCACCAGGATCCGGGTCGTGCCGTCGGGCGCCAGATCGGCGATCACCGGGGCGATCGGGTCGGAGGAGGGGTGCCTCGAGGTGAGCGGGGCGCCCACCACCTGAGCGCCGTCGGCCACGTCGATCGGTTCGGTGTCGCGCAGCACGGTGACATTGGAGGGGCACCGGTCGGTGAAGAGATCCTGGTCCCAGATGCAGCCGGGCTCCAGGGAGTCGTGGTTGCCCGGCAGCAGGAAGACCGGCAGCCCGATCGAGGCCATCGCCTCGCAGGCCAGGGCCACCACTCGACGGGAGACGTTCTGGGTCTCGAAGACATCCCCGGCCACCACGACGAAGGAGCAGTCCTGGTCGCGGGCGATCTCGCCGATCCGCCGCACGGCCTCGATCCGGTCGGCGGTGAACCGGGCCTGGGCGTCGTCCTCGCCGCCGGGGCGCGGGGCCAGATAGTGCCGGGTCATGCCGAGCTGCCAGTCGGAGGTGTGCAGGAATCTCACCGTCATGGGGTCTCCTCGGTCGGTGGACCCACTCTAGAGAAGCGCCCGGACGCGACGCAGGGGGCCGTCCCACACGATGTGGGACGGCCCCCCTGGCGCCAGGGCCCCGCTGCCGCGAGGCGCGGGCTCAGGCCTGCTTGATCGCGCTGACCTCGAGCTCCAGGGTGACGTCGTCGCTGACCAGCACGCCGCCGGTCTCCAGTGCGGCGTTCCAGGTGATGCCGAAGTCCTTGCGGGAGATCTTGAGCTTGCCCTCGAAGCCGATGCGGGTGTTGCCGAAGGGGTCCTTGGCCTCGCCGTCGAACTCGAAGGGGATGGTGACCGACTTGGTGACGCCCTTGATGGTGAGGTCGCCGGTGAGCTCCAGGTCCTCGCCCTTCACGGCGGCGGAGGTGGAGACGAAGGTGATCTCCGGGAACTTGTCGACCTCCAGGAAGTCGCCCGACTTGATGTGGCCGTCCCGGTCGGCGACACCGGTGGTGAAGGAGTCGGTCTTGATCGTGACCGAGACCTTGGCGGACGACGGGTCGGCGCCGTTGCCCGAGGCAGCGCCCTCGAAATCGGTGAAGGAGCCGCGGACCTTGGTGACCATCGCGTGGCGGGTCACGAAGCCCAGGCGGGTGTGGGCGGGGTCGAGGGTGTAGCTGCCGTTGAGCTCAGCGAGAGAAGTCATCGTGTCTCCTGTGTGTGGATGTTCACTTTGTTGACGTGTCACCAACTATGACGCATCATTGATGACATGTCAACCACTGGATCCGAGAATTATTCCGCGAGTGATTCGCGTGAGAGGGTCGGGCGCATGACTGAGGACGCTCCGTGGCTCGACGATCACCAGCAGCGCGTGTGGCGTCTGTGGCTCGACGTCACCAACGGCCTGCCCGCCCTGCTCAACAAGCAACTCGCCCGTGACACCGAGCTGTCCCTCCAGGACTTCGAGGTGCTCGTGAGTCTCTCCGAGGCTCCCGACCAGTCGATGCGCGTGGTCGCGATGGCCGACGCGATGCACTGGGAGCGGTCCCGGCTCTCCCATCAGCTCACCCGGATGGAGAAGCGTGGCCTGGTGCGCCGGGAGTCCTGCTGCAGTGACGGCCGCGGCCAGCTGGTCCGGCTCACCGGGGCGGGCTGGGACGCCGTGGTCGCCGCCGCTCCCGGGCACGCCGATATGGTGCGACGGGTGGTCTTCGGGGGTCTGAACATGGATCACCTCGACGAGCTGGAGAAGATCCTCGACCACATCCGCGAGACCATGGCCGAGGAGCGCCGGTCCCTCGATGCCTGACCGCAGAACCCTGTGACGTCGCTATGCGCCTCGAACTCGGCGTTGGCCCTCCTGCTAGAGGGCCAACGCCGAGTTCGAGGCGCATAGCGAGTTCTGGGGTGTCCGGGGTGCGATGAGAAGTCCCCTCCTGCCCCGAATCCGGGCCGGCGTCTCGAATCAGGGTCGGTGACGGCGTCGGGGCCGCCGGCGGATTAGGCTGATGTGCTGGCGTCTCACGATCTAGGAGCACACGTGTCGAGCCCATCCGATACCTCGGCCTCATCCAAGGCCTCTCCGGGCACGACAGCGCCCGCCCCGCAGATGAAGGGCCGTCATCTGGTGATGATGAGCCTCGGCAGCGCGATCGGCACCGGGCTGTTCCTGGGCTCGGGCAAGGGCATCGCCGCCGCCGGACCCTCGGTGCTGGTGGCCTACATCGTCGCCGGCCTGGTCGTCATCGCCATCATGCGGATGCTCGGCGAGATGGTCGCCGCCCACCCCGACTCGGGAGCCTTCTCCGTCTACACCGCCCGCGCCATGGGCCCGGCCGCCGGATTCGCGATGGGCTGGGTCTGGTGGGTCGAGCTGGCCGTCGTGGTGGCCGCCGAGGGCACCGCCGCCGCCCAGATCTTCCTGGCCGTCTGGCCCATCGCCCCCGACTGGCTGCTCACCCTCATCTTCATGGTGGCGCTGACCGTCATCAACCTGCTCGGCGTCGACAAGTTCGGCGAGTTCGAGTTCTGGTTCGCCCTCATCAAGGTGGCCGCCGTCGTCGCCTTCCTGGTGGTCGGCGTCCTGCTGCTGGTCGGCGTGCTGCCCACCCCGGCCCCCGGTCTGTCGAACTTCCTGCACCACGGCGGATTCATGCCCAGCGGTTGGGGCGGAGTGGCCACCGGCCTGCTCATCGTCATCTTCGCCTTCGGCGGCATCGAGATCGTGGCGGTGGCCGCCGCCGAGACCGAGAATCCGCGCAAGCACGTCGGCAAGGCCATCAACACCATCATCTGGCGCATCCTGGTCTTCTACATGGGCTCGGTGGCGATCATGGTCTTCGCCCTGCCCTGGGACAACCCGAAGCTGGCCTCCTCCCCCTTCGTCGCAGTCCTCGATCTGGCGAAGATTCCCGGTGCGGACGCCGTGCTGACCCTCATCATCGTGCTGGCCGTGCTCAGCTCGCTCAACGCCAACCTCTACGGCGACTCCCGAATGCTCGGATCGCTGGCCACCCGCGGTCTGGCGCCGAAGGCCATGACCAGGAAGAACCGCCGCAACGTGCCGGTGGCCGCGGTGCTGTCCAGCGTCGCGTTCGGATACGTGTGCGTCGTGCTCACCTACGTCTGGGGCGCCAAGGTGCTCGACGTGCTGCTCAACGTGGTGGGCTCGACGATCATCGTCACCTACCTGTTCACCATCGCCTCCCAGATCATCCTGCGCCGTCGCGCCGACAGGAATGGCGAGACGCTGCCGTTCAAGATGTGGGGCTACCCGTTCCTGTCCTGGCTCACTCTCATCGTGCTGGTGGGCATCATCGGCCTGGGCATGACCGACGCCGGCGTCCGCAGCCAGATCCTGGCCACCTTCGCGCTGACCGTGGTGCTCTTCGGCATCGGCATCCTGCGCACTCGACAACTCGGTCAGGACCCGTTCAAGCCGGTCACCACCCCCGGCGACAGGCTGGTCGACGCCGATAATTCCGGGAGCGAGAAGAGCTGAGCCCGCGGCCCTGGCCCGGCCTACCGGATGTGGGCCGGGATCGCCGCGTGCACCTTCCGGCCCTCGAGACGGTCGACGAGCTGGGACCGGTAGATCGAGACCGGTCCCACCACCCGGGAGGCCACCGCCACCGCGATCATGGCCGGGGCCAGCAGGGACAGGTTGCCTGTCATCTCGCCGACCATCAGCATCATCCCGACCGGGGCGTGGGCCGCGGCCCCGAAGCAGGCGATCATCCCCACCACGATGAAGGAGGTGGGGGAGGCCGGCATGCCGGGCAGCCCCTCCAGCAGGCGCCACACCGCGGCGCCGGTGGATCCTCCGATGACCATGCCGGGCCCGAAGACCCCGCCCGAGCCGCCCGAGCCGATGGACCAGGTGGTGGCGGCGATCTTGGCGAACGGGATCGCCAGCACCATGAGCAGCGGCATCGACGCCAGCGTCTCGGGGATCATCTGCTGGGCGATGGTGCCGTAGCCGGTGCCCAGGGCCGCCGGGACCGCCAGCCCGAGCAGGCCCACGCACAGCCCGCCGATGGTCGGGGTGAGCCAGCCGGGCAGGGGCAGGCGGTCGAAGAAGTCGCAACCGCGGTAGAAGACGACGCAGTAGAGCCTGCCCATCGCCCCCGCCGCCAGCCCGATCACCACGAACCAGAGCAGCTGGAGGGGCTGGTTGAACACCTCCCCGCTCATCGTGCCGAAGATCGGATCGAAGCCGTAGACCGAGCCGAACACCACATAGGCCACGATCGAGGAGATCAGCGAGGGCATCATCGCGTCTGCCTCCAGGTCGTCCTTGTAGAGCAGCTCGGCGCCCAGCAGCGCTCCGCCCAGGGGAGCCCGGAAGATGGCGCCGATGCCCGAGGCGGTGGCCGCGATCACCGCGATCCGGGCGTCGGGGGTCCTGATCCGCAGACGCCGGCACAGGCTGGAGATGACGGTGGCGCTGATCTGGGCGGTGGGGCCCTCGCGTCCTCCCGAGCCGCCGGAGCCGATGAGGATCGAGGAGGCGACGATCTTGACCGCCGCCACCTTTCCGCGCAGCGAGGTGGGGTCGTGGTGGGCGGCGCGGATCGCGTTGTCGGTGCCGTGGCCCTTGGCGTCCGGGGCCACGAAGTGGACCAGCAGCCCGGAGACCAGCGCCCCGCCGGTCACCACCAGGGGGATCGCCCAGGGCCGGGTGAACCCGGATCCGGCGGTGCCGTCGCCCTCCCCGGCGGTGCTGGGCGGGGTGTAGCCGCCGAGATATTCCAGCAGCCACCGGGTGCCGGTGTGCAGGCAGAAGTAGAACAGGATCGCGCCGAGCCCCGAGACGATCCCGATCACCACGCCCATCAGCAGCCAGCGGTTGAGGGAGTCGCGGAAGGCTGTGGGGCGGTGGGGGACAAGGGCGGAGCGGAATCGGCGCAGCAGGTTCTTCCAGCGCTCCCGGAGGCTGGATGCCGGGTCTCGGCCCGCCCGCCCGGAAAGCGTCCGTCGCGGGTCCGGCCGTGCGGGACCACCCCGGCGGCTCATCGCGTCTCCTCGGTGTCATCGGGGGCGGGCGGCTGGGCGGCCGGGGTCCCATGACCCGAGGCGGTGGCCGCGGCGCTGAACATCCTCAACCCTGTGAGCACGGTGCCGGCCTGCCCGGCGTCCAGATGTCCCATCAGGTCGCGCATCTCCTCCCGGCGCCTGGAGTTCACCCGGTTCACCAGCCAGTGGCCCTCGGGGGTGATGGACAAGGTGTTGGAACGTCGGTCCTGGGGATCGGTGCGCCGGTCGACGAGGCCCTTGGAGACGAGCCGGTCGACCAGTCGGGAGCCGGTGGAGGCATGCACGCCGAGGATCCGCGAGATGTCCACGCTGCGGCTTGGGCCCCCGCTGTCCACCAGCACCAGAACCCGGTACTGCGGGAGGGTGACCTCGTCGCCGACCCCTATGAGAGAGCGCGCCGCGATGTCGACCAGAGCCCGGGAGGCCTCCATCGCCTCGTCGACCAGGGCGCCGGGATCCGGGCCGCCGGCCGCCGCCTCAGTGCTTCTCGCAGAAACATGCATGGAGCAATTGTTGCAGCATGCATTCATCTGTCGCGGGGCAGGGTCGTGCCCCGCCCGAATCCCGATCAGGGGAGCGGCGAGGGCTCAGCCGAGCAGTTCGGCCATCGCCTTCACGACGCCGGGGTTGAGCTGCTCGGCGGGGGCCGACCCGGCCGAGCGCACATCGATCCGGTCGCCGGCCGGATGCCGAAGGCAGCCCGCGGCCATCTGGGGGCGTCCGGCGTTGTGGACGCACATGAACAGGACCGAGGGGCGGGGGACATCAGTCATGAGACGTGCTCGCTCTGCGCGACGAGGGATCGCAGTGCCGCAAGGCCCACGGGGTCCGCGCCGCGGGCCGCGATGACCCCGAGCCGCGACGCCCGCCGGGTGACGGCGTCGATCTGCTCAGCCTCGGTGGCGGCCCGCGCGGCCAGGATCCCGGAGCGGGTCCGGGCGGCGGACAGGGCGTTGTTGACGACCCACGCCCAGGGGCGGATGCCGGCGCGTGCCAGATCATCCTCCAGCCCGGCGGCCTCCAGCACGGGAGTGGTCTCGGGAAGGGTGACGATGATGATCCGGGTGTGTTCGGGGTCCTGCAGGCGCATCAGCGGGGTGCTCGGGGTCTCCATGCCGCCGGCCAGGCGGATCGTCTCCCGGTGATAGGCCCCGGTGGCGTCCATCAGCAGAACGGTGTGCCCGGTGGGCGCGGTGTCCATCACGACGAACTCGTCGACGGCGTCGTCGACGGCCCTGCTGAAGGCCTGGAAGACCGCGACCTCCTCGGTGCAGGGGCTGCGCAGGTCCTCGGCCAGTGCTTGGCGTCCCGCCTCGTCGAGGGCGGCGCCCTTGGTGGCCATGACGTGGTCCCTGTAGGCCTGGGTGGCGATCCCGGGGTCGATGGCGTCGACGCTCAGACCCGGTACCCGGCCGGCCAGCGTGGCCTCCAGGTGGGCGGCGGGGTCGGTGGTGGTGAGGCGGACGCGGTGGCCGCGGTCGGCCAGGGCCACCGCGACGGCGGAGGCGACGGTGGTCTTGCCGACGCCGCCCTTGCCCATCGTCATCACCAGCCCACGGCCCCGGGCGTCGAGCTCATCGACCAGCGCCCCGATGCCCGGATATGAGGCGGCCCTCGGTTCATCGCCGGGAGCGGCCGGGACCTGGACCTCGCCGTCGAAGAGGCCGGCAAGGGCGTCCGTGCCGATCATGGTGCCCGGACGCAATGGGATCTGGTCCCGGTGCATCCCTGCCAGGTTCTCGGGGCACTGCGCCAGGGCGTCCTGTTGGCGGGCGTGCATCCGGGTGTGCAGAGGGTCGGGGTCTCCGGTCGGCAGCGTCCCGTTGATGACCAGGTGGTCGGCGTCGATCCCCAGCATCGCGAGCTCGTCGCGGGTGCGACCGGCCTCCCGCAGCGCGGAGCTGAGTGGCCGGGTCACCAGCACGATCCGGGTGGACGCCGGATCGGCCAGGGCGTTGACGGCGGCACGGTAGGCGCAGCGGTGCTTCTCGAGCCCGCTCATCGGCCCCAGGCAGGAGGCGTCGCCCCTCCCGTCGTCGAGGAAGCCCGTCCAGGACCCGGGCAGCTGCAGCAGCCGGAGGGTGTGGCCGGTGGGAGCGGTGTCGAAGATGATGTGGTCGAAGTCCGAGGTGGCGGCCGGGTCGGCCAGAAGGTCGGTGAACTCGTTGAAGGAGGCGATCTCGGTGGTGCATGATCCCGACAGCTGTTCGGTGATGGTCGCGAGCTCGCGATCGGGAAGCAGGCCCTCGAGAGGGGCCAGGACCCTCCTGCGGTAGTCCTCGGCCGCCTGCTGGGGATCGATGTCCAGGGCCGAGAGCCCAGACACGGCGGGGACCGGGGTGATGGAGCGGCCGATCGTCACGCCGAGGGTCTGGCCGATGTTGCTGGCCGGGTCGGTGCTCACCAGGAGCACGCGCGAACCGGACCGGGCCAGCTGGACGGCCGCGGCGCAGGCCACTGTGGTCTTGCCGACGCCGCCCTTGCCGGTGAGGAGGAGGTGCCGGGGCGCACCGGCGAGAAAGCCGAGGTGTTCCATCAGCAGCAGCCGGCCCCAGCGCCGCCGCAGCATCCGGTCGAGTCGTCGGTCAGAGGGATCACGTGCGCCCCCACCGGGATCTCCGGTTCCCGCGCGGCCAGGCCGGTCCACCGGAGCATCTCGTCGCGGGTCGGGTAGCGGCCGGTGAGCGTTGTGGCACCGTCCACCAGGGTCAGCGGCAGGCCCTCGGAGCCGACCGTGTTCATGAAGGCCAGAACCGCCGGGCTGGCGGCGAAGGCCTGCGGCTCCGATGCCGGATTGGCGCGGTCGGCGTCGGCTCCGGCCTGCTGCACGGCATCCAGATCGGCGGTGAAGGTCACCAGGTCCTGATCGACGTCGGGGCCGCAGACTCCGGTGTTGCAGCACAGCGCCGGCTCGTAGACGCGGATACTCGGCATGACTCCTCCAAACAGATCGACGGTCATCGATGGAATGAATCTAACGGATACATCGATACCGATCAATATGTCCTGGTCAGCAGCAATGCTCGGCGACCGGTACCGCGGGCTCGGCCAGGCTCAGGAGACGCTCTCCGAGCCGGCGCACGGCGTCGGCGCTCATCCGGTAGTGGGCCCAGCGGCCCTCCTGCCGGCGCGTGACCAGGCCCGCCTCGGCAAGGATCTTCATATGGTGCGAGACAGTGGGCTGGGAGACGCCGAGCGGGCCGGTGAGGTCGCAGATGCACGCACTGGCGCCAGGGTGGGCGGCGATGAGTCGCAGCAGCTGCAGGCGGGTGGGATCGGCCAGCGCCTTGAGTGCCGCCGCCAGCTCCTCGATCTGGGCGAGACTCGGTGCCGCGGGCCGGTCGATGAGCTCGACGGGCTGCGATGAGCATGGGGAGGACGGGGCGGGCAGGGGAGAGGCGACCATGTCTCAAGACTGCCAGACGGATAGACACTCGTCGATCGGTCGGGCGGCGTACCGGCTGCAAGCCGTTTCGGCGGTGGAGATGTGCACGGGCCCATGGTGGCACCGGTCCCGTGGTGACACTGCCCGGGCCCGTCGATGTGCCGGGGTGCGCCCTCGTCGGTGAGCCGCGGCGATAGCGTGGCCCCATGGCCAGGATCATCGTCACAGCTCCCCAGATGCCCGCTGCACTCGAACTCCTCTCCGACCACGACCTCGTCGGTGGGGACCACTTCATGACCCGCGAGGAACTCGAGGGGGCCATCGTCGACGCCGACGCCGTCCTCAGTTCCCTCTCCGATCCTCTGGACGCCGCGATGCTCGCCCGCGCCCCGAGGCTCAAGGTCATCGGCCAGTGCGCCGCCGGGTTCAACAACATCGATCTCGACGCCGCCACCAAGCAGGGGATCGTCGTCACCACCACCCCCGGGGTGCTCCACGAGGCCACCGCCGACCTGGCCTTCGGGCTGATGCTGATGGCCACCCGCCGCCTGGGCGAGGCCGAGCGACTGGTGCGCGCCGGCACCCCGTGGCGCTACGACCACACCTTCATGCTGGGCGCCGGCCTGCAGGGCGCCACCCTGGGCGTCATCGGCCTGGGCCAGATCGGCGAGGCCATGGCCCGGCGCGGCGCCGCCTTCGGGATGGACGTCGTCTACACCGCCCGCCACGACCACGACGTGGCCGCCGTCGACACCACCAACCCGCACACCGCACCGACCCGGCGGGTCGATCTCGATGAGCTGCTGCGGGTCTCCGACGTCGTCTCCCTTCACTGTCCGCTGACCGCCGAGACCACCCACGTCATCGACTCCGCCGCGTTGAGGAAGATGAAGCCGACCGCCTTCGTCATCAACACCGCCCGGGGAGCCTGCATCGACGAGAACGCCTTGGTGGAGGCGCTGCGCGCCGGCGAGATCGCCGGGGCCGGGCTGGACGTCTACGAGCACGAGCCCTCGATCACCCCCGGGCTGCTCGAGATGGAGAACGTCGTCCTGTTGCCGCACATCGGCTCGGCCGCCCGCCCGACCCGCGCCGTGATGAGCGCCCTGGCGGCGCGGAACATCCTGGCGGTGCTCGACGGGAAGCCGGCCGAGACCCCGGTGAACTGAGTTCGCGGGCGGAGCCGGGCCATGACGACGCTGCTCATCGACATCCAACTGGGGCCGGGATCCCTGGGCGAGGTCGCCCGTCAGATGGGCGACGCCGTGGCCTGGCCGGCGAGCACCGTGCCGACGATCGTGGCCGTCATGGAGGCGGCCCAGGTGCTGGAAGATGTGCGGGCCGACGGGCGCGAGTGGGACGCCGTGGTCGGCCTGGGGTACGGGTGCGGCCCGGCCGCGGCACTGGTGCGCGACGGGGCCGTGGGGCGGGCGGTGCTCATCGACACTACGGCACCGCCGGCCCCTATCCGATGGAGTTCTACACCGACTTCGTCGCGGAGTGGTACGGCGCGCGCCTGACCGGTGATCCGGCGCTGTGGAGCCGGGTGGCCTCCATCTGGAGTCGGGCCGACCGGCCCCGCCAGCCCAACGACGAGACGCTGCCGCTGCAACCGGAGCCGGAGGTGGTCGAGGCGCTCGACTGGATGCACGCCTGGCAGGAGGCGGATCTCGATATCACGGTGTGGCTTCCGGTCGAGCACCATCCGCTGGTCTCCGCACTTCGGCGGCGAGCGCCCGGTCGGCCACTGGTCGCCAAGCCGTGGGACGGTCTGATCTGGGCCACGGACCCGGAGGTCCTTGCCACTGAACTCGCAGAGAGACCCTAGTGAACTGACTCCGCCTCGACCAAGGCGCGCATTCTGCTAGCTGGAGCCCTGATTTCGGACGGATACTTCCTGAAACCCGTCTCGAGCGAGTGAAATGCGCACCCGGTATTTACACAACAATGACGTTGCGTAAACATCCGGGAAGTCGCGCCGAACAGTCGATCTGCACAACTGTGGCAATGGACTGCACGTCCGTGCTCTGTGTCGCCGGATATGTGCACATCGGCATCCCGCAATAGGTGACTCACGGATGGTTAACTACTGTCTGTAGTGGACTTGGCAATGGCGCACAGGCAGGTACCGACTCACCCACCGGCGCCCCGGAAGGAGCTTGAGACATGAGGACCATGGACGCAGACGTTGTCGTGGTCGGTGGCGGTGCCACCGGCGCGGGCGTCGTGCGGGACGTCGCGATGCGCGGGTACTCCGCCGTCCTGCTGGACAAGGCCGATCTGGCCCAGGGCACCACCGGCCGCTACCACGGCCTGCTGCACTCCGGCGGGCGCTATGTCGTCTCAGACCCCGGCTCGGCCACCGAGTGCGCCGAGGAGAACGAGATCGTCACCCGGATCCACGGCGAGGCCGTGGAGAAGACCGGCGGCCTGTTCGTCGTCACCCCCGACGATCCGATGGAATTCTCCGACCAGTGGGCCGAGGGCGCCACGAAGTCGAAGGTGCCCTGGAGCGAGATCAGTACCGCCGAGGCGCTGCGTCGCGAACCCCGCCTCAACCCCGGCATCAAGCGGGCCTTCGCCGTTCAGGACGGCACCGTCGACGGCTGGCAGATGGTCTGGGGTGCCGTCCACTCGGCCATCGATCACGGCGCCCAGGTGCTCACCTACACCCCCGTCACCGAGATCATCCGCGAGGGCGATCAGGTCACCGCGGTCGTCGCCCACGACCTGCGCAAGGACGAGGACATCAAGATCTCGACCCGCTTCGTGATCAACACCGCCGGGCCCTGGGCCGGACGGATCGCCGACCTGGTCGGCTGCCACGACGTCGACGTCGTGCCCGGCCGCGGCATCATGATCGCGATGAACCACCGTCTGGTGAACACCGTCGTCAACCGCTGCATCTACCCGGCTGACGGCGACATCCTGGTGCCCGTGCACTCCGTGTCGATCATCGGCACCACCGACGTCAAGGCCGACGATCCGCAGAAGCTGCCGATCCCGCGCAATGAGGTCCAGCAGATGTTCGACTCCGGGGAGGCCCTCATCCCCGGCTTCCGCGACTCCCGCGCCGTCCACGCCTGGGCCGGCGCCCGTCCGCTGTTCAAGGACAAGAGGGTCGCTGCCACCGACACCCGCCACATGTCGCGGGGCATGAGCATCCTCGACCACGGCACCCGCGACGGCGTCAACGGCATCGTCTCGATCATCGGCGGCAAGCTCACCACCTACCGCCTGATGGCCAAGAACGTCACCGACGTCATGTGCGAGCAGCTCGGCGACGACCGCCCCTGCACCACCGACCAGGAGCCGGTGCCCGGCGCCTCTGATGGGAAGAACTACCTCATCACCCACCGTCTGGGCGTCAACGAGAAGGCTCGCGCCTCCCACATGGAGGCCAAGGCCAAGGCTCCCGTGAAGAAGAACCCGATCGACGACCAGGTGATCTGCGAGTGCGAGCTGATGAGCCGCAAGATGCTCACCGACCTGCTCGCCAAGCAGCCCGACGCGACCTTCGACGACCTGCGTCGTCAGCTGCGTCTGGGCATGGGTCCCTGCCAGGGCGGCTTCTGCTCGATGCGCGCCACGGGCGTCGCACTGGAGGAGGGCGCTGTCGACGTCGAGCGGGCCACCGGCCTGCTGCGTCTGTTCCTCAAGAACCGCTGGATAGGCCTGTGGCCCATCCTCTTCGGCGAGCAGGTGCGCCAGACCGCACTGGACGACTGGATCTTCCAGGGCACCTTCGACGTCGAGCATCTTCCCGTTCCCGAGAGCGAGGTCGAACTGTGACCACCACTGCTGTTCCCACCACTGCCGCCCGCATCGGCGCCCAGCCTCACGTCGTCGTCATCGGCGCCGGAATCGCCGGGCTCACCGCCTCCCTGAGGCTGCGCCGGGCCGGGGCACGCGTCACCCAGGTGACCAAGGGCCTGGGCGGCCTGCAGCTGTCCCAGGGCACCATCGATATCCTCGGGTACACGCCTGATCGGGTCTCCCGTCCGCTCGACGCCATCGACGACTACGCGGCAGCCCACCCCGCCCACCCCTACGCGAAGATCGGGGCCGACGCCGTCCGCCAGGGGGTGCGCTTCCTCAAGGAGATCGCCGGGGACGAGTTCCTCGTCGGCGACGGCGAGGAGAACGTCAACCTCCCGACCGCCGTCGGCGCGGTGCGTCCCACCGCTCTCATCCCGCCGTCCATGACCGCCGGGGTGCTGCATGACGGACTCAAGGTCGTCATCATCGGGATCGCCCAGCTCAAGGACTTCCACCCGATGCTCATCGCCCAGAACCTGGAGCGCACCGTGCTGCCCGACGGCGGCAGGGTGCAGGCCCGCGCGGTGATGACCGACTTCGAGCCCCGCCCCAACGAGTTCGACGCCTCCGGGCTCACCTTCGCCCGTGCCCTGGACGACCCGAAGACCCGGCGCACCTTCGCCGAGGGTCTCAAGGGATTCGTCAACGAGGGGGAGGCTGTCGGCCTGCCCGCCGTCCTCGGCCTCGACGACCATCAGGCCGCCCTCGCCGAGATCTCGAGCATTCTCGGCGCGCCGGTCTTCGAGATCTCCTCCCTGCCGCCGTGCGTGCCGGGCATGCGCCTCAACGAGAAGCTCGTCACCACCGTCAAGAAGGAGCGGGTCGAGTTCATCCTCGGCTCCAAGGTCGTCGGCCGCACCGCCGCCGATGGGAGGATCGCCTCGGTGACCGTCGGGGTCGCCGGGCACAAGCGCGAGATTCCCTGCGACGCCGTGATCCTGGCCGCCGGCGGCTTCGAGTCCGCGGCACTGCGGCTGGACTCCCACGGCACGGTGCACGACACGGTGCTGGATCTGCCCGTGAAGCTGCCCGAGGGCATCGACGCCGACCATCTCACCCACGGCGACTACTGGGGCGATCCCCAGCCGCTCTTCGAGGTGGGCGTCGAGGTCGACTCGTCGATGAAGGTCGTCAAGGACGGCGTGCCCGTCTTCGACAACGTCTACGCCGCCGGCGGGGTGCTCGCCGGCGCCACCCGCTGGCAGGACAAGACCGGTGAGGGCATCGCGCTGGGATCGGCCGTCAAGGCCGCCGACGCCGTCCTCGCCGCGCTGCCCGTCGCCGCACCGGCCGCCCAGACCGCGGAAAGGAACTGAAATGGGAGTCATTGAGGAGACCTTCGCCGGGCACGAGGTGTCCCGCGCCTCCCTGGACAACTGCGTCAAGTGCACCATCTGCGAGACGGTGTGCCCGGTCGCCAAGGCCAACCCGCTGTTCACCGGACCGAAGTACAACGGCCCGCAGGCCGAGCGGTTCCGCGACGGGGCGTCGGTCGACCACTCCCTGGAGTGGTGCGACTTCTGCGGCATCTGCACGCTGAACTGCCCGCAGGGCGTCAAGATCGCCGAGCTCAACGAGCAGGCCGCGGCGAAGATGAAGGCCCAGAACGGTGTGCCGCTGAGGGACCGGATCATCCCCGAGACCAATATGGAGGGCATGCTCCTGTCGCCCATCGCCCCGGTGGCGAACTGGGCGCTGGGAATCCGGCCGCTGCGCGTGGCGATCGAGAAGGTCATCAAGATCCACCGCGACGCCCCGATGCCCACCGCCCACACCGAGACCCTGGCCAAGTGGCTCAAGCACCGCAAGAAGACCGACGTCAAGCCCACCAAGGGCCCCGTCGTGTTCTTCCAGGGCTGCGCCGGCGGCTACTTCGAGACCGAGACCTCCAAGAAGAGCATCGAGGTGCTGGAGCACCTGGGCTACGAGGTCTTCGTCCCCAAGCAGTCCTGCTGCGGCCTGGCCAAGCAGTCCAACGGGCTGTTCAAGGGCGCCACCAAGGACATCCTCAACCTGTGCGACAACCTGCTGAAGTTCGACAACGAACTTCCCGTGGTGTCGTCGTCGGGTTCGTGCATCGGCATGGTCAAGCATGAGGCGCACGAGATCATGGGCGTCGACGATCCCCGTCTGGAGAACGTCTCGGTGCGCTCGCGGGACTTCTGCGAGTTCATCATGGAGGAGTACCGGGCCGGGCGCCTGGACCTCTCCGAGCTGCGCGAGGTCGATCTCACGGTGCCGTACCACCAGCCCTGCCAGGTCAAGAGCCAGGGAATGGGGTTCCCGGCCATCGACATGATGGAGCTGGTCCCCGGCGTCACGGTCGTTGAGTCCAACGAGCCCTGCTGCGGCATCGCCGGCACCTACGGCCTGAAGGCCGAGCGCTACGACACCGCGCAGAAGATCGGCAAGGGCGTCTTCGAGCACATGCAGAACTACAACGAGGGCGTGGGCGTCTGCGACACCGAGACCTGCCGCTGGCAGATCGCCAAGTCGTCGGGGGTCAAGATCGTCCACCCGGTGTGGCTCCTGCACCATGCGCTGGGGCTGTCGGACAATCTGTTGAAGTGAGGGGGCAACCCCCTTCAAACCCCCGGCGGTGAGTCCGTGGGGGTCGGGCCCCCGTCGCTGGCCTCGGCCCCCTGGGGCCTCATCCACCTCCACGTCGGCAGACGGAGGCAGGCAAATGACTCGTATGCAGCTGTATTCCACTGCATCCGAGTTATTTGCCTGCCTCCGAGGGGGCGGGGCCGGTTCCCGGCCCGGCGGGGTCGGAAGGCGTGACGACCCGGCGGGGTCGGGTGATCTGGTCGCCGACCCTGGTGATGGGCATTGACGCCGTCACCGACCAGTAGCCGTCCGACAGGCGGGTCTCCAGAGTGCCGCCGATGGCCTCGGCACGGTCCCGCATCCCGACGATCCCCGCCGCTCGGGACGACTGCCAGCGGGCTCGTCCTGGCCGGTGACGTTGCGGAAGGCCACCGCGATGCGGTGCTCCCCGGCGGAGACGGTGACCTCTGCGGGCTCTCCCGAATCCCCGAACTGCTCCATGTTGTTGAGGGCCTCACGGGTGATCTTCCCCAAGGCGTCCGAGATGGCCGAGGGGAGGGCGTCGACGTTGTGGTCGGTGTAGATCTCCAGTTTGAATCCGGCCGTGGCCAGGCGTTCCGCGCCGTCCTGGAGCTCGCGGGAGAAGGAGGCGGCGGCCGACGACGGCTCGGACACCCGCATGAGGGCCATGAGGTTGTGCAGGTAGGTGGCGGTGCGACTGCCTCTGGAGGCGATGTCCGCCAGAGGTCTTCGCGGGGTCGACGTCGGGGTCTCCCCGGTTGAGGGCGTTCTGGGCGGCGGTGGCCTGGGTGACGATGGCCGGACAGGTCGTGGGTGACGTTGTCGTGCAGCTCTGCGGCGATCTCACGGCGCTGGGCCTCGGCGCGAGCGGCGAGTTGCCGGCGCTCGGACAACTGGGTGTTGCGCAGAGCCAGTCCGATGAGCCAGGGCAGGGCGTAGAAGCCGATTCAGACGATGGTGGCCTGGATGTCCTCGTGCGCGGTCGTGGTGTTGCGGAAGGTGATCCACACCGAGACGAGGTATCCCCAGAAGGTCGTCGCCGACCTCGACCAGACCACTGCCCAGGTAGCGGCGCAGGGTGGCGGCCCGGGAGTTCATGGGCACGATCGTAGGGTCCGGCCGGTGCGTCCGGACAGCCGGGGGCGGAGAGTTCACGACGGACTGGTGGCGGCCGGCCTCTGGCCTGCTCCGTGTCTCCGTTCCTGGTCGGCCGGGCTAAGCCCAACCTGGCCCGTGCAGCGATCGGCGACGTGGTCGCTGTGGGTGGCGATGAGGACCAGGGCTCCGTCGTCAGCCAGCTGCCGGAGGACGCCGAGGACGAGGTCGCGGTTGGCGTGGTCGAGGGCCGATGTCGGCTCGTCGGCCAGCACCACGGACGGGTTCTTGAGGATGAGGCGGGCCAGGGCCACGCGCTGCTGCTCCCCGCCCGACAGGGTGTAGATCATGGTCGTCTGCGTCCCGGGCAGGCCGACTCGTTCCAGTGCCTGGGCGATCATGGAGTCCCGGGCCCTGGACGTGAGCCCCCGCCGGTTTCGCAGGGGCACCATGAGGTTGCGCCGCACGTTCCAGGTCTCGACCAGACCGTAGTTCTGGAACAGGAATCCGAGCACCTCGCGCAGGCAGCTGCGCTCCCGGGCGCCCACATGATGGCGTGGCCCCCCGGTGAATGACCACGGGCCGTAGACGATCTGGCCGGCGTCGAATCCCTCGAGCAGGCCCACGCAGTTGAGCAGGGTGGTCTTGCCGGCGCCCGAGGGCCCGGTGATCGCGGTCATGGTGCCCGATTCGGCGGTGAAGGAGAACCCGTCCCACAGGGTCCGGTTCCCGAAGGTCTTGGTGAGGCCTGTCGCGGTGAGGGTGAAGGGGGCGTCCTTGAGCGACGTCGTCGTGGCGGCGGTCGTGGTGATGGCGGTCATAGGGGGCTGCTCCTGTCTCAGGGACGCTTGATGAAGTCGGCGCGGGACCGGGTCTCGTAGACCCTCACGAAGAGCGCGGCGACGCTGACCTGTGCGGCGACGAGGATGGCGGCTGCCGCGAGATCGCGGGGGAGGTGCATGCCGCCGATCATCATGGTGGCGGTGGCTGTCAGGACGGCCAGGCCGAGATCTCCGGCCAGCAACGGCCCGTGCCGACGGGTGAAGCCGTAGCCGTGGAGGAGCTGGACGAAGCTGGTTCGCCGGCGCCGGTCGCAGTAGACGGCGGCGCTCACCATGGTCGCCAGGATCAGCACCACCAAGCCGAGGGATATCCCGAAGACGTCCATGCGCTGCTCGAGCCTGGAGGCGGCCAGGGTCTCGGTGACGGCGTCGGCGGCGTTGTCGATGCCCTGGAAATGGCCTCGTATGCCGGCACGGGTCAGTTGCTGCTCAAGGTCATCGGCATCAAAGAACAGCACAGAGTTCAGGGAGGTGTAGGAGAGGTATTCCATGGGGCCGATGAGTCCAGATGATGGTGAGACGACCGCTAGGACGGGATCGGTCAGTGATGTTCTCTCCTGGTCCTCCGCGGGAGAGGGATCGGTGCCTTTGAAGGTGAACAGTTGTTGTCCGGCGGCAGTGCGGATCACCCGGCCGTGCGGGGCGCAAGGTGGCGTGGATTTAGGGGCGCCCAGCAGGCAGCTGTATTCCTTGAAGTATTTGGTGTAGGTGGCCAGCAGTGCGCCTACGTCACCTTGATAGGACGCGGGGACCAGCAGGGTGAAGCCATTCCGGGCGGTCGCGATATTGCGGATCCGGTGGCCGTCGGTGCCCAAGACGGGCTGGACACCGAGGTACTTCGGGTTGACGATCATGGAGTTGGATCCCTCGGGCCCAGGTGGCGTGGTGCCATCGCCACCATTGGCGAGTTCGCCACCCTTGTATCCGGTCATGAGAACAGTTCCCTGCCGGTCCATGCGGGAGATGATGGAGGTCAGTGCCGGGGCGTCACGGAGGTCGTCGTCGTGTGTGCTGGCCGTACTGAGTCTGAGGGCATATGCAGGAGGCATCTGAGACCATCGGCTCAATTCACGGGACGTTCGGCTGACGGCCTCGATGCGCCACATGGCTCCAGAGATGCTTGCCAGCACCACCGCGAGCACTATCACCTGCGTGGCGGCGGCCAGCACCCCGTCGGCCAGGGGAGCGCGTTCGCCTTTGAGCACCTCGGGGATCCGGTGCCGCAGGGTTGCGACTCCGCCCAGCACGGTGACGAGGACGGCTGTCAGAAGAGCGAGGACCCCCAGACCTGTGCCCAGGAACCCGGCGAATCTCCAGACCTGATGGAACCTGGTGACCGCCCAGAGCACCGGAGTGCCGACCAGCAGCAGGGCAGCGAGGCCGAGCCCGAAGGTTGCCCCTGCACTGCCGAGCTCGGCTCCCAGGATTGGCGCGCGACCGTAACCGTGCAGGCTCTTGATGGCGTGAGCCTTGCGGTTGGTGGTTCCCGAGTACGCCAAAGCCAGGGCGAGTGCGACGTACACGATGACGAAAGCAGCCCCGAGGTTCGCCGGGCCCAAGGCGTACACGAAGATCTCAAGACCTGTGGCGGTCGAGTCATCCGCACTGATTCCAGCTTTGCGAAGATCGGCAAGGATCGACGTCATCTGGGAGTGATCAGCGCTGGTGGCGTAGACGCCGCGCAAGTCCTCTGTGGTGATCCGGTCCGCCGGTGTGATCGTGGTTCTCTGGGATTGAGTAGAGAATATCGGGTAGGAGTAGCCACCGGAGCGGGAGAGCGAGTCCCGGTCGCCGATGAAGGCGTACAACGTCCGGGTCTGGAATGAGTTGGTCGTTCCAGCCTGAATCTTGAAGATATTGATATGGAGTCGACTGGCCGACTCATCAATCGCACGAAGCGCGGCAGATTTTTTCGGAGAATCAACATGGTCGATAGTGAACGTGGTGTGTGTTCCGGCGGGCTGGGCCTCGTCAACAGATATGAAAATCTGAAATGTTAGCACGGCGGTAAAAATGACCGAAACTATAATAGAAGCTCGTGCGACCCGGTGCACCTTTGATATCCTCTCGCGGCGATTTATCCCTCGATGGCAGGGCCTTGGGTGACAGTCGTCAAGAGGCCGGCTCCTCACCCAAGGTCCCGCTGATCGAAGGAGCTCTAGCTGTTGAAGCCCCAGTAGCAGGCGTTGCCACTCGAAGCGCGCTCCGCCACGGCCTTAGCGGTTTTTCCCGCCCCAGCGCTTATGGTTTGGTAGCTTCGGCCTTTCGCTGTCGCGTAGTGTGAGCGGCTCGCATGGTAGTAGGTGGATGTGATGTGCCCGACTCTGGGCACACTACTGGTCTGCACGCAGGTGAAATTCCCTCCACCTGCTCCGCTCGCCCACGCCGTCGGGGCGAGGCCCGCCCCGAGCAGTGCCGCCACAGCGGCCACGCTCAAGGCGCTTCGGATCTTCGAGATTTTCATTGATATTCTCCTTCATGAATTCTGCCGTCGCACGTGTGCATCGCGTTCACGCAGGAACGGCTCCGTCTTGGAACGCAGAAAGATGTCGTCAGAGCGTGATCTGATCACTTTTCGTCGGTCTCGACTGGGCCCTAGAGAACGGTATGCATCAAGTCCTGAAGTCTCGCGCGGTGTCGTCACCTCCTTGTACCGAACGATCGAGGGTTCGTGGCTCTCGATGAGTGCTGCCGGATCTGTCATTGACCTCGAACCGGATCTTTCCAGTGGGGTTTGTGGGTGGTCAAGGAGGAACCGGAAACTCTGCCCGATCGGGTAGTGATTCTGCCCGATCGGGCAATTGTCGACATTTCGTACTCCAGCCGGTCGGGCCCCAGTGGTCGGGTCAGCGCGCGGGACCATGTCGGAGAAGAACCGGTCCGCCGATGAGGTTCCCATGTCGGTCAACTTCCGCCGGCGCGCTCGGGCAGAGGCGGTGCTCGGGATGGCTGCATGTAAAATGCATGCATGCCAGCACTTCAGATCCGCGACGTCCCCGAGGATGCTCGTGACCTCCTCGCCGAGAGAGCGCGTCAGAACGGTCAGAGCCTGAACAGCTTTCTGCGCGACGTCGTCATGCGGGAGGCTGGATTCGCCCGTAATGCAGCTCTGGTGGACGAGATCTCGGCATGGCCTCACGAGCCGGGCTTCGGGGCCGACGAGGTCCTGGAGGCTCTGGACGCCGGCCGTCAGGGACGGTGAGCGGTGATCGTCGTCGATGGCTCCGCTGCGGCCCTGCTATTCGGCGACGCCGACCGGGATTCGCGGGTTCTCTCGGCTCGGCGGATCCTGCGCGAGGATCTGGACTGGGCGGTGCCGGAGCACTGGCGGATCGAGGTGATGTCGGTAGTCCGGGGTTTGAGCCTGGCCGGCACGCTCAGCCCGGAGCGTGCGGCCAGGGTCGTTGCCTGGCTTGGGAGGGTCACGGTGCTCACCTTGCCGACCGTCCCGGCCCTGGTCCGGGTCTGCGAGCTTCGCGCGAACCTCAGCGCCTACGACGCGGCATATGTGGCAGTGGCCGAGAGCCATGGCCTGACTCTGGTGACGGCCGATGCGCGCATCTCCCGTTCCGGTGCGGCCCGATGCCAGATCCGCGTCATCTCGTGATGCTGTCGACGCTCAGACCCGGCATGTCTTCAGTGCGGCGAGGGTCTTGTCCATGGTGGGGGTCTGCGCGTACTCGTCGACGCCGAAGAGCTTCTGCAGGTCGAGCAGATCAGTGCCGGTGCACCATGCCTCGGTGGAATAGGCCAAGGATCTACCGGCATCCGTTGAGGACATCGCGTCAGAGGCGAATTGGTGGGGCGGGGCGAGACCGCGGCTGCCGTGGGCACCGATGTCGGGTGGGTTGTTCAAGCCCTTCGGGTGGATATTGCCGCCCATGGTGCCCGTGGTGGTCAGGCGTACCAGGCGAGGCAGGGCCTCGGGATGAGGCGACTGGCTGTAGATCTGTGAGAGGGACGCGGCGGCGGCCGGCAGATACCCCTTGTCGGGAGCGGGGGCGCAGACCCGGACGTCGTGACCGGGCACCGTCTGGCAGGCGGTGTAGCCGTAGCGCTCAGCCCACTTCCGGTCGACGTCCTGGCCCGGCGGGCGGGGTACTGCGATCATCACGGCCAGCGCAACGATGAGGCAGGCTGGGGCCATCCAGATCCGGCCGGTCCACCAGCCCGCGCAGGCTCCCAGTGCCGCGCCGACGGCCACCTCGGCCAGGACGAGGAGAGTGGGCGGCCAGCCGGCCAAGAACTCGGTGGCGACGACGTCGGCGCCCACCCCATGACGGGCCAGGTCGCCGGCCGTCACGAGCGCCATCGCCAGGGCCGGTGCGCCCACTGCGGCGACGGCTGTGGCCGCGGCTTTCCCTGCCGCCCGGGCGGGTAACGTCCATGCGGGGCGCGTGGAGAGCCGCTGCCATACGGCGACGCCGCTGCGCCATCGGTACTGGCCGCTCACCACTCCCAGCAGCACCGCGCAGGCCACGGCGATGAAGACCGAGCCGGGCACCTCAAAGGCCAGCAGGAGTCTGGGGCTGCCGCCCCACCCGGACAGCGACGTCATCCAGGGCCAGGCCGAGACCACCGCCACCAGGCAGGCCATCGGCACGGTCAGCGAGGCCGACCTGATGCCTCGGGTACCAGAGCGTCGATGGGTCATGGCGTTCTGGCGGGGCTGCTGGGCCTTCGAGGTGAATGTCCGGGGAGCCCACGTCAGGCCGTTGGCGAAGGTGGCGATCCCGGCGACGCCGATCAGCAGGCACAGCGGGATGCTGAGGTTCGGCACGCCAGGGTCCAGGAATGCGTCCGCGGGTGCGTGCAGCGCCCCCCAGAGCCCCAGGGACAGTGTCGGGTGGAGAGGCCAGGAGAACAGCATCGATGCCAGGGCCGCCACGAGCGGCGTCACCCAGATGGCAGCAGGAGGAAGGACCGTCAGGCTCAGCAGGCCCAGGCCGAGCAGGGCGACGGCGTCGCGCCAGGCGGCCACGAATCCCCACTCGCCGATGGTAGTGGGGAAGGCGGCCAGGGAGATGAGCCCGGACACCAGGACCGCGATGCCCAGCAGCGTCCACCGGCGGGCCGCCAGGGAGCGCGGGGCAGCGCGGTCGGCATCGGTCTCGGTGGTGAACATGAACAACGGCGGGACGGCCGCGACGGTGGCCACCCACAGCGGCGCGACTTCCACCGTGCCCCCGTCGGCGGCGATGAGGAGCACCAGGCCGCGCACGGCCGCCGCGGCGAGAACGGCCACCGCAATGCATGGCATGACGTGGTGATGGCGGCCCCACAGGGTGATGCCACGGCTCACGGCGTCACCATCTCCAGATAGCGGGAGCGCACGGCCTCCAGATCGCGTGATCCGGCGAACTCGTCGAAGGCCCCGCTGAAGACGAAGCGGCTCTGATCCATCACGGTCAGGGTGTCGGCGTGGTCGAGCACGTCCTCGACGATGTGGGTCGACACGATCGTGATCGCGTCGGCTGCGACGCGTTGCAGCACTGCCGACAGCGATTCACGCTGGGCGACGTCCAGCCCCGCCGAGGGTTCGTCAAGGATCACCAGGGATGGCCGTCCCACCAGGGCCGAGCCGATGCCGACCCGACGGCGCATTCCACCGGACAGGGCGGAGATGCGATCGTCGGCACGGTCGGTGAGAGATACCAGTTCGACGACGCGATCCACCTCGGCCGGGGTTTTGGAGTCGGGTATCCGGTGCAGCCAGCACAAGTAGGCCAGGTGCTCGCGCACCGTGAACCGTGATCTGCCGAGGTTCTCCTGGGGGCAGTAGCCCAGCTGTTCGCGGATCGCCGTCCCGGTGCGTCCGTCGAGCTCGACGATTCCCGACGCCGGCTGCAGGGTGGCGATGGCGCGCAGCAGTGAGGACTTCCCCGCGCCATTGGGGCCCAGCAGCGCGTGGAAGCCCTCATCCAACCGCCAGGACACCGCGTCGACGGCGGTTCGCCTTCGGTATTGCACCGTCAGCTCGTCGACAGTCAGTGTCATCTGTGCATGTTCTCCTATCAACTGGCGCGGTTGAAGACGATCTGATCGGAACACTGGTGGGCGAGGTGGTCGCTGTGGAAAGGACCCATTCGTTCTACGGCGCTGCCGGTCACGGTAGTTCGGTCTTGGACGCTTCACGAAATGAGTTCGGGTGTGGTTCACATAGACCCTGATGCCGCTGGAACTCACCCATCACTTGGATGGCTACGAAAGGGCTACTGATTTCTCTCATTCTTGAGATACTTCAGAAGCCTGTACCCAATGACGCCAAGAATGCACAATACGAGGAGTGTGATAATACAGCTGGCAATCACGAGAATAAGAATGGCATTTTCTGTAGCCAAGAGACTCACCTCCTCTTATGCACTCACGAGAGAAGCGGTGGCATGGTCTGGAGTGACTCCAACCTTGAGATAGCTACTTCCGCTGTATACACCGCCATAGGTGAGCTGGCCTCCGTACTTCTCGACGGTTGAACTCATCCATACAAAGTGAGGGTTCGACACGACAGCGCCTCTGGAAGCGTACGCACCGTTCCAGTGCTTTGTGATTGTTTTCGGGCCGAAGTTGAATCTGAAGCTCCAGGTGATAACTGGAGTTTTCGCTTGTGCATAACAATTCTGGTAGGTATGCGCCGCTACCTTCTTGCAGCTCGTTACGGAGGCGGATCGGGTTCCGAGGTTCCCATTAGTTTTCGCGCTTGGATCAGAAACTTCTATCACTGACATTGATCCATCTGGATAGGTAGAGATCGTTTGCGTTACGCCATTGGCTTTCACTTCTTTTGTCGCGGATGGAGAGCCGCCTTTAGCTGCGTCGGGAAGGATGCCTTTTTCAAGGTTGCTGATGATTTTTGAGATTTGTTGCTCTGAGGCGCCATATTCGGAGAGGTAACTTGATACGGACTGCCGGTCGTCTGAGGCCAGTGGATTTGGTCGAGGTGCTCCTGAATCCGCCGACGCCGACAGTGTCGAAGACGACATGGCAAGTGAAACTATCGCCGAAATGACTGCAATTCTTGAGAGCGTTTTATCCTGGAACTTCTTCACTGAAATGTCCTTTCGCATTGGCTAGGCACTGACAGGATGGACTCTGCTCCTGAAGTCGATGAGGCGTCAAGAGGTTCAGGCGAACTCTGCCCGATCGGGCAATTGTCGACATTTCGTACCCCGGGCCGTTGGAAGCCGTCCCCGGGAGCTATGATTCGGCTATGAGCGGAGGGGTTATCAGAGTCGGGATCTGCGACGACAGCGATGTGGTACGTCGTCAACTGGGGGTCTATCTCTCGGGTGCCTCGGACCTGCGGGTGTGCGGGATGTACGGCTCCGGGGCTGACGCCATCGCCGGCGTTTCCCGGGATGACATCGAGGTGCTGCTGCTCGACGTCCGGATGCCCGGTATGACGGGGCCCGCCGTAGCTTCGGGGCTGGCGGCGTCAGGGAGCGGCTGCAAGATCCTGTATGTCACGTCGTATCCCGATGAGGTGCCGGTGCGCGGTGCCCTGCGGCAGACGGTGCTCGGTGCGTTGACCAAGGATGTGAGCCCTCAGAACATGGTCGCGGCCGTCCGCCTGGTGGCGTCCGGCGTCTCGTTGCTGGCTCCTGAGTTCATCCGGCAGTCCGCTGCGGGCGGGCAGGGCCTGGTGGACTGGCTCGCCGACCCGCGGGAACGTGAGGTGCTCAGGCTCGTCCAGACAGGTTCGACGAATGCGCAGAT